>NZ_CP009122.1:464442-766385 GCF_000803645.1 Sphingopyxis fribergensis | reverse complement strand
GGCCGCATGGATTTCGTCAGCCGCGAGGAATTCGAGGCGGTGAAGAAAATGGCCGCCACGGCGCGTGCCGAAGCCGAAGCGCTGAAGGCGCGGCTCGACAAGCTGGAAGGCGTGGCGAAGCCCGCGGCTGCTCCCAAGACCGCTGCGGCGCCAAAGGCTGCGGCAAAGCCGGTCGCTGCGAAGCAAGCCGCTAAACCCGCTGCCAAGCCTGCGGCGCGCAAGCCGAAGAGCTAAGGCGCGCGGGCGCGCTTTTGGCAGGTTACGCACAATATATTCCCCGGATGGTGAGGGTAGCGGACTCGCGTCGCCGCACCATCCGGGTTAAGGCGCGCGCATGAGTGACGATATTTACGACGACGACGACGGCCAGGACGCTGCACCGATGGAGATGCTGGCATCTTACTTTGCCGCGCACGACTGGCCGCACGAGATGGTCGGCGAGGATGAGATCGTCGCGACCGCGCAGGGCAGCTGGACGACCTATGAACTGCGCGCGGTGTGGCGCGCCGACGACGGCGTGATCCAGCTTCTTGCCTTCCCCGACATTCGCGTCGTCGAGGACAAGCGCGCCGCCGCGCACGAGGCGCTGGCGCTGATCAACGAGCAATTGTGGCTCGGCCATTTCGAGCTGTGGTCGAACAGCGGCACGATCCTGTTCCGCCACGGCATGCTGCTCGGTGCCGACGCGTCGCTGCCGCTCGACATGACCGAAACGCTGATCGAAAGCGCGATCGACGAGTGCGAGCGCTTTTACCCGGTGTTCCAGTTCGTGCTGTGGGGCGGCAAATCGCCTGCCGAGGCGCTCGCGGCCTCGCTCATCGAAACGCGCGGCGAAGCCTAATCCGAGATTTTTTCAAAGCGCGTCAGTCCCGGGCCGATCTCGTTCGGCCCGATCGCAAGCGGCTCGCCGCTCCAGTCCGCGACGAAGATCGTCTTGCGGTCCAGGCCTTGCGGCACGCTGGCGCGATTGCCGGTGATAACCAGTCCGCGTGACGAATTGTCGCGCGCCTCGGCGGCGACCGCGATCAGCACTGCATAATTTTCCTTGTCGCGGCCCTGGATAAGCAGGTTGTTCGTGACGCGGCCGACCGATCCCGCGGGCAGGTCGATCAGATAATTGGTTCCCTTGCCCTGCGTGTCATCGAAGCTGTTGTCGCTGATCTCGACCTGCGGCGAACGCGTCTTGAGATAATGGCCGCCGCTGCCTTTTTCGAAGCGTGTGTTCGTGACGATTACACGGCCATAGGCGCCGGTGTAGACGCTGTGCGCGCAGCTGAGCCCACGGTCGCAGCGGCCGAGGCGCGAGAAGGTCGAACGGGAGATCGTCAACGTCGCCGCGGCATCGTCGCCGGTGAGAATTCCCTCCTCGCTGTTGCGGAACATGCTGTTGACGATATCGAGATTGCTGCGTTCGAGGCGGATGCCTGCGCCATTGCCGTCGGGCACGCGCAAATTCTGGAAAACGATTCCGTCGACCTTTGCGCCGTTGCCGCGCAGCACCAAGGTCGCCTTGCCCTCGCAGGTCACGCCGTCGAAGATCGCACGGCCCGGCTCGGCGGCGGCGAAGGCGATGCGCCCCGCCGTCTGCACCGCGCAGTCGCGGTGATAGCCGGGCGCGACGCGGATCGTCCCCTCGCCGTCGCCGATCGCGTCGACCGCTTCCTGAAGCCGGTTAAAGCCACGGCCGTCGACGCTGTACGGTGCAGCGCCGGTCTGCGCGGGCAGCGGCGCCGGCGCGAGGAGCAGCGGAAGGGCGAGCAGCGGCAACATGGGCCGACGGAGAATTGCCATGAACATGCGCCGCCCATAGCGGCTTTTGGCGCGCCCGTCGTTCGCGAAGCTGGTTAACCGCACGCCTGTCCCCTTATCGGACAGGCGCGCCGATGCGGGTTAATCGAGGTTCGGGCGCAGCCAGCGCGTCGCGGTTTCGATATCAACGCCGCGCCGCGCCGCATAATCTTCGAGCTGGTCGCTGCCGATCCGCGCGACGCCGAAATACTGGCTTTCCGGATGCCCGAAATAGAAGCCGCTGACGGCCGCGGTGGGCAGCATCGCAAAGCTTTCGGTCAGCACCAGTCCGGCATTGTCGCCCGCCGCGAGCAGATCGAACAGGATCGGCTTCAGGCTGTGGTCGGGACAGGCGGGATAGCCGGGAGCCGGACGGATACCGCGATATTCCTCCTTGATCAGCGCCTCGTTGGTGAGCTGTTCGCCCGGCGCATAGCCCCATAGCGTGGTGCGGACATGCTGGTGCAGCCGCTCGGCGAACGCCTCGGCAAAGCGATCGGCGAGCGCCTTCAGCAGGATATCCGAATAATCATCCTTGTCGGCGCGGAAGCGTTCCGAATGCGGCTCGATGCCGTGGATGCCGACCGCGAAGCCGCCCATCCAGTCACCCGCCGGATCGATGAAGTCGGCGAGGCACATATTGGCGCGGTCGCGGCTTTTCTTGATCTGCTGGCGCAGGAAGGGCAGCGTCACATGGCGTTCTTCGTCGGCCAGATGGATGGTGACACTGTCGCCATCGCGCGCGCACGGCCAGAGGGCGCAAACGCCCCGCGCTGTCAGCCATTTTTCGGCGATCAGCTTGTCGAGCATCGCGTCGGCGTCGGCCTTCAATGCCTGCGCCGTTTCGCCGACCACCTCGTCTTCCATGATCGACGGCCAGGTGCCGTGCAATTCCCACGCGCGAAAAAAGGGCGTCCAGTCGATGCATTCGCGCAAATCTTCGAGCGACCAGTCGTCGAACCGATGCAGTCCGGGCTGCAGCGGCGGCGCGGGCTTGTCGCTGAGATAGGCGTCGTAAAAATTTGCGCGCGCTTCTTCGAGGGTGTGGAGGACGCTCTGCCCCTTGCCCGCGCGCACGTCGCGGACATGGGCATAATCGTCCTTATAGCCTTTCACATAGGCTTCGCGCCCGGTGTCGCTGACGAGCGACGTCGCGACGCCGACCGCGCGGCTGGCGTCGAGCACATGCAGAACCGGCCCCTGATAGGCGGGATCGATGCGGAGCGCGGTGTGGACCTTCGACGTCGTCGCGCCGCCGATCAGCAGCGGCATCGTCATGCCGGCGCGCTGCATTTCCTCGGCAACCGTCACCATCTCGTCGAGCGACGGTGTGATCAGCCCCGAGAGGCCGATCATGTCGGCGTCATTCTCGTTCGCCGCCTCGAGGATCTTGCTCCACGGCACCATCACGCCGAGGTCGACGATCTCGAACCCGTTGCACTGGAGCACCACGCCGACGATATTCTTGCCGATATCGTGGACGTCACCCTTCACGGTTGCCATCACGACCTTGCCCTTGCCCTTGGCACCGGGTTCCTTCGCCGCCTCGATAAAGGGCAGCAGGTGCGCGACCGCCTTTTTCATCACGCGCGCCGATTTGACGACCTGCGGCAGGAACATCTTGCCCGACCCGAACAGGTCGCCGACGACGTTCATTCCGTCCATCAGCGGCCCTTCGATGACCTCGATCGGGCGCGGCAGCAGCAGGCGCATCTCTTCGGTATCGTCGACGACATAGGCGTCGATGCCCTTGACCAGCGCATGTTCGAGCCGCTTGGCGACCGGCCAGCCGCGCCATTCCTCGGCGGCCTTTTCCTGGGCGGGGTTGCTGCCCTTATAGCGTTCGGCGAGCGCGATCAGCCGCTCAGTCGGGCTCTCCGCCTCGCCTTCGACCTTGCGGTTGAGCACGACATCCTCGACCGCTTGCCGCAGTTCCGGGTCGATCGTGTCATAGACGTCGAGCTGCCCCGCATTGACGATCGCCATGTCGAGCCCGGCAGGGATCGCATAATAAAGGAAGACGCTGTGCATCGCACGGCGCACGACCTCGTTGCCGCGAAAACCGAAGGACAGGTTCGACAGGCCGCCCGAGAAATGGACGTGCGGACAGCGCACGCGGATTTCCTTCACCGCCTCGATGAAATCGACGGCATAATTGTCATGCTCTTCGAGCCCCGTCGCGACCGCGAAGACATTGGGGTCAAAGATGATATCCTCGGGCGGGAAGCCGATGCCGGTGAGCAGCTTGTAGGCGCGCTCGCAAATCTCGATCTTGCGCTCCTTGGTGTCGGCCTGCCCGACCTCGTCGAACGCCATCACCACGACCGCCGCGCCATAGGCCATGCATTTGCGCGCATGTTCGAGGAAGGGCTCCTCGCCTTCCTTCATGCTGATCGAATTGACGATCGGCTTGCCCGGCACGCATTTAAGCCCCGCCTCGATCACGCTCCATTTCGAGCTGTCGATCATCACCGGGATGCGCGCGATGTCGGGTTCGGCGGCGATGAGCTTCAGGAAGGTCGTCATCGCATATTCGGCGTCGAGCAGGCCTTCGTCCATGTTGACGTCGATGACCTGCGCGCCATTCTCGACCTGCTGCCGCGCGACCTCGACCGCCGCGGTATAGTCGTCGGCGAGGATCAGCTTCTTGAACGCTGCCGATCCGGTGACGTTCGTGCGCTCGCCGATGTTGACGAAGCTGGAGGAGGCGGCGGTTGTTTCGGTCATTGGGCTCTTCTTCTCCCCTCCCGCTTGCGGGAGGGGTCGGGGGAGGGTCTGGCAAATATTCGGTCGGCGCGGGAAGGAACAGGCCCTCCCCTAATCCCTCCCGCATGCGGGAGGGGGACTAAGCCGCCATCGTGAACGGCTCCAGCCCGGCAAGCCGCGTCCGCACCGGCACTTGCGGGATCTGCCGCGCAGGCAATCCCGCGATCGCCTTCGCCATGGCGGCGATATGCGCGGGCGTCGAACCGCAGCAACCGCCGAGGATATTCACCTGACCATGCTCGGCCCATTCGCGCACGAGGCCCGCGGTGGTGTCGGGCATCTCGTCATACTCGCCGAGTTCGTTGGGCAAGCCGGCGTTCGGATACACCATCACCAGCGCGTCGGCGATATCCGACAACACCCGCACATGCGGACGAAGCTGCGACGCACCAAATGAGCAGTTGAGCCCGATCGTCAGCGGCTTGGCGTGGCGTACGGCGTACCAGAAAGCCTCGACCGTGTGCCCCGACAGGTTGCGCCCCGACAGGTCGGTCAGCGTCATCGAGATCATCAATGGCAGTTCGCGCCCGACCTTCGCCTCGGCCTCGAGCGTCGCGGCGATCCCCGCCTTGGCGTTGAGCGTGTCGAAGATCGTCTCGATCAGGATGAAATCGGCGCCCCCCTCGGCCAATGCCACCACCTGATCGAGATAGACCTTCTTCAGCTCGTCGAAATCGATCTCGCGATAGCCCGGATTGTTGACGTCGGGCGACAGCGACAGCGTCTTGTTCGTCGGCCCGACCGCGCCCGCGATGAAGCGGCGGCGACCGTCGCGCTCCTGATAGCGGTCGGCGGCTTCGCGGCCCAGCCGCGCGCTTTGATGGTTGATATCGGCGACGAGATGTTCGGCGCCATAATCGGCCTGGCTGATCGTGTTGGCGCTGAACGTATTGGTCGACACGATGTCCGACCCCGCCTCGAGATAGGCCTCACCGATCGCGGTGACGACGTCGGGCCGCGTCAGCGCGAGGATGTCGTTATTCCCCTTCTGATCGTGCGTCAGGCCAAGATTGCCCGCATAGTCGGCCTCGACCAGCTTGCGGAGCTGAATCTGCGTGCCCCAGCCGCCATCGGTCAGCAGGATGCGTTCCTTCGCCGCCGCCTGCAATGCTTCGCGTGCCCCCATTTTCAAATTGGCGCTCATGCTGCCTGATCCTTTGCGGTCAAGACCGGCCGCAGGCCCAGCAGATGACAGATGGCATAGCTGAGCTCGGCGCGGTTGAGGGTGTAGAAATGGAAATCGCGGACGCCTCCCGCATAGAGGCGACGGCACATTTCGGCGGCGATCGTCGCCGCGACGAGCTGGCGCGCCGCGGGGTGATCGTCGAGCCCGTCGAACAGCGACACCATCCACGCCGGGATCGCGGTGCCGCACATGTCGGCCATGCGGCGCGTCTGCGAAACGTTCGACACGGGCAGGATGCCGGGAATGATCGGCGCGTCGATCCCCGCCGCGGCGGCAGTATCGCGAAAGCGCAGAAAGCTGTCGGGCGAGAAGAAGAATTGCGTGATCGCCCGCGTCGCGCCAGCGTCGAGCTTGCGCTTGAGGTTGTCGAGGTCGGACTCGGCGCAATCCGCATCGGGATGCGTTTCGGGATAGGCGGCGACCGAAATGTCGAACGGCGCAATCGCCTTCAGCCCGGCGACCAGTTCGATCGCATTGGCGTAGCCGTCGGGGTGTGCGCGATACGGCTCGCCGCCCGGAACGTCGCCGCGCAGCGCGACGATATGACGCACCCCCGCTTCCCAATAAGCCTCTGCCACCTCATTGATCTCGGCGCGCGAGGCCTCGACGCAGGTCAAGTGCGCGGCCGGCGGCACCGCGCTTTCGGCGGCGATCCGCGCGACGGTCGCGTGGGTCCGTTCGCGCGTCGACCCGCCCGCGCCATAGGTGACCGAAACGAAGCTCGGACCCAACGGCTCGAGCGTGCGGAACGTGTCCCACAGCTGCGCTTCCATCTTCTCGGTCTTCGGCGGGAAAAATTCGAAGCTGACGCCGATATCGCCTTCGAGATTGGCGAACAGCGGCGATGCCGCGGCGCGGCGCGCCTCCGCCAGCGAGTTCAAATTCGACGTCATGCCGCAAGCCTTTTACTTTGTCCGTCGCCGGTGACGGGGGGTTGATCTTCATCGCTGCGACGGCGGCCGAGCCACAGCTTCACGGCCAGCTCCCCGCCTTCCAGCGTCTGTGTATTTTCCAGCAGCAGCCCTGCCGAGGCGAACCAGCCGCGGATCTGCGCATCCGAAAAGCCGAGGCGCGCGTGCGCGGCAAAATTGCGCAGCTCTTCATCCTCGTGCGGCGCAAAGTCGACGACGAGCAAATGGCCGCCGCCGCGCAGCACGCGGCTCGCTTCGGCGATCACCCGGTCGGGTTCGTGCGCGAAGTGAAGCGCCTGATGGATGACGATGCTGTCGACGCTCGCATCGGCGACCGGCAGATTCAGGAAGTCGCCCTGGAGCAGGTCGACGGGAACCGATTGCCCCGCGAGCTTGGAACGCGCGATGCGCAGCATTTCGGGGCTGCGATCGAGCGCGGTGATGCGGCGCGCGGTGGGCGCGAAAATTTCCGCCATCCGGCCCGTACCGGTGCCGATGTCGAGCAGGTGGCCGAGCCGGCGGTTGTGCATCATCGCCAGCATCGCCGCCTCGACCTCGCTCTCGGCGATATGGCGCGAGCGGATCGCGTCCCACTCGTCGGCATGTTCGGCGAAATAACGTTCGGCCGCGGCGGCACGTTCATCGCGCACCGCGGTCAGGCGCCGCGCGTCATGCGTGATGACCAGCGCCTCGCGCGCGGAAAAGGGCCATTTTTCGGCCTGCCCGATAATCTCGGCGATCGGCCCGTTTTCCGCAATCCGCAGGAAAACCCAGCTTCCTTCGCGACGCCGTTCGACGATCCCGGCCTCGACCAGGATTCGAACATGGCGCGACACGCGCGGCTGGCTCTGGTCGAGCACGACCGCCAATTCACCGATAGCCAGCTCCATTTCGCGCAAAAGCGCCACGACTCGTAGTCGCGTCGGGTCCGCCAGGGCACGGAAAATGTCGATCAACTCGCTCACGGCCGCACATATAAAGGTTTCTTTATATCCGGTCAACCAAGCGCCGCACCACAATTTCCGCCGCGCGCCCACCCTCCGAGACCGAATTCGGACGAAACACCAAGCCTCGCGCAAAAAGGGCGTTGCACGCGATTCCGCGAGGGGGTAATTCTGCGCGCGATTGGCAAATTTCGGGATCGATCAGTTCCTGTGCCGATCGGTCAGTTCAAACCGAGAGGGGTATTCCCAAATGAAGAAATCGATCACTCTGTCGCTCGTCCTCGCCGCCTCGATGGGCCTTGCTGCTTGCGCCGAAAAGGCTGCCGACGACACGGCTGCTGCAACCGAAGACGCAGCGGCGACCGTCGAAGGCGCTGCTGATGGCGCGATGGAAGCGGCCGAAGGCGCTGCCGACGCGACCGCCGCTGCTGCTGGCGAAGCCGGCGCTGCTGCCGACGCCGCTGGCGATGCCGCCGCCTCGGGCGACGCCGCTGTCGCCGCCGACAAGGCGACCGAAGCTGCCGGTGCGGCCAAGGAAGCTGCCGACGCCGCCAAGGGCGCGATGGAAGAAGCCAAGAAGTAAGCATTTTTCGGCTTTTCGGGCCGAAGAAATGTCAAAGACAAGAGGGGCCGCCGGTTCGCCGGTGGCTCCTTTTTTCATTCGGAACAGGTATCAACCGGCGCGGTTGCCAAGCCCCTGATCCGCCGTTAACTCTCAGCCACCATGACCGGCCGCCCGGTCATTGTTTTCGAAAGGAATATTATGCGCAAGATCATTATCGCCTCGATGGCCGCCGCGGCCTTCAGCCTCGCCGCCTGCTCGGAAAAGACCCAGGACGCCGCTAGCGAGACCGCCGATTCCATGGGCGACGACGCTGCCGCTGCTGGCGATGCCGCTGCCGACGCCGCTGCTGGCGCTGCCGACGCGACGGCTGCTGCCGCCGACGAAGCCGCCGATGCGACCGCCGATGCCGCCAAGGACGCTGGCAACGCCGTCGAAGGCACCGTAAACGCCGCTGGCGAAGCGGTCGACAAGGCTGGCGACAACATCGCCGAAGAAACCAAGAAGGCCGAAGCCAACGACAAGAAGTAAGTCGTCGGTTCGCCTTCGGGCTGATATTGGGGCTCCATCCACGTCGGATGGAGCCCTTTTTCGTGGGAGCGCATGAATGATCGACCTTCGGACGGCGGGCACCGCGCTCGCGATGCTGATCCTGACGACGGGGTGCAGCCGCACCGACAATGAGCCCGGCCCCGGCGGTGTGACCGTCAGCGAGGCGAAGGCGCTCGACGATGCCGCCGAAATGCTCGAAAGCCGCGACAGCCCGCCTGCGGCGGAACCGGCGGACGACGCGGCTAAAGCCGGCAAATAACGCCTTCCCCTCATCGCTTCGAAGGCCTAGGTTGAGCGCGCCCCGCGATTGGCGCTAAAGATGGGACCCCATCGGGGAGCGGGGCCGGCCGCCAGGCCGTCGCGAGCCGCGCGCCTGGGTGATCCACTGCCAGCGAGGGGACATCCGCATGACCGATACGCCCACCACCCACGTCGTCTTCCTGCTGTTTTCGGGCATCACCCAGCTCGACTTCACCGCCCCGGCGCAGGCGCTTTCGCGCATGCCCGGCGCGGTGATTGCCGGGGTCGCCGCGGCCCTCGATCCGATCCCGACCGACAGCGGCTTTGCCATCGTACCGACGCATGATTTTGCGAGCGCACCGCAAGCCGATATCCTCTGCGTCCCAGGAGGTCACGGTGTCGCCGACGCGCTGGGCGACACCGCAACGATCGATTTCATCGCACGGCAATCGGAAAACGCGCTATGGGTGACGAGCGTCTGCACCGGCGCCTTCCTGCTCGGCCGCGCCGGGCTGCTCGCGGGCAAGCGCGCGACGACGCATTGGGCCTATACCCATTTGCTGCCCTTGGTCGGGGCCGAACCGGTGAAAGGGCGCGTCGTCGAGGACGGCAATGTCGTGACCAGCGGCGGCGTCACGTCGGGGCTCGATTTCGCGCTGACCCTGATTGCCCGGCTGCGCGGCGACGCGGTCGCGCAGGCGATCCAACTCGCGATCGAATATGATCCCGCCCCGCCCTTCCCCGGCGGCCATCCCGACCGCGCGCCCAAGGCGATCACCGCGGGATTGAAAGAGCATGTGTATGACGCCGCCGCGGCGCGAATGGAGGCGGCGCTGTCGAGCGCCTAGCGGCAGTCGGCGAGCGCGATTTCGTAGAGTTTCGGCCAGTTCTTGCCGGTGACGAACAGGCGCTTCTTCTTCGCATCCCATGCGATGCCGTTGAGCACGCTGTCGGTCCCGCTGACGCCGGCGTCGGCCTTGAGCGTCGACAGGTCGACAAGCGAGACGACTTTGCCGGTGACGGGATCAATGCGCAGGATGAAATCGGTCATCCACACATTCGCCCAAATCTGCCCGTTGATCGTCTCGAGCTCGTTGATCATCGCGATCGGCCGCTCGCCGAAGCGCACCGTAACGCGCTTCTGCTCCTTCATCGTCGCGGGGTCGAGAAAGCGCAGCTCGGGTGTCCCGTCGCTCAGCACCAGGCTGTCTCCGACCATCGTCAGACCCCATCCCTCGCCTTCATATTTGAAAGTGCCGACGCGCTTCAAATCCTTGATCGACCAGCGATTGCCGATCCCGCCCTGCCACGTCACGCCGATGATCTGGTTTCCCCAGCGCGTGATGCCTTCGCCGAACTGGTCCGCCGGCAGCTTTGTCTCAGCCAGCGCCTTGCCGGTTTGAAGGTCGAGCCGCGCGATCCGCGATTGGCCATATTGGCCAGTGGCCTCGTAGAGATGCCCGTCGTCCCAGAAGAGGCCCTGCGTGAAGCTCGTCGCATCGTGCGGGAAGGTCTGAACGATCCGATAACCGCAACGCTCGATCGGCGCCGGCGGAGGCGTGGCGACTGCGGGGTCGGCGAACAGCGCGACGGCGAGAAGGAACATCATCACCGCCCCTAGCTATGCCGCATCGCCTGAACTGGCAATGACGGAACCGCCGTGCCCCTGCGAAGGCAGGGGCCTATCTCCTGCCCTCGCCTTTTCAACCGCCGGTTGCCCTGGAGACGCGCCTTTCGGGGGTGGGCCCCTGCCTTCGCAGGGGCACGGAATGCACAAAAAAGGGCCGGAGGATTTTTCCCCCGGCCCCTTCTGTGACTTTGCCGTTCGGCAAGTCGGCATGCGACCCCGGCCTTCGCCGGGGTGACGACCTGTTGGGGTCGTCAGAAGTCCATGCCGCCCATGCCGCCCATGCCGCCGCCGCCCATGGGCATGGCGGGCTTGTCGTCGGGCGTTTCGGCGATGCCGGCTTCGGTGGTGATCAAGAGACCGGCAACCGAGGCAGCGTCCTGAAGCGCGATGCGCACAACCTTGGTCGGGTCGATGACACCGGCCTTGACCAGGTCTTCATAGACGTCGGTCGAAGCGTTGAAGCCGAAGTTGCTGTCCTTCTGGTCGAACAGCTTGCCGGCGACGACGCCGCCGTCAAAGCCCGCGTTTTCGGCGATCTGACGAACCGGAGCCTGCAGCGCACGACGGATGATGTCGATGCCGCGGGTCTGGTCTTCGTTGATGCCCGACATGCCTTCGAGGGCCTTGGTGGCGTACAGAAGCGCCGTACCGCCGCCGGGAACGATGCCTTCTTCGACCGCAGCGCGGGTTGCGTGGAGGGCGTCGTCGACGCGATCCTTGCGTTCCTTCACTTCGACTTCCGACGCGCCGCCGACCTTGATCACGGCAACACCGCCGGCGAGCTTCGCCAGACGTTCCTGCAGCTTTTCCTTGTCGTAATCCGACGTGGTCGTTTCGATCTGCGCACGGATCTGTTCGACGCGGCCCTTGATCGTATCATGGTCGCCAGCACCATCGACGATGGTGGTGTTGTCCTTGTCGATCGTGACGCGCTTGGCCTGGCCGAGCATGTTCAGCGTGACCGACTCAAGCTTGATGCCCAGGTCTTCGCTGATCATTTCACCGGCGGTGAGGATCGCGATGTCCTGCAGCATCGCCTTGCGACGATCGCCGAAGCCCGGTGCCTTGACGGCCGCGACCTTCAGGCCGCCGCGCAGGCGGTTGACCACCAGCGTTGCGAGCGCTTCGCCTTCGATATCCTCGGCGATGATCAGCAGCGGACGGCCCGACTGCACCACGGCTTCGAGGATCGGAAGCATCGACTGGAGGTTCGACAGCTTCTTTTCGAAGATCAGGATGTACGGATCGGTCAGCTCGACGAGCATCTTTTCCGGGTTGGTGATGAAGTAGGGCGACAGGTAGCCGCGGTCGAACTGCATGCCTTCGACGACGTCGAGCTCGAAATCGAGACCCTTGGCTTCCTCGACGGTGATCACGCCTTCCTTGCCGACCTTTTCCATCGCTTCGGCAATCTTTTCGCCGACTTCGGTGTCGCCATTGGCCGAAATGATGCCGACCTGGGCGATTTCAGCCGTGCCCGAAACGGGCTTCGACTGTGCCTTGATCGTTTCGACGACCTTGGTGACCGCGAGGTCGATGCCGCGCTTCAGGTCCATCGGGTTCATGCCCGCGGCAACCGACTTCATGCCTTCGCGCACGATCGCCTGGGCGAGAACGGTCGCGGTGGTGGTGCCGTCGCCGGCCTTGTCGTTCGCCTTCGATGCGACTTCGCGCAGCATCTGGGCACCCATGTTTTCGAACTTGTCCTTGAGTTCGATTTCCTTGGCGACGGTGACGCCGTCCTTGGTGATGCGGGGCGCGCCGAAGCTCTTGTCGATCACGACGTTACGGCCCTTGGGACCGAGGGTCACCTTCACCGCGTCGGCGAGGGTGTCGACACCGCGGAGGATGCGTTCGCGCGCGTCGCGCGAGAATTTGACGTCTTTAGCAGCCATGTGCTTATTCCTTTCAAAGGCGCAGGAAACTGCGCAACTTCACTCGAGATCCGATCAAATCGCTCAGGCGATGACGCCGAGGATGTCCGATTCCTTCATGATCAACAGCTCTTCGCCGTCGACCTTGACTTCGGTGCCCGACCATTTGCCGAACAGGATGCGGTCGCCCGCCTTGACGTCGAGCGGGGTCACCTTGCCGTCATCGGCGCGGGTGCCGGTGCCGACGGAGACAACTTCGCCTTCCTGCGGCTTTTCCTTGGCGGTGTCGGGGATGATGATGCCGCCAGCCGTTTTTTCTTCGGCTTCGATACGGCGGACGAGCACTCGGTCGTGCAGCGGACGAAATTGCATGGATATCCCTCCAAAAATGCAAATGATGTCGTTTTAGCACTCACAGGTGGCGAGTGCTAACAGTCGGCCATATGGGTGGGAGTCAGATAGGCGTCAAGCACCGCGCTACAAGATTCGTGCGAAGTTTTTGCGTCAGGCCGGAAGTAGGCCGAGACGGCCGCGCATCCGCCACCGGATAATCAGCAATGCCGCGACGACGACGAGCCCGACAGCCAGGCCGATCCACACCCCGACTCCGGCGAGCGGCGTCCAGAAGCCGAGGTAGATTGCGGTGCCATAACCCGCGATCCAGTATCCGCAAATCGCTATGATCATCGGCGTGCGCGTGTCCTGCAATCCGCGCAGCACGCCCGCGGCGACCGCCTGCGCGCCGTCGAACAGCTGGAAGGCGGCGGCGACGACAAGGAACTGCATCGCAAAGCCGACCATCGCGGCGTTGCGCGCCGCATCGACGTCGACATAGATCGACAGCACCAGCGACGGGAACAGCCAGATCAGCAGCGCCATGAACCCCATGAAGCCGATGCCGAGCGCGAGCGACGCAAAACCCGCGTGGCCGATCGCGCGGTGATCGCGCGCGCCATAGGCGAGCCCGACGCGGATTGTCGCCGCCTGCGCGACTCCGAACGGGATCTGGAAGGTCAGCGCCGCAACCTGCAAGGCGATCGTGTGCCCCGCAAGCTCGGCCTCGCCGATCCGCCCCATCAGGAAGGCAGCGCCGGTGAACAGCCCCGCCTCGGCCAGGATCGTCAGGCTGATCGGCGTGCCGATGCGCAGCATATCGAAAAAGCGCGACCATTCGGGTCGCCACAAATTGCCGAACGGATGATAGCGGCGCAGCCGCCGGTCGGTCTGGATCACGACAACATAAGCGAGCAGCATCAGCACGCTCGTCGTCACGCTCGATATCGCCGAACCGTGCAGGCCCAGCGCGGGCATTCCGAGGTTGCCGAACACCAGCATCCAGTTGCCGAGCATGTTGACGAACAGTGCGCCAAAGGTGATCGCGGTCGCGATCGTCGGCCGCCCAAGCGCCGAGACGAAGATGCGCAGCACTGCCGCGGCGATCATCGGAAACAGGCCCCACATCAGGATCAGCAGGAAACCGGCTGCACGCGCCGAGGTTTCGGCCGGCTGGCCAGTGGCGATCATGATCGGACCGCCCGCGGCGCAAATGCCCATGAAGACCAGCGAAATCAACGCCGCGAGCCACAGTGCCATGCGCACGGTGCGCCGCACCTCGCGGACCGCATGCTTACGCCGGCCGAGTTCGGCCGCGATCAGCGGCGCCGACGCACCGATGAGGCCGGAGCCGGTCCAGAGCAACAGACCAAAGATGGCAACCCCGAGCGAGGAGGCCGCCAGCGCGGCATCACCGAGCCGCGCGACAAAAATCACGTCGATCGCATGAACGAGCATCTGGAGCAGGTTCGCCGCCGCGAGCGGCACGGCGAGCGCCAGCGTCGCGCGGAATTCCGTGCGAAGGTTCTGCGGGGGTTCCGCGGTCAAGGGGGCAGCCTGCTGCAACATAGCCGGCCCGGATAGGCGCGGGGATGTGGGGGTTCAATCCCGGGCGATGCTCAGCGGATTATTTGTCGGAAGGGGTGGCAGAAAGGCAACAGCGTTCTGCGGATTTGATCCTCCCTGTGGCGCAGCCATGGGGAAGGAAGGGCTGCAACGGCGGCGCCAATGCCCCTCCGCCAGTGCTCCGCGCTGCCATCTCCTCTTGCCTTCGGCACTGGGAGGATCGATCAGTTCACCCGCCCCACATCCCGACCATCTCGACCGCGAACGCAGCAAAGGTCAGCGTCAACCCAACGACGAACAGCCGGTACGCGTAGGCGAGATAGCGATATTTGCGCCGCGCGAGCACGACGCCATTTTGATAGGTGTCGCGCAGCATCGTCTCGTACAGATCTTCCTCGGTGCGCAGTCGCGCTTTCACTGCATCGATGAATTCGTCCTCGTCCATCTGCGCAAAGCGGCCGAAGAACAGGATATTGCTATGATCCTTGCCGTCCTTGTAGACGACTGGCGGCGCCTTGCCGACGCGCGGCAACACCGCCGACACCGCGAGCAACGCCGAAAGGAAGGAAAAGGTCGCAAGGATCGCGAGCGGCATCGCCAGCGCACCGCCACCCGCGCGCGCCTGCCCGATCGCCAGCGTGAAGACGACAAAGGTCGCGCCCATCAGGATCGACGCCTTTTGGTCGGCCATCTGCGACAATTGCATCGTGATCTGCTGGTTGGTGCGGACAAGATGCACCGCGTTCGGCGGGAAGGAAATCGCCGGCCGGTCCGCCGCTGCCTTTGTTTCTTCGCTGTCCATGACTTCGCCCCTGCCAGCGACCCGCCACAGCGATGCCATGAAGTCCCGCCAGCGGCAAGATGCTGCCCTGTTCCCGCCGCATTCGCTTGCCAATCGCAAGGCTTCGCGGCATGCCGCACGCAACTTTATTCCTTTATAGGACGCATCCCATGAGCACCGCCCTCACCGACCAGATTTACGGGCTGATCGCCCCTTTCAACAAGAAGGGCGTCGAACTGACCGATGCGACGACCTTTGCCGGCGACCTTGAATGGGACAGCCTGACGGTGATGGATTTCGTCGCCGAGGTCGAAGACACGTTCGACATCATCATCAGCATGAACATGCAGGCCGAAATCGAAACCGTCGGCCAGCTGGTCGCCGCGGTCGAGAAACTGCAGGGCTGACCGCGATGACCGACCTCTTTTCTAAATTCGATCCCCTGATCCAGCAGCGCGAACAACTGCTCGCGACCGGGGTCACCGATCCGTATAATCTGGTGATGGAAAAGGTGATCTCGCCGACCGTCGCGATCTGCAACGGGCGCGAGACGATCCTGCTCGGTACTTACAACTACATGGGCATGACCTTCGACGAGGATGTCATCGCCGCGGGCAAGGATGCGCTCGACAAATTCGGCAGCGGCACGACCGGCAGCCGCGTGCTCAACGGCACCTATCAGGGGCACAAGGAGTGCGAAGAGGCGCTCAAGGAATTTTACGCCATGGATCATGCCATGGTGTTCTCGACCGGCTATCAGGCGAATCTCGGTATCATTTCGACGATCGCGGGCAAGGGCGACTATGTCATCCTCGACATCGACAGCCATGCGTCGATCTATGACGGCTGCGCGATGGGCAATGCCGAAATCGTCGCCTTCCGCCACAATGACGTCGAGGCGCTCGAAAAGCGGTTGAAGCGCCTGCCTCCCGAAGCGGGCAAGCTGGTGGTGCTCGAGGGCGTCTATTCGATGCTCGGCGACGTCGCGCCGCTGAAGGAAATGATTCGCGTCTCGAAGGAAGCCGGCGCGATGGTTCTCGTCGACGAAGCGCATTCGATGGGTTTCATCGGCGAAAATGGCCGCGGCGTCGCCGAGGCGCAGGGCGTGCTGGACGACGTCGACTTCGTCATCGGCACGTTCAGCAAGAGCGTCGGCACCGTCGGCGGCTTCTGTGTGTCGAACCATCCGAAGTTCGAGATTTTGCGGCTCGTCTGCCGCCCGTACGTCTTCACCGCCTCGCTGCCCCCCAGCGTCGTCGCGACCGCGGCGACGAGCATCCGCAAGCTGATGCACGGGTCGAACAAGCGCGCGCACCTCTGGGAGAATTCGAAGGTTTTGCACAAGGGACTGCGTGATCTCGGCTTCCAACTCGGCACCGAGGAGCCGCAGTCGGCGATCATCGCGGTGATCATGCCCGACCTCGAAAAGGGCGCGATGATGTGGGAAGCGCTTTTGGAAGAAGGGCTTTACGTCAACCTCGCCCGTCCGCCCGCGACCCCCGCAGGCATGACCTTGCTGCGCTGTTCGCTATGCGCGGAGCACACGATCGAGCAGGTCGGCGAGATCCTCGGCCGGTTCGAACGTGCGGGCCAGCGCGTCGGGATTATCGGCTAAACCGAGCCCGCGCGCCGACCAGCGGATTCCTTTTCGGGGCGAGTTGAAGCGGTGTTAAGATAGCGGCGGCTTCGGCACTTTGCGGCGCCGCGCTTGTCCGGTAAGAGAAACGCGTGTTCGAGCGGGATGGCGATAGCGACAATGACGGCCGGCGGGAGCGTATTCGCTTCTGGTCGACGATCGTCCTCGGAGCGATCCTGACCGGTGTGGTCGGGGCGCTGCTCGTGCTGCTTGCGCGCGCCAACGACAATTATGATCGCTCGCTCGGCTGGCAGACGCAGAGCATGGAGGTCATTTCGCAGACGCGCTCGGTCGACGCCGCGATCGCGCGCGCGGAGGCTGCGCTCGGCCGCTTTGCGGTCGGGCTGCAGAAATCCGACGGGCGCGTCTATGAATATCAGTGGGCGCGCGCGCGGCAGTTTATGACGCAATTGCAACGCAACGTCCGCGACAACCCGAAACAGATGGCACTGGTCGAACAGCTGACGCACGAGATGGACATCCGCGGCGAGCAGCTCGGCGACGCCGCGCTCAGCGCCAACTATAACCAGACCGTCGCGGCCATCTCCAAATATTATGCCGCCGGGCAAGGTCAGGGGCTGAGCCAAATCGACAAGCTGCTGACGGCGATCATCGCCAACGAACGCACCTTGCTGCGCGAGCGGAACCGGATCGCGATCGCCGATCGCGCCAGTCTCAACCAGGCGATCCTGCTCTTCTCGCTGCTCGGCGCGGGCGCGGCGGTCATCGCGATCGGCACGACCTTCTCTTTGCTTCGCGCCGAAGGCGAACGGCGGCTCGCGCGGAGCGAACAGCTGTTCGAAAGCGACCGCGCGATGCAGCTCGAGGCGGCGGTCGAAGAAAGAACCGCCGAACTCGCACACGCGTACGACGCGCTGCGCAGCGAGATGATCGAGCGCGAAGCTGCCGAGGCCCAACTGCGCCAGGCCCAAAAGATGGAGGCGGTCGGCCAGCTGACCGGGGGCATCGCGCATGATTTCAACAATATGCTCGCGGTCGTCGTCGGCGGGCTCGAACTCGCGCAGCGCGCGCCCGAAAAGGCGTCGCGCCACCTCGCCAACGCGCTCGACGGCGCCAATCGCGCCGCCGACCTGACCCGTCGACTGCTGACCTTCGCCCGGTCGGAACCCGCACGGCCCGAGATGGTGACGGTCGACGATTGCATTGCGAGCTTCGCCGAGCTGATCGAACGTACGATCGGCGATCGCATCGCGCTGACTCTCGACCTGCAAGCCGCGGGCCGCACCTGCTGGCTCGACCGACAGCAATTCGAAAATGCGCTGCTCAACCTCGCGGTCAATGCGCGCGACGCGATGAACGGTCATGGATCGCTCACGATCCAGACGCTCGACGACGGCGACGGCAAGGCGCTCGCGGTGCAGGTGATCGACACCGGCTGCGGCATGTCGCCCGAAGTGCTCGATCGCGTCTTCGACCCCTTTTATACGACCAAGCCAGCGGGCCAGGGCACCGGGCTCGGCATGAGCCAGGTTTTCGCTTTCTGCCGCCAGTCGGGGGGCGAGGTTCAGATTGCGTCGACCGAAGGCGAAGGCACGAGCGTCGCGATGCTGCTGCCCGTGGCCACGTCGGGGATCGAAGCCGCAACCGATACAGCACCTGGCGACGTCGCGCACGCCGCATTGCCCAATCATTCGCTGAACATCCTGGTGGTCGAAGACGACCAGCGCGTCCTTGCCGCGACGGTCGAGGCGGTCGGCGAGCTTGGCCATACCGCGATCGCGTGCGGCAACCCGCTCGAAGCCGAAACGTTGGTCGAAGGACAGCTGAGCGAGGGACGGGGCGGTTTCGACCTGATTTTGACCGACGTGTTGATGCCCAAGCTCACCGGCCCCGAAATGATCGCACAGCTGAAACAGCGTTGGCCCGACCTGCCCGTGTTGTTCGTGACGGGCTATGCCGGCGATGCGAGCGAGATTGCCAGTTTCGGCGACCATGACGTGCTGCGCAAACCCTTCACCCTCGCCGCGCTCGACCAGGCGATCCGGCGGAGCGGCCACCCGCGGCCGACCGAAGGCCAGCGGCTCGCGAGCTAACGAATAGCGCCGCTCTTCATCAAACGCGGCACCAGCGTCAGCGCGGCGACAAGCGGCCAGCGCCGCTGCCACGGCTTGATCTCGATTTTCGTGCCCGCGTGGCGATTGATCTTCCACGCGAGATAATCGATCCCGCCCGCATAGGTCAGGCTGGCCTTGGCAAGCCGCGCGATGCTGAGCGCCTTGCCCTCCAGCCGCCGCCGCGCCCAGCCGCCAGCGCGCGCGTTGGCCGGGATCGCGGCGATTGCCGGGGCGCTGAACCGTTCGTAGCGGTCGGCGTCGGCATCGACCACCGACTGCGCGCGGCTCGTGCGTTCGGCGCGCAGCTCGACCGAATAAGTAAGTGAGAAGGCGCGGCGCCACCAGTCGAGCGGTGCTTCGCCGTCGACGCGGCCCGCCGCAGCGAGCAGCGTCGGCGCGGCGCGCGCCACCGCGGCGACAGCGCGATCGCGCGCCGTATCGTCGACCGCCCAGACTAGGCGCGACGGCTGCGCAAAGCGCGCCCATACCGACACGTTCCGCGTCTCGGCTCCGTTCAGCCGGTTGAAATCGGCTTCGCTAAGCACCGCATATTTGGCGATCAGCCCGTCGTGCTGGAACGGAAAGACGTTCGGAGGAATCAGCCGGTTTACGACCGCCATCCAGCGTTTGGGATAGGCATCGCTATACTCCGACACGATCAGGTAGAAATCGAGCATCAGCCCGTCGAGCTCGCTCTCGCGCAGACAGCTGCCATAAAACAGCACCGCGCGCGCGCTTCCCGGATATTGGGCCGCAATCGCCCGCGCCATCGAGGTAACGCGCGGATCGACCGGGGTCGCGAGTTCTTCGCGGACGAGTTCGGAAAGCGAGGACATGAAGAGCTCAGGCGGCGAGGCGCAGGAACGGAACCGGCTGCGTCGAGGTCAGGATGATCGGCATGCCGTGCTTGGCCTGGAAGATTTCGCCGTCGAGGATGACGTTCGACCGCTCGCCCTCGATACGGATTTCGTCGCCCTGCTGGAAATGCACGCCGTCGAGCGGCTTTTGTCCCAGCGTCCCGCGCCATGCCCCGCCCAACATGCGAAACATCGCCCCGACATTGCTGTCGGTGGCCAGCATCTTCATGTTCCCATTGGTGCCATGCGCTTCGCTGGTGCGGATGCTGAGCAGCAATTTCTCGAGCGTCGTGACGATCAGCAGCGAGAATTTTCCCTTGAACTCGCCCTGGCGGATCAGCGACACGGTCATCGTCTCGGGCTTGGGCGGCAGGCGGCCGCCGCCGATCCCGAAGATGATCGCGAACATGCCGAGGATCGCGGCAAGAAAGTGCGAAACTCCGTTCGGCAGGCCGAGCGGATAGATGCGATTGCGGCAATAGAGCATGACATCGGCGAGATAGGCGCCGCCGAGGAACATGCCGAGCACCGGCCGCTCTTCGCCGCCGCTGTCGAGCGAGATCAGCTGGCGCTGGATCACATGATCCTCCAGCCGGCCGGTTTCGACGAGTTCGAGCACGCGCTCCAGCGCCTTGATCGGATCGCCCTCGGCGCCAAGGTCGAGCGCGATCAAATTGGTCTTGCCGTTGGGAAGCACCGCGACCGGCGGCGGCGAACCGCCGAAGTGGCCGCCCGAGTAAATTTCGGTCAGCGCGGCCTGGACCGTGCCGTCGCCGCCGTTGATCACGACGACGCGCGGACCGACCATCGCCATCGTGCGGATGGCCTTTTCGATCTGGTCGACGTCCTCTACCTCATAGTGAAAGATATCGGGGTGCGCCGCGCAATATTCGCGAACCTGCGGCAACAACGAACGGTTGCCCGTCGAGCGTGGATTCGAAAGGAGTGCAACGCTGGCCATGTCCGTTACATATATTTCATCGAAATGGTGATCGTCCTGGGCGCGTCACCAACCGAAAAAGCCGTCTTCTTGTAGCTCGGCTTGCCGAGGTTGAAGATGTTGATGCTGGGATTGTTCGACATCCCGCCGCCATCCTTCGAGATATCGGTCTTGCCGTTGCCATCGACGTCGTGCCGCACCGCGATGCCATAAACGCCCGCTTCGGGCAGCGGCACGCAAACAGTCATCGACCCGGCGCGCGCCGGCACCTCGACGCGGGCGAGCCAACGCCCCTTGGTCAACCAGTCTGCCGCAGTGCCGCGATAGCTTTGCACGCGAATCTTGCCGGTCGACGCCTTGACGCCACTGATCTGAATCAGCGTCGACGGACCGCTTCTGCACTTGGACAGATCGTTCGAGATGACACGGCCTTCCGCCTGTGCCGTTGCCGCAAAACTCAGCAAAGCAACACCAAGCAGGGCCGATACAAATTTCGACATGACCTCAAATCCTCCAGAGGCTATAGCCATGGCGGCGAGCACGAAGTGCGCGCCGACACGGGTCCCTGTCGCCCTTGAAACGGCATATCGGGACCAACTGCGGCCAAAACATGGTGATGGGGCGACGAAAGATTGAATAAGCTGCCTGCCATCGACCGCTACATCGCGCGGCTCATCTTTTTCCCGATGCTCGGCACGCTCGTCCTGTCGGCGATGCTGCTCGTGCTCGAAAAAATGCTCCGCCTGTTCGACTTCGTCGCCACCGAGGGCGGCCCGGTCAGCGTCGTGTGGCGCATGCTCGCCAACCTGATCCCAGAATATCTATCGCTTGGCATCCCGATCGGATTGATGCTCGGGATTCTCCTTGCTTTCCGACGCCTTGCGACCTCGAGCGAGCTCGACGTGCTTAAGGGCGTGGGGATGAGCTTCGGGCGGTTGATGCGCGTGCCTTTTGCCTATGCGATCGCGCTCGCCGCGCTCAATCTGGCGATCGTCGGCTTTATCCAGCCCGTCGCGCGCTACGCCTATGAAGGGCTCCAGTTCGAACTGCGCTCGGGCGCGCTTGGCGCGTCGATCAAGGTCGGCGAATTCACGAAATTGGGCGACCGCATGACGCTCCGGATCGAGGAAAGCTATAACGACGGGCGATCCTTGCGCGGAATTTTCGTGCGCGGCGAGCAGAAGGACGGCCAGCGCGTGTCGGCGACCGCGGCGCGCGGGCAGTTCCTTGCCACCGACGATCCGAACACGATCATCCTCAGGCTATCGCAGGGCGTGCTGATCCATGAATCGCCCAAATTCGCTGTGCCTCGCGTGCTGACCTTCGACAATCATGACCTGCCGATCCCGCTGCCCAAGATCGAGGCGTTCCGCCTGCGCGGCGGCGCCGACCGCGAAATGACGATCCCCGAACTGTTCGTGGCGGGCAAGGACAAGAACCAGTCGGTGCAGACACGGCTCGAATCGCGCGCCAATTTCCACTTCCGCATCGTCGAAGTGATGTCGATGTTCCTGATCCCGCTGATCGCGATCGCGCTCGCGATCCCGCCCAAGAGATCGACCTCGTCGCTCGGCGTCTTCCTGTCGATTGTCCTGCTGGTGACGCAGCACAAGATCAACCAATATGCAGAAGATATGGGCGCGCGCGGCGTAGTCGACCCGTTCATCGCCCTGTGGGTGCCCTATCTGCTGTTCGCCGCGCTGGCGATCTGGATGTATTATGTCGTCGCGCATGTCCCCGGCGGCCAGCCGATCGGCGCGCTCGAGCGCGTCGCGGCCAAGGCGGCGGCGAAGATTCGCGCGATGCTGACGATGTTCCAGCGCAAGCCGCGGCTGGTGGAGAGCCCGACCTAAATGCACCAACTCCACTTTTTCCCGTCGCGCACGATGGCGCTCTATGTCGGCCGCCTCTTCCTCGTCCGCTCCTTCTCGATCCTGTTCGCGCTCGTGCTAATCCTCCAGACGCTGGACCTGCTCGGCGAAAGCGGCAAGATCCTCGGCGTCGCGGGCAACAGCGACGCGGACGTATGGCGCTATGTCGGGATGCGACTGCCGCAGATCGTCGAGACCTTCCTGCCCTTTTCGGTGCTGCTCGGCACGATCCTCACGCTGATCACGCTCAACCAGAACAGCGAGGTCGTCGCGATGAAGGCGGCGGGCATGTCGGCGCATCAGGTGCTCGCGCCTTTGTTCTTAGCCGCCTTGCTCGTCGCGGGGATCAGCTTTGCGTTCAACGAACGCATCGTCACACGCTCGACCGCGGCGCTAAGCGCCTGGCAGAAGGTCGAGTATAAAAAGGTCCCCCGGGACAGCGGTATCCGCACGAACATCTGGGTCCGCGACGGCGACGACCTGATCAACGCAGCGACGGTCGATACGAGTGGTCCGGTGATCACCCTCGGCTATGTGACGATCTATGAGCGAACCGGCGGCGTGCTGTCGTCGATGCTGACCGCCGACAGTGCGCGCGCGCTGCCGGCCGGCGGTTGGGAACTGACGGGTGCGAAGCGCTTCATGCGCCGGTCGGGCACGCTCGAACCGCTCGGCACGATCGTCGCGGCGAAGAATGTGCGTCCCGACCAGTTCACGCTGGCGCAGGTCGACGGCGACGAACTGCCCTTCCTGAAACTCAAGGCCGCAATCGCCGATCTCGAAGCGGCCGGCCGGCCGGTCGACGCGCTGAAGGGCGTGCTGTGGCACAAGATTTCGGGGCCTTTGTCCTCGATCCTGATGCCGCTTTTGGGCGCGGTCGCGGCGTTCGGCCTTGCGCGTTCGGGCAAGCTCTTCATCCGCGCGATCCTCGGCATGGGGCTCGGCTTTGCCTATTTCGTCGCCGACAATTTCGCGCTCGCGATGGGCGATCTCGGCGCCTATTCGCCCTTCCTCGCGGCGTGGGGGCCGTTCATATTGTTTGCGCTGATCGGCGAGATGATTTTGATTAGGACCGAGGAATAGGGCGTGTCCGGATCGCGCAAGCCGATCGTAAACTTCGCTCAAGCTGCGGTGTTGGCGTCCGGCCTTATACTTACATCATGTGGTGATCCCCCGACTCCGAACGCAACCCATTGGCGAATTGCCGTCAGCGGGAGCTCATCGTGCCTCGGTGATTTAACAAAAGAAATAGCGACGGCGCGAATAGGGGTCGCACGCTTTCCTGAATGGAAAGGCGGCCAGGGCGTCATGGAATTTGGCCCCATTCCCAAGGGCAGAGTCAAAGATTTGGATGCCATCGTTCGCGCATCGGGATGCGCAGCGGTAACAGGAAAACGCCCAAGCTGCTCTACCGATCACTCCGACGTTAGCGCCTGCTAGTCGCCGGAGGGAGTTCGCCGCAGGGCGACCTTGCCCTATTTCAGGCCGCAGTACCCCGCGCAGATCCCGCAACCAGATTCATCACCAGCTTCGGCAGGCTGTCGTAATTCGCGCCATGATATTGTGAGTCCGCGGGCAGCACGTCCTTCAGCCGACGGTGCGCTTCGCCGAGCGCATGATAGGGCACGCCCGGCAGCAAATGGTGCAGCGCGTGATAGCGCAGGCCGACCGGCGCCCACAATTCGGGCAGCAGCCCCGGCGGCGGGACGTTGACGCTGTCGAGGAACTGGCCGGTCACGGTCAGCACCGCGCCGTCATTTTCCCACAGATGCGCCACCAAGGTGCGAATCTGATTGAGCACCAAAGTCGCGGCGGCAATCGCGCCAAAAATGACCAGCGCGCGCAGCGGAACCCAGCCGAAGACGCCCGCAGCGATCAGCAGGCTCGACCACGCCCACGCGCCGCCTTCCTGCCATGCCCATTGGCGGCGGAACTCGCCCTCGGGCGGCTTGCGGCGGAACAGCGGGTTGATGATCATCCCCGAATAGCGTTCGACGACGATTCGGCGCAGCGGCGGGATCAGGAAGGACAGCGGGGTCAGCACCGCATAGCGGAACAGCAACGCGATTGGCGCGAACGCCGCGGCGACCACGAACAGCGGCACCGTGTACGGCTTCATCAGCGCGAGCGGCAGATATTCGGGATCCTCGACCGTGCCATATTTGGTGCGATTGTGGTGCAGGCTGTGGATCCCCTCATACATGAACGACGGGATCAGCATCGGCACGCCGACGAGGATATTCCACGCAAGGCGAAAGCCCGGCAGCGCATTTTTGCGGATATGCGTGAGCTCGTGGATGAAACTGCCCGCGCGATAGAGCGCGACGACCGAAATCACTGCGGCAACAAGCATCCACGCCGTCGACGGCGCAAGGATCGCCGCCGCGATGCCGGCATAGCCGATGAAGGCCGAAGCCAGCATATCGGTCCAATAGATGCGCGCCGACGGCTGCACGAGATCGCGCGTCAGCTCCGAAGCCGCGCGGATCATCGCCATGTCGTCGGTTATCGCCGACTTGGGGACCTTCGTTGCCGACTTCACGAACGGAGTCGCGATCCGATCGGCGGGGGGATTGATCGTCGTCATAGCGGGTGTCTTCACCATCATTTCATGGCAGCAAAATGGCCGAATGCGGGTCGCCAGCGCCATTTCTATGCCCTAATGCGTCGCCAATAATATAGGACACCCCTGTCAGGAAACCAGTATGAGCGGACATTCGGACGGCCAGATCACCATCCACCCGGTCAAGAACAAGAATGATTTGCGCGAGTTCGTCGAGCTCGCCTTCCGCCTCAATCGCGGCGACCCCGCATGGGTGCCGCCGCTGAAGGGCGAGGTGTACGGCCTGCTGACCCCCGGCAAAAACCCGTGGTTCGAACATGGCAAGGCGCAATTCTTCCTCGCGCGCCGCGACGGCCGGACGATCGGGCGCATCTCGGCGCATATCGACGCGCTCGCGCTCGCGCAGCCCGCCGAACAGGGCATGGGGCCGGGCACCGGCAACTGGGGCCTGCTCGAAGCCGAAGACGAAGGCGCTGCGCAGGCGCTGCTTGTCGCCGCCGAGGATTGGCTCCGCACGCAGGGCATGAAACGCTCATTGGGCCCGCTGTCGATTTCGATCTGGGACGAACCCGGCCTGCTGATCGAGGGTTTCGACAACCGACCGACGGTGATGATGGGGCACAACAGCCCGCTTTATCGCGGCTGGGTCGAGGGCGCCGGCTACCAGCCGGTCAAGCAGCTGCTGAATTACGACGTCGCGATCGACGACGGTTTTCCGCCGATCGTCAACCGCATCGTAGCGGCAGGCGAAAAAAATGCGCGCATCCGCATCCGCAAGGTCGACAAGCGCCGCTTCGACGCCGAGGCAAAGCTCATCATGGGGCTGCTCAACGATGCATGGTCGGACAATTGGGGCTTTGTCCCGCTGACCGACAGCGAAATTGCCTATGTCGGCAAGAAGCTGAAGGACATTGTGTTCGAGGATCTGATCCGCGTCGCAGAGCTCGACGGCGAGCCGGTCGCCTTCATGATCGTGCTGCCGAACATCAATCAGTTGCTGATCGACATGGACGGATCGCTGCTGCCCTTCAACTGGGCGCGGCTGCTCTGGTGGCTGCGCAAACCGCAGAGCCATATCCTGCGTGTCCCGTTGATGGGCGTCGCCAAGAAATTGCAGAACAGCCGCATGGCGAGCACCCTCGCCTTCATGATGATCGAATATATCCGCCGCGACGCGGTGCGCGATTATGGCACCAAGCGCGGCGATATCGGCTGGGTGCTCGACGACAATCAGGGAATGAACGCGGTCGCCGAGGCGATCGGAGCCGAAGTCAACCGCGTGTACCAGATTTACGACAAATTGCTCTGACTTCGGGACAGCTTTGCGACAAATGACGGCCATCGTGCGTATGGGGCATGGAAAGGCTTTGTCATGGCAGTCCAGTATCTTGCCGCCAACCGCTTCGGCCTCGGCCGCAGGTTCGACGATCCGGTGATCGATGACCCGAAAGGCTGGCTGACGCGGCAGCTTGGCGATTATGATCCCGCGCCCGCCATAATCGCGGCGCTCGCCGGGCGCGAGGCGATTGCCGCCGCCTATGTCGAATATCAGGACGAACGGCGGACGATGCGCCGCGAGGCTGCCGCGATGAGCGACGAGGAAAAGGCGATGGAGCCCGAAATGCGGCGGCTGTCGCGGTCGGCGATTCGACGGCATTATGTCGATGCGAGCGCCGCGCGCCTGTCCGCCGCGGTTGCGACGCCGACCCCCTTCCCCGAACGCCTCGTCCATTTCTGGGCCAATCATTTCGCAGTATCGGCCGACAAGCAGACGGTGATCGGTTTCGCCGGCAATTATGAGAATGAGGCGATCCGGCCGCATATCATGGGCAAATTTTCCGACCTGCTTGTAGCCGCGGTGCGCCATCCCGCGATGCTGCTCTATCTCGACCAGGCGCAGAGCTTTGGTCCCGACAGCCCTTTTGCGACGCGCGTGCGCAATCGAGGCAAACGGCAAGCGCCGGGGCTCAACGAGAATCTCGCGCGCGAGATAATGGAGCTGCACACTTTGGGCGTCCGCACCGGTTACACGCAAGCGGACGTGACTAGCTTTGCCAAGGCGCTCACCGGCCTTACTGTCGCCGGGCTCGGACTCGGCGCGGGCCAGCGGCTCATGCCTGCCGACGCTCGCGCCGGTGCAACGGTATTCATCGAGCGCTTGCATGAACCCGGCGCGCAAACGATCCTTGGCAGACGTTACGACCAGCCGGGCGAACGCCAGGCCGACGCGGTGCTGCGCGACCTCGCCATCCATCCGGCGACCGCAAAACATATAGCGGGCAAGCTCGCGCGCCATTTCACCGGCGACACGCCGCCCGCCCCGCTCGTGGACCGGCTCGCGGCCGATTTCTTGAAGACCGGCGGCGACCTCCCCTCGCTCTATCGCACCCTCGTCGCCTCGCCCGAGCCATGGGCAACGACGCCTACGATGTTCAAATCGCCATGGGACTGGACCGTGTCGATGCTGCGCGCGCTCAAGGTCCCCGCGTTTGGCGAAAAACAGAATATCGCCGCGATGTTCACCCAGCTCGGCCAGCCGCTTTGGCGGCCGGGATCGCCCGCGGGCTATGACGACAAGGTCGCGACTTGGGCCGGGTCGGCGGCGCTGATGCAGCGCGTCGAACTCGCCAGCCGCGTCGCGGGGCGGATCGGCGATCGCGCCGACGCGCGCCAGCTCGCGCCGCTCGTTCTTGCCGACGCGCTCACCCCCGACACGGCGCAAGCGATCGCGGGCGCCGACAGTCCGGGCCAAGGCATAGCGATGCTTTTCGCCAGCCCGACCTTTTTGCGGAGATAGACGATGATCCTCTCACGCCGCTCGATCATCCTGTCAGGGATCACCGTCGCCGCCGCGGGCGCCCTCCCCGGCTTTGCTTATGCCGCGGCAGGCACGCCAAAGCGGCTCGTCTTCATCATCCAGCGCGGCGCCGCTGACGGTTTGGGGATCGTCGCGCCGACCGGCGATCCGGCCTTTGCCGCCGCCCGCCGCGCGATGGCCGACGAAACCGCCGGCGGCGCCAAGCTCGACGGCATGTTCACACTGCATCCGGCAATGGCGGCCACCGCGGGTCTCTACATCGGCAAGCAAGCGCATTTCGCTCATGCCGTTGCCACCGCCTATCGCGACCGCTCGCATTTCGACGGACAGAATATGCTCGAGGGTGGCGGGTCGCGTCCTTATGGGCGCGACACGGGCTGGGTCGGGCGGCTGCTGACCCTGCTCCCCGCCGCCGAGCGCGATGCGATCGCCATCGCCCCCGCAGTGCCGCTCGCGCTGCGCGGGACGGTGCAGGTCGGCACCTATGCGCCGAGCCGCCTGCCGCAGGCCGACGCCGACCTGATCGCGCGGCTTACCGCGATGTATGCCGACGATCCCCTGCTTCACCCGCTGTGGGGCAGCGCGGTGAAGACGCAGGAGCTGGCGAGCGATATCGGCGGTGACAACGGCCGCAACGGCGCCGAGCTCGGCAAGCTCGCCGCGTCGCTGATGGTACCCACCGATGGCGCGCGCGTGATGATGGTCGAAACCGGCGGCTGGGACACGCACAGCGGCCAGCGCGGTCGGCTGGCGGCGCAATTGCGCGGACTCGATCAGCTGATCAGCGCGTTGCAGACTGGGCTCGGTCCGGCGTGGACCGACACGCTGGTTCTCGTCGCGACTGAATTCGGCCGCACCGTCGAGGTCAACGGCACCGGCGGCACCGACCATGGCACCGCATCGACCGCGATGCTGCTCGGCGGCGGGCTGGAGGCGGGCGGCAAGGTTTCGGCCGACTGGCCCGGCTTATCGCCGACGGCGCGTTACGAAGGCCGCGACCTCAAACCGACCCGCAACCTCGAAAGCGTGATCGCGACGGCGGTCGCGCATCATTACGCGCTCGACCCGAAGCGGGTGATGGCGACGCTGTACCCGGACGCCTAGTCGAGAATCGCCCAGGTCGGCGCATGGTCGCTCGCCTTTTCGCGGCCGCGATGATCCTTGTCGACGCCGGCATCGACCAGCCGGTCGGCGAGCGCGGGGCTGAGCAGCAGGTGATCGATGCGAAAGCCATGATCGCGCTGCCACCCCCCCGCCTGATAGTCCCAGAAGGTCCAGACGCCGCCCGCGGGATGGCGGCTGCGGACCGCATCGGTCCAGCCGTCGCCGAGCAGGCGGAACCAAGCATCGCGCGATTCGGGCCGCATCAGCGCGTCGGTCGCCATGACGCGCGGGTCCCACACATCGTCGTCGTGCGGGATGACGTTATAATCGCCCGTCAGGATCGTCGGGATTTCGCTCGCGAGCAAAAATTTAGCGCGCTCGCGCAGCCGTGACATCCAGCGCAGCTTGTAATCGAATTTCGGCCCCGGCTGCGGGTTGCCGTTGGGAAGATAGATACAGCCGACGCGCAGGCCGTGGACATCAGCCTCCAGATAACGCGACTGCTCATCCTCGGTTTCGCCCGCCAGCCCACGTTGGATTTCGACCGGCTGCGTGCCCTTCGCTAGGATCGCGACCCCGTTGAAGCCCTTTTGCCCATGATAGAGGAAGCCATATCCCGCTGCCTCGATCTCCTTCGTCGGCATCGTCTCGTCGCTCGATTTCAGTTCCTGCAGGCAGGCGACATCGGGCTGCGTTTCCTCGAGCCATTCGACGAGGCGCGGCAAACGGGCCTTGATCCCGTTGATATTGAAGGTCGCGATTTTCATCGGCTCGCTATGCCAGCAAGCGCCCCGCTGGGGAAGGCGTCAGATCGAGAAGCTCGATCCGCAGCCGCAGCCCGAAGCCGCATTGGGATTCTCGACCTTGAACGACGATCCGCCGAGCGAATCGACGAAATCGACGATGCAGCCGCGCACGAGGTCGATGCTGATCGGATCGACGACCAGCTTTACCCCATCGGTTTCGGTGACGATGTCGTCGGCATCGATGCCTTCGGCGAGGCCGAAGCGATAGGTGAAGCCCGAACAGCCGCCACCATCGACCGCGAGGCGCAGCGCGGCCTCCGCCTCGCCCTTGCGGTCGGCGATCCAGCGGACGCGCGCCGCAGCGGCGGGCGACAGGGTGATTTCGGAAAGCTGCGTGGCCATGATCGCTAGATAGGCACCTTATGCTCAAATAAAAAGGGCGCCTCGACGGTGACCCGCCTGGCGCCCCTCCTCTCCGACCCAGGAAAGTTCGTTATTCGGGACCGCCCATCGCGACATTCTTGCCGGTGATGGCGGCGATCGCCATCTGGTCCGAGCGAACGAACGGCATCGGGTTTACCGGTGCGCCTTCGATGCGGACTTCATAATGGAGGTGGTTGCCGGTCGAACGGCCGGTCGAGCCGACATAACCGAGGATGTCGCCCTTTTTGACCGACTGGCCGGGGGTGACGACATAGGAAGACATATGGCCGTAGCGCGTCTGGATGGCGTTGCCATGCTCGACTTCGACATAATTGCCGTAACCGCCAAGGCGCTGGGCACGGCCGACGATGCCGTCGGCGGTCGCGTAAATCGGGGTACCGCGCGGTGCGGGAATGTCGATGCCGTTATGGCGCGCGACCTTACCGGTGACCGGGTGGACGCGCATGCCGTAGGACGACGACAGCGACATCTGGTCGATCGGGCGGCGCGAGGGCACCGCAACGCCGATCGAGGCGGTCAGGCCGGTATCAAGGCGCTTCCATGCCTGGAAAATCGCGCGGGCTTCGCTGTCCTCGCTTGCCGAGGGAACGCCAGCGGTGAAGCTGTCGTCATCGGGCTCGTCGGGAACGGTGATGCCAGCGTCGGCACTGGTGTCGGCAGCGTGGGCGGCCGGTGTGGCCAGTCCGAAACATGCTGCCGCGCAGATTATTGCGGCTTGGTGCAACTTCTGCGCCAGAAAAGTGTTAATCAAAACAACGACCCCGCATTTGCCATGTCGTCAAAGTCCGGAAATGGGCCTTGGCGCTGGTGTTTCTAGGTTTGGATGATTGCTCATCCCCCGCGGAAGCCTGTGTGCTGCCCCAATCCTTACGAAGCAATAACGGCGTAGAATTCTTGCGTTAAACCGGCGTCGTGGCGCGCCGAGTCGTTGAACGGAGGCTTCAAACTGCCCCGAAACCGCGATTTTACTAGGGCCTGCCACGTTTCGACGACGTTGAATCCCATTTCATCGCACTTTTGCCGGAACCAGACTGTGCCCGCAGTCACATGGCGAATTTCATCGTTGTAAATACGCGATAAAATATTCGCCGACGCCTCGTCGCCGACCGCACGGAAGCGTTCGACCGTTGCTGGCGTGACGTCGAGCCCGCGCGCCTCGAGCACCATCGGCACGATCGCAAGCCGTGCGAGCACGTCATCCGCCGTGTCCTGCGCCGATTCCCACAATCCGGCGTGCGCGGGAAGCGCGCCATAATGGCTGCCGAGCTGGCGCAAACGGCGGTCGAGCAGGGCGAAATGCATCGCCTCATCGGCGGCGACCCCGATCCAGTCGTCGACGAACGCACGCGGAAAGTCGCCGCCGAAGCGGCCTATCAGGTCCACAGCGAGGTCGATCGCGACGAATTCGATATGCGCGAGCGCGTGGAGCAGCGCGACACGGCCGCGTTCGGATCCGCCCTTACCGCGCCTTGGCATCCGGTTTGGCGCAAGCAGTTCGGGCTTGGCGGGCCACGCCGGCTGATCGGGCATCGCCACATCGCAGCGATGCGCAAGTCTCCCTTGCCGCCACGCGCGCGCCATGCTGCGCGCCGCACGACGCTTGTCGTGCGGGTCCGGCGTCAGCAGGACCGCGCGCGCGGCTTCACCCAAGCTCAGCATGTCAGAGGGCTTTTGCCGCCTCCAGCACGGCGTCGGCATGGCCCTTCACGCGCACCTTGCGCCACTCTTTCGCGAGCTTGCCGTCGGCGCCGAACAGGAAGGTCGATCGCTCGATCCCCATATAGGTGCGGCCGTAATTCTGCTTTTCGACCCACGTCCCGAAGGCTTCGCACACCGCGCCATCCTCGTCGGAGGCAAGGCGGACGGTCAGGCCATATTTGTCGCGGAACTTGCAGAGTTTCGCGGGCGCATCGCGCGAGACGGCCAGGACCTGCGCATTCAGTTTTGCAAATTCGGGCGCGAGGCGGGTGAAATCCTGCGCTTCGGTCGTACAGCCCGGCGTATCAGCTTTCGGATAGAAATAGACCACCAGAGGTGCACTTTTCAGCGCGGCAAGGTCGATCGCCGCGCCATCGGCGTCGAGGAATTGCACCGCGGGAATTGCATCGCCGATTTGGGGACCGCTCATTTTCCATTCTCCTGTCCGGGACGAATCGACGCCCACCAGTTCGCGATCTCCTGCCGCGCTGCGTCGTGCGCGGCAAGCAGTTGCGACCAGCCGGGCTCGCCACACTGGCTCGCGACCAGTTGGCGGGCGGCGGCCGTCGGTGGCTCGCCCTCGGGCGCGGTCAGGCGCAGCATCACGAGCATCCGCGCGAGCAGGCCATGCGCTTCAACCACCTCGGGCGGGACGAGCCCCGCCGCCTTCATGCAGCCGAGCGCCGCCGCGATATTCGGGTCGTGGCACTGGCCGCTGACGAGCTGCGTCACCTGCATCGCGAATTCGAGGTCGACGAGCCCACCCGGCCCGCCCTTTATGTCGAGCGCACCGCTTGCCGGTTTGTGCGCTGCGATCTTGCTCCGCATCTCCGCCGCGTCGGCCGCGAGTTTCGCCGGATCGCGCGGGATCTTGAGCAGATCGTCGATGATGCCCTGCACCTCCGCCTTTGCCGCGTCCGAGCCATAGACGGGCCGCGCACGGAGCAGCGCCATATGTTCCCACGTCCACGCTTCCTCGCGCTGATAACGCTCGAAGCTATCGACCGTCACCACCAGCGGGCCCTGCGCGCCTTGCGGCCTGAGCCGGGTATCGACGTCGTACAGCTTGCCCGCCGCGGTCGGCACCGACATCGCGCCGGTCACGCGCTGCGCAAGGCGGTTGTAATAAGTCGTTGCGCCGAGCGGGCGCGGCCCGTCGGATTCGGCGAGATGGTCGCCGGTGAAGAGATAGATGAGGTCGAGGTCCGACGCGTGCGTCAGCGCCCTGCCCCCGAGCCGCCCGAGCGCGAGGACGACGAGTTCGCTGTCGGGGACGCGCCCGTGCGCGGCGACGAATTCGGCGACCGTCGCATCGGCAAGCACCTGCAGCGCCGCCTCTGCCAGTTCCGAATAGCCGCATGCGATCGCCAGCGGGTCGGTCGCCCCCGCGACCAGCTGTGCGCCATAGGCGAAGCGCCGTTCGCCGACATGGTCGCGCACCCGGTCGAGCAACCGCTCATAATCGAGCGCCGCGAGCCCCGGCGCCCATTCGGCCGCCAGTTGTTCCTTGGTCGCGGGTGCATCGAACGCGCGCTGGTCGATCAGCCCCTCGATCAGCTGGGCGCGCGTACCGAGCGCATCCGCCAGCGTCGGCGCGAGCGACAATATCCGCGTCGCAATCCGCGCCAGGGCCGGCTGCGCGCCGAGCAGGTGGAAGAAATTGATCGCGCTCGGCAGCCCTGCCACCAGCTTGTCGAAGCGCACCAGCGTCGCTTGCGGATCGGGCGCCGCACCCAGCGCCTTGACCAGTTCGGGCAGCATCGTTTCGAGCGCATCGAGCGCCGCCGGGCTGCGCAGCGCGCGCAGCTTGCCACCGCGCCATTCGGCGATCGTGCGCAGCGCGGCACCCGGCGGATCGAATCCCGCCGCGATCAATTGCGCCGCCAGACTGTCCTCATCGCGCGGCAGGCCAGTCGTCGCCGCGCGCTCGGCGACGAGCCGGTCATAACAGCTGCCGACGTCCGCCACGACGGGTTCGAGCATCGCGAGCAGCGCCGTGCCGTTGGCCTCGCCGTCGAGGCGCGCGACGCAATCGAGCGCCGCCGCCTGCGTGGGCAGGCAATGCGTCTGCTGGTCCTCGATCATCTGAAGCCGGTGTTCGATGCGGCGCAGCGTCGCATAATGACCCGAGAGGCGGTCGGCATCGTCCGCCTCGATCCGCCCCGCCACCGCGAGCGCCGCGAGCGCGTCGACCGTCGCGGGAACACGCAGCGACGGATCGCGCCCGCCATAGATCAGCTGGTGGACCTGCGCGAAAAACTCGATCTCGCGAATGCCGCCGCGCCCGCGCTTGAGGTCGAAGCCCGGCCCGAACGCCTGCCCCTGCGCGAAATGGTCGCGGATGCGGTCGCTCATCGCCCCGATTTCCTTGAGCTGGCGAAAATCGAGGCTGCGGCGCCAGATGAAGGGCTGAATCGCCGAAAGGAAGTGCTCGCCGAGCGCGCGGTCGCCCGCCGATGCGCGGCTGCGGATGAAGGCCGCCTGCTCCCATGCCAGCGCCTCGGACTCATAATAGGAGATCGCCGCCTCGACGGGCAGAACGATCGGCGTCACCTCGGGATGCGGGCGGAGGCGGAGGTCCACGCGCAGCACATGGCCGTCGCCCGTGCGCGCCGACAATATTTCGGTCATCCGCCGCGCAATCCGCACCGCCGCCTCGCCCGGATCGTCGCGCGACCGGCGCGGCAAGGTTTCGGGATCGAAAATCAGGATCGGGTCGATGTCCGACGAGTAGTTGAGTTCGTGGCTACCGAGCTTGCCGAGCGCGATCACCGAAAGGCCGCGCGGTTTTTCATCGGGCACGCGTTCGGCGAAGGCCGCGGCGAGCGCGGCATCGCACGCCTGATCGGCGAAATCCGACAGCAGCCGCGTCGTCGTCGCCACATCATGCTCGCCCGACAGGTCGCCGAGCGCGAGCAGCAGCGCCATCCGCCCGCGCCATTGGCGCAGCGTCCGCATGATATCGTCGCTCACCGGCGGCGCGCTGACCTCTGCCAACGCCGCATTGGTTCCTTCGCTCAGATAGCGCGCGACGTCGTCGGGATTAAGCTCGGCAAGCCGCGCAAGAAAGGGCGCATGCGCGGTAAGCCGGTCGAGCGCCGACTGGCGGCTGGAAGCGTCCATAAGTGTCATCGAATGGCGCTATCGCCCGGCGCTAACATGCTCGCAACCCCCTGCCTCGTCATTGCGAGCGAAGCGAAGCAATCCCGAGCGGTTTACGCCACTCTGGATGCCGCGTCGCCTTTGGCTCATCATAATGACGATAAGGCTAATTCAGGCCGGGATCGTGCTTTCGTCGAAGAACAGCACCTGCGAGATCGCCGCGCGCAGCGTCGCGGGCTGGTACGGCTTGGTGAGCAGGAAGGCCGGCTCGGGCCGGTCGCCGGTCAGCAGCCGTTCGGGGAAAGCGGTGATGAAGATCACCGGCACCTTCAGGTCGGTCAGGATCTCCTGCACCGCCTCGATCCCCGAGCTATTGTCGGCGAGCTGGATGTCGGCGAGCACGAGGCCCGGCTGATGCTTCTGCGCTTCGTCGACCGCCTCGCGGTGTGTCGTCGCGACGCCGACGACGTCATGACCGAGCTCGCGCACGATCATTTCGATGTCCATTGCGATAATCGGCTCATCTTCGATGATCAGGATGCGCGCGCGCGTCTGGCGGTCGATCTCGTCGGTCGCGTCCGAAATCAGCGCGCGCACCGCCTCGACATCGCGGCCGATGATCCGCCCGGTGTCTTCGAAGCTGAAACCCTCGACCGAGGTGAGCAGCAACGCCTGCCGTGCAAGCGATGGAATGCGGCGAAGACGGGCATCGGCAATCGCGATATCGGTGAGCGCCGCGTCACCGTTCGCGGCCGCCTGTTCGGCCATCAGGCCGAAATTGTCGTGCACCATCCGGTAAAGCTGGATGCGCAGATCTCCGCCCGTGTCGACCGCACCTGGGTTCGCGACCAGCGTTTCGAGCAGCCGCGCAACCAGCGCATCGCCGCTTTGCTGGCTTCCGGAAATGGACCGGCCATAACGCCGCAAATAGGGAAGATGCGGCGCAACCGACTGACCCAATGACATATTTTACCTCCTGATAAGCCGCATGATTTTTGGCGAACGAGTCCGGAAAAGGGACAAACGCCCGCGCCTCCCCGTCACCATCCGATATATTTCAACGTTTGGGAACGATTTAGCCGCAAAATAGTTTCATCGCGAAGGAACAAACACGCATTGCTCTTTGGTGTATGCGCGGTTAGCAAAAGGCCCCATGTACAGCGGATACCTTGATAATGTCGTCTAAAACCGGTTCGCCACGCAGCGAGGCCTCCGGAAAGGACGCGGATAAAAAAGCTTCTCCCAAGGGGCAGGACGTCAACGGCGCCCTGCGCCGCGCCTATGAATCCACCGTGGACGAGACGATTCCGCAGTCGCTGCTCGATTTGCTGAGCAAGCTCGACTGAGTCAGCGCTTGTAGCGCGCCTCGAAATCGCGCTGAAATACCGCGAACGTCCCGGCGCCGATCGCATCGCGCATCCCCTGCATCAGATCCTGATAGAAATGCAGATTATGCTGCGTCATCAGCATCGCGCCCAGCATTTCGCCCGAACGGACGAGGTGGTGCAGATAGGCGCGCGACCAGGTCGTGCAGACGGGGCAGTGGCAATCGGCGTCGAGCGGCGCCTCATCCTCGGCGAATTTCGCGTTGCGAATATTGAGCGGACCGTCGCGGGTGAACGCCTGACCGTTACGTCCCGACCGCGTCGGCAGCACGCAATCGAACATGTCGACTCCGCGCGCGACCGCACCGACCAGATCGTCGGGCTTGCCGACCCCCATCAGGTATCGCGGCTTGTCGGCAGGAAGCTGCGCGGGTGCATAGTCGAGCACGCCGAACATCGCTTCCTGTCCCTCACCCACCGCGAGCCCGCCGATCGCATAGCCGTCAAAGCCGATATCGGTCAGCGCCGCGGCCGAGCGTCCGCGCAGTGTCTCGTCGAGCGAACCCTGCTGGATACCGAACAGCGCCGAACGCTCCGCATGCTCCTCGCCCGTATCGAATCCCGCGCGGCTGCGCGCCGCCCAGCGCATCGAACGCTCCATGCTCGCCTCGGCGCGCTTGGCATCGACACCGTTCGGCGGGCATTCGTCGAATGCCATCACGATGTCGCTGCCGAGCAGGCGCTGGATTTCCATCGAGCGTTCGGGGGTCAACATGTGCCGCGAGCCGTCAAGGTGGCTCTGGAACGCGACGCCCTCTTCGCTCTGCTTGGTCAGCGCCGACAGGCTCATCACCTGATAGCCGCCGCTGTCGGTCAGGATCGGCCGGTCCCAGCCCATAAATTTGTGAAGGCCGCCCAGCCGCGCCATGCGCTCGGCGGTCGGGCGCAGCATCAGATGATAGGTGTTGCCAAGGATGATGTCGGCGCCGGTGGCGCGGACCTCGGCGGGGCGCATCGCCTTAACCGTCGCCGCGGTGCCGACGGGCATGAAGGCGGGGGTGCGGATCTCGCCGCGCTGCATCCGGATTACGCCGGTGCGCGCGGCGCCGTCGGCCGCGGCGATTGAAAAAGCGAATCTTGTCATCGCGCGCGCCTATGCAGAGGAGTGCGCCAAAAGTCGAGGCGAGCCTCTATTCCTTCTCGTCCTCGCTCGACGGTTCATCGGCGGCGGCCTTCGCCTTTTCCTTCGGCTTTTCCTTTTCGAAGATGTGGGCGAGTTCCTTTTTCTTCGCGTCCGAGAGGCCTTCCTCGGCCTCGGGGAACATCTCTTCCTCTTCCTCGTCGATATGGTGAAGATAGCGGTGCTTCATCGTACGAAAGCGCGTCAGCCAACCCGTCGAGGCGAAATCCATCTCGTAAAGCTCGGTGAGCAACTCGTCGATTTCCTTATGTTCCGACACGCTATGCTGCGCATCTTCGCGCAGATCGGGCTTGGCGAGCATCGTTGCATAGAGCGACATTTCCTCGGAAGCAGCATGCGCGGTCACCTCGACGCGAAACGCCTCGAACAGCTTTTCGCGGTCGGGACTGTCGCCGTGCGTTTCGTCGATCTGGTCCAGCAATTTGCGGTGGCGGTCGTGATCGGCTTTCAGCCGCGCAAAAATCTTGGTCTCGGTCATGTTCGTCTCCGTCCATCGATGGTCGGAGAGAGAACGGCTCAGCGTAGAGGCGGTTCCGCCTCAGGCCGCCTTCCAGTCGCTCGTCGTGGTGAACGACGGCAGCGCCAGCGCCGAGGTCGATTGAGTCGCGGCGGCGATCAGGTAGGGCGAAACGCGGTGGCGCGTGCAAAGCCCGCCATTGCCGTCGCTGACCATCGTCTGTTCGAATTCGACGCCCTGCTGATGCTTCATCGACCGCCGGACCGTCGCTGTGACCAATTGCCCCTCGCCGAAATCGATCACGAAGCGGGTGCCGACGGGCACATCCAATATGCCTTCGATAAAGGCGCCGGTGGTCGACAGGTTGCGGATCACGACCGCATAGCGGTGATTGTCATGGATTGCGCCGACCTTGCGGAACAGCGAGAAACGGTCGTTACGCTGACGCGCGGGCCCCGCGGGCTTGATCGTCCACGACCCCGCCTCGGCATGTTCGATCAAATCTTCCAGTGGGACGGGCTTGCTATAGACATAGCCCTGGACGTGGCTGACGTTCAGCTGGCGGATGAGGTCGAGCTGGTCGAGCGATTCGATGCCTTCGGCGGTCGTTTCCATCTCGAGCGCCTCGGCGAGCGCGACGATCGCGGCGATGATCGCGCCGTTGCGCGACCCCGGAATCGTCGCATCGCGAACGAAACTCTGATCGATCTTGATCTTGTCGAACGGCGCGGATTGCAGATAGGCGAGCGAGGAATAGCCCGTCCCGAAATCGTCGAGCGCCAGGCGAACCCCCAGCGCCTTCAGTGCCTTGAACATCAGCGCCGTTTCGGCGGTATCGCCCAGGAACACGCTTTCGGTGATTTCCAGTTCCAGCCGGTCAGGCGCAAGCCCGGTCGCCGCAAGCGCCTTGGCCACGATTTTCGGCAGCGCCTCATTCGCGAACTGGATCGGCGAGACGTTGACCGCGACCCGCATGTCGCCCGGCCAGCTCGCCGCATCCTTGCACGCTGTGCGCAGCACCCATTCGCCAATATCCCAGATCAAGCCGGCTTCCTCGGCGATCGGGATGAATACCGCCGGAGAGATAGTGCCGCGTTCGGGGTGCGCCCACCGGATCAGTGCCTCGACCCCTCTCACCATGTTCGATTTGGAATGGACGACCGGCTGATATCGCAGCGCCATCTCGCCCCGCACCAGCGCGTCGCGCAGATCGTCCTCGAGCGCGCGGCGATCTTCGGCCGCGGTGTGGAGGTCGCTCGAATAAAAGCTGAACCGCCCGCGGCCGTTCCCCTTTGCCGCATAAAGCGCAAGATCGGCGTTGCGGACCAGATCGTCGCTGCTCAGCCCGTCGAAGGGGGCGATCGCGACGCCGACCGACGCGCCGATGATGCAGCGGCTGCCCTCGACCGAATAGGGTTGCGACAGGCTGGCGATGATGTCGCCCGCCATGTCGCCCAGCTTGCCGCGATCCTCGATGTCGGGAAGGATGATCTGGAATTCGTCGCCGCCCAATCGGCTGACCATTTCCTTGTCGCCGACGATCTTGAGCAGGCGTTCGGCGACCTGCTTCAGAAGCGCATCGCCCGCCGGGTGGCCCAGCGTGTCGTTGACCTGCTTGAAGCGGTCGAGATCGAGCAGCATGATCGCGCACGATCGCTGCTGCTGCGCAAAGGTCGCGAGCGTCGTGTCGAGCTTTTTCGAGATGTGGAATCGGTTGGCGAGCCCGGTCAGCGAGTCATAGAGCGCGAGCCGCGACGCGTCTTCGGCCGAGCGACGCTGCGCGGTCACGTCGGTGCCGCTGCCGCGATAGCCGGTGAATTTGCCGCCACCGTCGACTTGCGGCCGGCCCGATATCGCCCACCAGCGGTCGTCGCCCTCGAACGCGCTGCGAAGCGGCAGATCGTCGAATTTCGATTGTTTGGTCAGCAGGAATGGCAGGGTGCGCTGACGTTCGCCGTGGCTGTCGACGGGGAGGAACAGGTCGGTGAAAGCCGTGCCGAGCAATTGGCCGGCCGTTCGTCCCATCAATCGCGCCACCGAATCGGTGATATAGGTCAGCCGACCCTTGGCATCGGTCGACCAGAACCAGCCCTGGCCGCTTTCCTCATAATTCTGAAGCAGCAGCAACGCTTCGTGGGTGTGCAGGTTCGCCGCGGGATCACCGCGCTGCTTGCCGATACGCGGGCCGAGCAAACCGAAAAAGCCACGCTGGCCCTCGTCGGCTTGGTCATCCCCGCGGTCGCTGGAATCGATCCGCGATGGCCCGTCCATCAAACAAACTCTTCACCTGATCCCCACATGCCGCCCGCTATGCCGCGAAGGGATTGCGATAGTGTAAATATCTAAGGGTTTTCCGGAAACCGTGCTATTTTAGGATGTTGCATGGCTCCGCCGTCAAAGAGGCCTCGCGCCCTTCGTGACTTTAGGGCGCCTTGTCTTATTAACCTTTCGGCGAAGCAAAATGTTAATATAGCGCTCGCGATGGAAGCGCGCATGCCAATGACCGTATATTTGAACGACACCCCGCGATCGACCGGCAAGGGGCGTGCCTCGCGCCGGCAATTGCGGCTGCCGCTCCACGGGTCGAAGGCGACGGGTGCCGAAATCGAGGCGCTGGTCCACAATATTTCGGCCACGGGCATGCTTGTCGAAAGCAAGGCGCCACTCGAGATCGGCGAAGTTATCGAGATCAATCTTCCGCACAGCGGCAAAACCGCCACCAGGGTGATCTGGACCAGCGGCGACCTGGCCGGATGCCAGTTCGAAATGCCGATCTCGCCCGCGACGCTCAGCGCGGCGCAGCTGCGCAGTGTCGTCGGACCGGAGACGCCCGCACCCGATGACCACCAGCCCGCGGTCGGCGCGGAAAGCTTCGGCGTCCGCTTGCAACGGCTGCGGACGACGAAACAATTGACGCAGGGACAGCTCGCCGGCCGGCTGGGGGTCAGCGAGCCCTCGATTTCGGCTTGGGAACTCGACAAGGCCCGGCCCAAAGCCGGCCGGATGGAGGCATTGTCGGACGCGCTCGGTGTCGAAATCTCCGAACTCCTCGGCTTCGAAGGCACCGAAAATCTCGCCGACCTGGTCGCCAGGGCGAAGGCGCAAATTGCCAGGGCCGCCGGCGTCAGCCCGGACAATGTCAAGCTCACCATCGAGATGTAAACCGCCTGTCGCGGCGCCCGAAATCACCCGAAACCGGTGAAACTCCAGCGATTTCGACCGGCCCCATCAAACATTCCTTAACTCGCGTGGCGTAGAGCACCCTCAACAGAAGAGGGTGAAATGTGATGCAGAACGTTCGGCTCTATGGCGCGGTGGCCCTTGTTTCGATGGCTTTTGCCGGCAGCACCGCGATGGCGGCAGAGAGCGGCAAAAGCTCCTTCGACGTCCGGGTGACCGTTCCGGAATATTGCGAGGTCAACGCCTCGACGCTGATGGCGTCCGAAGGCAATGGCTTTGCCAGCGGATCGATTTTCGAGAGCTGCAACACGCAGGAAGGCTTCCAGGTAATCGCATCACACCGTCCGCTCGAAGCAAACGAAGCGGTCGCATTCAATTATGCCGGGTCGCTGACTTATCTGCGCGATGACGGATGGAGCCAAGTCGCCAACCGCACCGGGGCCAAGTTCGGCATGAAGCCGATCAGCATCCGCTACAGCGCGCTGACCACGCCGCTTGCGATCAACCTGACGATCACCACGCTCTGACTTTTGTCCCACGCGGCCGGTCTTGATCGCAGCGCCACTGCCAAAGGTTAACTACGTCCGTGTCGCCCAGGCGGTCGCGGACCGTTTTGCTTACATCGGCGTAACGGTCACCGTGATGCGATCGCGGTAGTTGCCCGCATGCATTGTCGGATCGGGATCGACGACCACCGACACCGGATGCACATTGCCCGTGGATCCCGTGTGGCTAGCGACCTGAATCCGGTCACCGCCGCCCTTAAGGTTCATCGGGCGGCCCGACACCATCATGCGATAGGGAATAATTTCGGGGCCGTCGACGCGGCGCAGCGCGCCTGCATTCTGCGACTCAAGGTCCATCTGATAGCCGGCGGTGCTGAGCACGCGAATGGCGAAGGGCGGCGACGTTGAAACGGCGTTCGGCGACAAGGTACCCATTTCGACGCTGGTCGATCCTCGCGCATTGCCTGCACCCGCGAAACGGATGCGCGCGACCGCCGGAATATTCAGGCTGAGTTGGGTGCGCTGGGTTGCCAGCTCGCTTTGCCCGGTCCGCGCGGTCAGGAAAAATTCGAGCGCCTGGTCATAAATGCCCGATTCAAAGCCCCAGCCCAGTTTCATGCGAACGTCATAGGGGATCGACGTTTCCCCGCGAACGGGGATGACGATGTCGACTGCAGAGCGTTCGCTCGTGCGCGCCGCGTCGGTGCTGTTGACCTTCACGCTGCCGTTAGGTCCGAACAACTCATAGCTGGGAAAATCGGCGTCGGAGGCTGCAATGTCGCTGCCGACGGCGAGCCGCAGTTCGCATACGGTATCGCCGTCGTTGCGCAGCCGGACATAGAAACGCTCGTTCAGCCGACCGTCGTCAAAGCTTCCCGCGGGCGTAAGCGTCACGGAATTGCCGCCCGCCACAAAGCTCGGCACGCATTCCGCCTGGGCAGCGGTGGCAAAGGTCGCCAGCGCCAGTGCAAACGGCGTTCCAATATATGCGCGCATTACCTGTACTCCTGTCATTTCGCCGTCGGCGGCGTGATAAGTATCTCGCCAAGCTGGTACAGCGGTTCGGATTTCGCCGGCACTTCGATTGTATAGCTCGCCGCAGGTTCGGTCAGACGCACCTGGTAAGTTTTGCCCGGCCGCAGACCCATGATAGCAAATCTGCCTACCGAATTGGTAAAGAACGGTTGGCTTGTGAAGGCTTCGTCGTCGGTCGACGAAATCGACCCGGCGACCAGCGACGCTGGCGCGCCCTCAATCTTGAGCACGCCATAAGCCGTCACATTGGCGTCGCTGCCGACCGTAATTTTGTAACCGCTGCGATAGGGCGGCTCCACGGTGTCGATACCCGCGCCGATATCATAGCCGACCGGACCGTTCATCAGGTCATAGATCACATTCTGCCTCGTATAAGATTGCAGACGGCCGCCAAGTGCGGGGCCGAGGGCTCCGCTCAACGCGTCAAAGCGCTTGTCCTGGATCGACCGGCCCAGCACCACCTGCCCCGGATCGGCACTTTCATGCGGCTTTGCGATGACGAAGCTGTCGTTGATCGGGCGCCCGATCGCAACGTCGCCGCCGGCAAAGGCGATCGAGGTGCCGAGCTGGAGGCGCGCCTGCTGCCGTTCGTCGATATCGCCGAAACCCGGGCCGCCGGATGTCACCGATCCGCGCGCATAGAAACGATTGCCGACATAGTTGGCGATCGCATCGACGGTGGCATCGTTCTTCGACTTGCGGATGCCGACATCGTAACCGAAGGATCCGACGCGATCCTCGTAGCTGCGCGTCACGAAGGCGCGCGCCTGCTCGCGGCGGCTGTTGTAATTGGCCTCGGCGCGGGTGCGGCGGCCAAGCGGCACCGTCAGGCCCAGCCGGACGCCGAAATTATTTTCGTTGAGGCCCTTGCCATATTCGACGCCCGCGGTGACGCGAAATTTCTCGGTGCGGTGGATGACATCGGCATAGACCGAATGGGAGCTGTTGAATCCCGGCCGTTGGAACCAGTTGGCGCCCGCGACGAGCGTCGTCTGTTCGCCGATGCTTTGCGCGTAGTTGGCGGTGACGTTCAACGTTTCGAAACGGTCCCCGGCGATCGCATCGGTCAGCGTCTGAAAACCCTTGTTGCGATAATCGGCGCTGATTGAAAATTGCCGCCCCTGCATGCCCGTTCCGACCTGGAGGCTATAGGCGCCGCGCAACGAGTAGCCGAAATCGTCGCCGGTGCTGATCGCGCCCGAGAACTCGATGCGGCCCGGAATTTTGTTGGGCGACACGACCATTTCGGCGCCCGCAACCTGCACATCCTCCGACAGTTGCAAGGCGCCGCCAAGCAACAGGCGGTTGGTCATGCCGCGGCGATAAAAGCCGGAAAAAGCGGGCAACCCGCCATATTTCGGCGAAGCCTCGAACGCGCGCGCGACAAAGCCGATGCCCGCACTATATTCGTCCTCGCCCGACCCCAGGTCTACCGGATCGAAAAAGGGATCGAACGAGGCCAGTTGCCGCCGCCCGGTCACGTCGGTGACGAACAATTGCGCGTTGCGACCGCCATATTGCGACGTCAGTTGCGACAGGTCATACGGCCCGGCCGCAAGCTGCAAGGTCTGCACCTGCTGGCCATCCACCATCACCTCGACCGTTGCATCTCGGTCGAGCAAGATTTGCTGGCTGCCCAATTGGGTGACGGGACCGCCGCCCGAAAATACGCGTCGGCCCTTTTCGACGGCGACGCCGCCCAGCAACGCACCCGAGATGACGGGAATGCCCGACAATTGGAGATCGCCCGCGCTCCAGCGACGCAGCTTGTCGACCTCGTCATAGACCGCGCGCGCCGAGCGGCGATAGAAACCGCTGCCTTCGCCGCCGGTTATCGACCGGTCATAACCGCCGTCGAATTCGACCACGACGCCCCGAAAACGGGCGGCGCCGAAGACGAGAACCCCTGGATCCTCGAACGTTTTGAAATCTTCGAGGCGAAAATCGCCGACGACGTTCAGATAGGCGCTGAAATCTTCGGGCTGCCGGGTCACGGGCACCCGGCTTTCGTTAATGACCGGGCCAAGCGTTTGCACAGCGGCAAGATTGGGGTCGATGCGTTCGATCGCGACTTCGAGCAGGGCCGGATTGTAGCGCAGGAAAACGCCAGCCGCTTCAAGCTCCGCCGAGGTCAGGAAAGCGGCCTGCGCAAAGGAGGCGCCAAAGGTTTCACGCGCCGACGGCGAAAGATAGGGAGTCAGTCGCTCAAGCAGCGAGGCCCGTTCATAGCGGACCTGACCGTCGGGCGTCACTTCGGCGATGATATCGCCGCTCAGTTGCCCATTGCGTACCAGCGGTAATTGCAATTGCGTCCAGCGCTGCGCGGTTGCAGCGGCAGGCGGCGTGGCAGCGGGCGGCGCAGGCGGGCCTTGGTCCTGCATCGCAGCATAGGCATGGGGCGACTGAAGCGCGACCAACGCCAATGTGATGCTTGAACAATAGCGTATCACCTTAAACCACCCCCTGAATGCCCCGCGTCGCCTTCTTCATTCTCCGATCTTGATGCTGACGCCCTCCTCGCGCAGCGGTTCTTCGACCGGAACGAAGAAGATGCGAGCCCCCCCGGGCGGAATAAGGCCAAAGCCGATCGCGTCGCTCATCCGGCCGGCGGTACGCGATTCTGAAAAAGCGGTGCCGTCTTCGCGCGTACCGGCGATCGTCCAGCCGGTGCGTCCAGCCGCGAAAAAGCGCGTACCGCGATTTTCGATGCGAACCTCGACGCCGCGTTCGGTCACCGTCTTGGGCTTCTGCTGATCGACCGGAAGCCGCTCGTCGGGCGGCACTACCGTCTCGCGAACCAGCGCCTTTGCGGACGTCACGACCGGTTCAGCCTTGGTGCCTTCGGGTACGATATTGACCAGAACGTTGAACCGCATCACCACTTGGATTCGCGAGATCGTCGGATCGAGGTCGACGGGGATCTGGGTGACCGCGGCATAATAAACTTCGGACTTGGTAAGCGGCTCGCTCGGCAAATACTGAATCCGGAAAACCTGCTGTGCGTTTGGTGCGATCACGACCTGCGGCGGGAAGACGACGAATTTTTCGTCGGCCGGGGTGAGCGTCAGTTCGCCCGCCTCGTTCACATCGCCGCGGTACATCCGCAGTTCGACCGGCAAATTGCGGTCTTCGGAGTTGGTGACTTCGATACGCGCGGTCGATCCGCGACCAGTCGGCGCCATTTCGACCGTCATCGGGGTCACCCGGGCCGCCTCGACGGGACTCGCGCCCACGGCCAAGGTTGCGGCGGCGAACGCCAGTATCAAAGATTTCCGGAACAAGACCAATTCCCCCAAACGCTCTTGCAAGATAGCATCGCTACAGACTGAAAGGGGGAGCATTAAGCTCCCCCTCCCTCATCTGGTTAACGAAACCTATCAGATCGTCGTTACGGTAACCGTAACAGTGTCTTCATAGGTGCCGGCCAGCGGGCGAGCGTCCTGGTTTTCGTTGGCGCGCACGCGTGCGCGCAGTTCAACCTGGCGATGAATCGCGCCGCGGGTCGTGTTCTGACCGATCGAACCTTGAGCCGAATTATGTTCCGGACCCGCACCGCTGTTCAAATAGTTCAGCGCATAGACCGAATAGTTGATCGTGTCCTTGAAGCCCGAGTCATCGCCCGAGGCCAAGGTGCGCGTCTGGTTCTTCAGGACGCCAAGGTCGGCGTCGATCAGCATGCGGTTGCTTTCGTTGCAGCTGACCCAGAACGGGCTGGTTTCGTCAGCCGACGTGTTGTTGATCAGCAGCGCACCCGAACCGGCCGTCGTGTTGATCGACAGCGTGCCAAGGTCGACGTCGGAGATGCCTTCCATCGTGCAGGTTTCGGCAACGCTTGCGTTGATGTCGAACGCTTCGCTGTCCGAATCAGCGGCGAAGGCAGGCGTCGAGGCGAGCATCGCGCCGAGCGAGACGATAAGGAGCTTTTTCATGGATTATGTTCCCAAAGGAGGCCGCATCATGATCGAATAGACGGCCCGAAAGGCAAACAGGGGAAGGGCGACGCCCTTCCCCTGCGATCAGGATCAGATGGTCGTGACGGTAACGGTCACGGTGTCCTTGTAGACACCAGCCAGCGGGCGGGCGTCGAGGTTGCCGAGCAGGGTCACAGCAGCGCCCATGTCGATCTTGCGATGGATCGCACCACGGCTCTGGTTCTGGAGCAGCGGGCCAAGCAGGCTGTTGTACGACGGCTGCAGAAAGCCGTTGCGATAGTTCAGGGCTGCGACCGAATAGTTGATCGTGTCCTTGAAGCCGGCGTCATCACCCGACTGCAGCGTGCGCGACTGGTTCTTCAGCTTGCCCAGGGTCGGGACGATCGACATGCGATTGGTGTCGTTGCAGCTCAGCCAGAACTCACCGGCGTTGTCGGCCGACGCACCGTTGAGGAACAGCGCGTTGCTGCCAGCGGTGGTGTTGATCGACAGCGTGCCGAGTTCGATGTCGCTGATGCCTTCCATCGTGCAGGTTTCGGCAACGTTCGCGTTAATGTCGAACGATTCCGAATCCGAATCCGCAGCGAAAGCAGGCGTCGAAAGCATGGCCGACATGGCGGCCAAAGCGAAAAGCTTCTTCATGGTAATTCCCCTCATACAGACTGGTCGTGTCATCTGAAGCGAAGGGCACCGGCGACGGCGCCCTTTTTCGCTTCCCCAACCGCCGAGGAGACTTTTCCAGTCTGCGACTTGCCCCCTGCGGTTAACAACTAATTAAACGACGGGACGGGAAGCGCAACCGTTTATGATTGGTTAAAACATTAAGGATGCCCAGAAATTCTAGAATTTTGAGCGGCAGCGCCATCCCAATCGGCTAAATCGAAAGTTAATTTTACCAACCAAAATTCCTCCGGAAACTCGGTAAAGCCTCACATTCTAAAAGCTTAGCGCCCTATTGGTTGGATGAAGGCGCGCGCGACCGGCTTGCCGGGCCGACCGCGCGGCCTGATCCGACGCACGCGACCGAAAACGCCCGATTTGACCAAGGTGTATCGAAATCGAACAGTGGCACGACGAGTCGTTAGCGTCCGAACAGACCCCAGTCGGCTCAGAAAAGCCTTTTTATAACATAGATTTATATTGGATCGCGCGCCCGCTATGCGGCGGCCACGGCATGTCGATCACGTCGCGATTCGCGCGCATGGCTGCCTGACCGGTGCGGTGTCTGCAGATATTTTCATTGCTTGGGCCCGCGGGACCGGCGCACGATTCGTCCGGTCGCCGGCGGCGCCAATGAAACAAACTTAACCGGGAACCCCGGTCATTTCGCGCGAGGTAGCAACAGGCTGGCATCGCCATAGCTGTAGAATCGATAGCTCTGCGCAATCGCGTGCGCATAAGCCGCCTGCATCGTCTCCAGCCCCATCAGCGCGCTGACCAGCATGAACAATGTCGAGCGCGGCAGGTGGAAGTTGGTCATCAGCCCGTCGATCGCCCTGAAGCGGTAGCCGGGGGTGATGAAGATCGCGGTGTCTCCCGCGAAGGGCGCGATGATGCCGTCGTCCTGCGCCGCGCTTTCGAGCAGGCGCAGGCTCGTGGTGCCGACCGCGATCACGCGGCCGCCCGCGGCGCGCACGGCGTTGAGCCGCGCCGCGGTATCGGCCTCGATCCGCCCCCATTCGGCGTGCATGACATGATCTTCGGTGTCGTCGGCCTTCACGGGCAGAAAGGTTCCGGCGCCGACGTGAAGCGTCAATGTCTCGGTCGCGATGTCCGCCGCCGCCAGCGCATCGAGCAGTTTGGGCGTAAAGTGCAACGCCGCCGTCGGCGCTGCGACCGCGCCGTCCTCGCGCGCAAACATCGTCTGATAGTCGCTGCGGTCGTCTTCGTCGGTCGCGCGCTTGCCCGCGATATAAGGGGGGAGCGGCATCGTGCCCGCACGCTCGAGCAGAAGTTCGACCGGCTCGTCGCCCGCAAAGGTCAGAATGAAGCTGCCGTCGGCGAGCCGTTCCTCGGCGAGGGCCTCGACCCCCGCGCCGAAATCGACCGTCTCGCCGACGCGGAGCCGCTTCGCATTGCGGACGAAGGCCTGCCAGCGGCGCAGGTCAATCCGCTTGTGCAAGGTCGCGCCGATTTTCGCGTCGCCTCTACGCCCTTCGAGCTGCGCCGGGATGACCCGCGTGTCGTTGAAGACGAGGCAGTCGCCCGGACGCAGCCATTGGGGCAGGTCGCGCACCCCGGCATCGACGATCTTGCCGTCGTCGACGACGAGCATCCGCGCGGCATCGCGCGGCCGCGCGGGGCGAAGCGCGATACGCTCGTTCGGCAGATCGAAATCGAAGGCGTCGACGCGCATGGTCTTCGCGCGCGTTTCCGCGCTTACTGCTTGATCGGGGCGTTGAGTTCGTCGACGCCGACCGGGGCCGGCACCACCGGCGGCGGCACCGTTTCGACCAGCATCGACGGCGGCGGCATCGGCTTGTTATCGGCGGCGACCGACACCTGGACCATGCGCGACATCACTTCGGGCGGTTCGCCCTTATGGATCGCGTCGATATATTGCATGCCCGAGACGACGCGGCCGAAGGCGGTGTAACGACGATCGAGCGAGAAACGCGGCTGGAGCATGATGAAGAACTGGCTGTTCGCGCTGTCCTCGCTCTCCGCGCGCGCCATCGACAGCGTGCCGCGCAGGTGCGGGGTCGGGTTGAATTCGGCCTTGAGGTCGGGAAGCTGCGACCCGCCCTGCCCCGTCGCGGTCGGATCGCCCGTCTGCGCCATGAAGCCGTCGATCACGCGGTGGAACTTGATCCCGTCATAGAAGCCCGCGCGCGCAAGTTGCTTCAGCCGCTCAACATGGTTCGGCGCGACATTCGGATAGAGCTGGACAACGACCCGCCCACCCGTCGAAAGGTCGATGTTGAGCATATATTCGGGGTTGTTGATATATTGGTCGGGCGTCATCGCGGGCACCGCGGGGACTTCCGTTGCAGGCGCAGCCTCCGCAGCCGGGGCGGGCGCGGTCGGGGTTTCGACCGGCGCGGGGGCGGGCGTTTCCACCGGCGGCGCGGGCTGGCTCTGTTCAGGGTTCGGCGCCGGCGCGGGCGGCGCCTCCTGCGCGACGGCCGCGCCTACGAGACCGAACGCCATCGCCATAAGTATCAAGGGGCGGAAGGATGATTTCATGCTGGATCGGCCTCGTTAAGAAAATCGGAATTTGCGCCCCGGTCGGCGGGCCCTAGCCGCAAAAAGCTGAACGCTCAATGATCGGTATCAGCGCTCGCCCTGAAGCAGTCCCCGCTCGGCGATGCGAGCCACGACGGCGTCGCGCACCGAAGGCGTCACGAATTTGTGGATATCGCCGCCGAAGATCGCGATTTCTTTGACTAGCCGCGACGCGATCGGCTGAAGGCTGACGTCGGCCATCAAAAAAACCGTTTCGACGCGGTCGTTGAGCTGGCGGTTCATGCCCGTCAGCTGATACTCATATTCGAAATCGGTGACACCGCGAATGCCGCGGACGATGATCGACGCGCCCTGGGCGTCGGCAAAGTCCATCAGCAACGAATTGAAACCGACGACCTCGATGTCGCCGTCGATCCCCGCAACCTCGGCCTTGACCATCGCGATCCGCTCGTCGTCGTCGAACAGGGGCGATTTCGCGATATTGGTGGTCACCCCGATGATCAGCCGGTCGACGAATTTCGCGCCGCGACGAATGATATCCATATGCCCGAGCGTGATCGGGTCGAAGGTTCCGGGATAAACCCCAATACGCATCAACGGTCCCTCTCCACCACATAGCGGGCGATCGCACGCAGCAGCGCCGCCTCGCCGCCATAACTCGCCAGATGCCCGATCGCCTGATCGACGAGCGCCGTCGCCTGTTCGCGCGCGCGTTCGATCCCCATCAATGTGACGAAGGTCGCCTTGCCCGCGGCCTCGTCCTTGTGCAGCGCCTTGCCCGCGAGCGCCTCGTCGCCCTCGACGTCCATGATGTCGTCGGCGATCTGGAACGCGAGCCCGATGTCGCGCGAATATGCGCGCAGCGGTGCGCGGCCCTCGGGCGGGATACGCGCGAGGATCGCGCCAGCCTCGACCGAAAAGGCGATCAGTGCCCCGGTCTTGAGCTGTTGCAGCCGCGTCACTGTCGGCAGGTCGAAATTCGACGTCTCGGCGGCAAGATCCATCATCTGCCCGCCCGCCATGCCCGCCGGCCCCGCGGCGCGCGCAAGTTCGCAGCAGAGTTCGCCGCGCACGAAGGGATCGGCGCTGGTCACCGGGTCACACAGCCATTCGAAGGCGAGGGCATGGAGTGAATCGCCCGCGAGCACTGCGGTCGCTTCGTCATACGCCTTGTGCACCGTCGGCTTGCCGCGGCGCATATCGTCATCGTCCATGCACGGCAGATCGTCGTGGATCAGCGAATAGACGTGCATCGCCTCGACCGCCGCGCCGACGCGCAGGGTCAGCGCGCGGTCGACGTGAAACAGGTCGCCCGCGGCGCGTACCAGCAGCGGACGCAGCCGCTTGCCGCCCGCAATCGCTGCGTGGCGCATCGCTTCATAAAGCGGACCGCGCGGATCGAGGGGTACGGGCAGCAATTGGTCGAACAGACGGTCGATGCCGGTGGCAACCTCGGCCTGCGTGGACAGAAGCAATTGTGTGCCGCGCGAAACTTCGCTGTCGACGGACGCCATAAGGGCTCAGCTTTCACCGAAGGGGGTGGTTCCCGCCGGCCGGCCGTCGGCGCCCAGGCTGACCTGTTCGATCCGCGCCTGCGCCGCGGCGAGCCGAGCCTCGCAATGGCCGCGCAGCGCGTGGCCGCGCTCGTAAAGCGCCACCGATTCCTCGAGGCTGACGTCGCCGCTCTCCAGCCGCCGCACGATCGTTTCGAGCTCGCCCATCGCAGCCTCGAACGACAGGGACGCAAGAGCGGGGGCGGCAGCGGTTTCGGGGGTATCCGTCATGGCCCTGCTTTGGCCCCTTCTCCCCCGTCCGGTCAAGCTTGACGTGGTGATTTTGCCCTATAGCCTCGCGCCATGTTCATCGGCCATTTCGCCCCGGCACTGATCGCCGCAGCGCGCCCGAAGGCCGCCGGGCTCGGAACCTTGTTCGTCGCTGCACAACTCGTCGACATCGGCTTTGCCGCATTGCTGGTCCCGGGGGTCGAGGCGATGCGGATCGCGCCCGGCATCACCGCGATGAACCCGATGGACCTTTATCACATGCCCTATACACACAGCCTGCTCGGCGCGCTGATCTGGGCGAAGATTTTCGGCGCGATCGTCTGGTTCGCGACCAAGAGGAAGGAAGCCGCGATCGGCGCGGCGCTGGTCGTGGTGTCGCACTGGTTCATCGACCTGATCGTCCACATCCCCGACCTCACCCTCTATGGCATGTCGCCGAAGCTCGGATTGGGCCTGTGGAACCATCCGCTGATCGCGATGCCGCTCGAGATCCTGCTGATTGGCGGGGCGTTCATCTATTATATGCGGCGAACTTCAGCACCCGTGGGCAATGGGCGGCTATGGATACTCGCGGCGCTGCTCGTCTTTGCCCAGGTGGTCGACTGGTTCGGGCCGAAAGAGCCCACCTATTCGCTCGCCATCCCGGCCACGATGCTCTTCGCTTACATCCTGCTCGCCGGCACCGCCGCGTGGGCTGGCGCAAGCCGGCAGCTTGCAGTCCCGCGCAACGCCTGACCCCCTTTGCCGCGCGCAATCACGGTTCCGCTTTTTGCAATTGCTGGCGCGCGCGTCACCATCCATGTTGCACCGCACAAGAAGAGAGGGGCTCAAAGGCAAGTTTTGTTCATCTGACAAGGACTTGCATCATGAAAAAATATATTCTCCCCGCCCTCGGCCTGCTCGCGCTGGCGCCGTCTGTTGCCCTCGCAAAGGATGCGCCCACCAATCGCTTCGAGCATGAGGGCAGCACCTACAGCTACACCGTCACGCAGGTTGGCCACACGCGCGTCATCAGCGGCGTCGAGGAACGCACCGGCAAGCCGTTCACGCTCCGCGTCGGCCAGCATCGCGTCCGCGGCACCGTTGGCTCGCAGCAGGTCAGCTTCGCGCTCCGCGATGTCCAGCCGCTCAAGATCGAGACGGCCACGCTCGCCTCGCGCTAATCCCGCTCTCCGACCGCAGACCCCATGATGTTTTCGCATCATGGGGTCTGTTCGTTTTGAGCGTGTGAGGCTAAAGGCGCGCCATGACTCAGACCGCACCCGCGCCCGCCTCCGTCATCACCCCCGAGATCGTCGCCGAACACGGCCTGTCTCCGGAAGAATATGATCGCGTCCTCGCCGCGCTCGGGCGCGAACCGAACCTTGTCGAACTCGGCATCTTTTCGGTCATGTGGTCCGAGCATTGCAGTTATAAAAGCTCACGCCTCCATTTGAAGAAGCTCCCGACCGAGGCGCCGTGGGTGATCTGCGGTCCCGGCGAGAATGCCGGCGTCATCGACATCGGCGAAGGGCCGGACGGCAAGAAGCTGGCCGCGATCTTCAAGATGGAGAGCCACAACCACCCCTCCTACATCGAACCCTATCAGGGTGCGGCAACTGGGGTCGGGGGCATTTTGCGCGACGTGTTCACTATGGGGGCGCGTCCGGTCGCGAATTTGAACGCGCTGCGTTTCGGCCGCCCCGACCATCCGAAGATGAAGCATCTCATCTCGGGCGTCGTCCACGGTATCGGCGGTTACGGCAATTGCGTCGGCGTCCCCACCGTCGGCGGCGAGGTCAATTTCCACAAGGCCTATGACGGCAATATCCTGGTCAATGCGATGACCGTCGGCGTTGCCGAGCAGGACAAGATTTTCTATTCGGCCGCATCGGGCGTCGGCAATCCGATCGTCTATGTCGGCTCGAAAACCGGCCGCGACGGCATCCACGGGGCGACGATGGCGAGCGCGGACTTCGGCGAGGATGCCGAGGAAAAACGCCCGACGGTGCAGGTCGGCGACCCCTTCACCGAAAAATTGCTGATCGAGGCGTGCCTCGAGCTGATGGCGTCGGACGCGATCGTTGCGATTCAGGATATGGGCGCCGCGGGCCTCACCAGCTCGTCGGTCGAGATGGCGTCGAAGGGCGGCGTCGGCCTCCACCTCAAGATGGACGATGTGCCGCAGCGCGAAACGGGCATGTCCGCCTATGAGATGATGCTGTCCGAATCGCAGGAACGCATGCTGATGGTGCTGAAGCCCGGCCGCGAGGATTTCGCCGCCGCGATCTTCCACAAATGGGAACTCGACTTCGCGGTCATCGGCACCGTCACCGATACGGGGCGCATGGTGCTGGAGCATCATGGTGAGATCGTCTGCGACATCCCGCTCGCCCCGCTCGCCGACGATGCGCCGCTCTATGACCGCCCGCACGTTCCGACCCCGAAGCAGCCCGAACTGACCAACGTCCCCGAGACGACGGACGTCGCCGCCGACCTCAAGACGTTGATGGGCACCCCCGACATCGCCAGCCGCCGCTGGATCTGGGAGCAATATGACAGCCAGGTCGGCGCCGACACGGTGCAGACCGGCGGCGACGCCGCGCTCGTCCGCATTCACGGCACCAATCGCGCGCTCGCGATGAGCACCGACTGCACCCCGCGCTATTGCTACGCCGACCCGGTCGAGGGCGGCAAGCAGGCGGTCGCCGAAACCTGGCGCAACATCAGCGCGGTCGGCGCCACCCCGCTCGCGATCACCAACTGCCTGAACTTCGCGAACCCACAGCGCCCCGAGATCATGGGCCAGATCGTCGGCTGCCTTGACGGCATGGCGCAGGCCTGCATCGCGCTCGACTATCCGATCGTCTCGGGCAACGTCAGCCTCTATAATGAGAGCAAGGCGACCGGCGGCGGCAGCGCGATCCTGCCGACCCCCGCGATCGGCGGCGTCGGCGTGATCGAGGATTGGAACAAGGCGGTCGGCATCGGCTTCAAGCGCACCGGCGACATCATATTAGCCGTTGGGGAGCGCGCCGGACACCTCGGCCAGTCGGTGTGGCTGCGCGAAATCCACGGCCGCGAAGAAGGCCCGCCGCCCGAGGTGAACCTCCGCTGCGAAAAGCGCACTGGCGACTTCATCCGCGGCGCGATCAACGCCGGCTGGATCACCGCCTGCCACGACGTGTCCGACGGCGGCATGGCGGTGACGCTTGCCGAAATGGCGCTGAAATCGAACATCGGCGTGCTGGTCAGCGAAGAACAGCCCTTCGGCGTCGCCGAAAGCTTTTTTGGCGAGGATCAGGGCCTTTATCTCGTCACCGTCTGCGACACCTGCCTCGCCGACTTCCTCGACGCCGCGGGGCGCGCCGACGTGCCGGTCGACCCGGTGGGCCGCACGATCAAGGACCGCATCGTCTTCGAACTGGAGGGCAGCGACCATCAGGTGACGCTGGCGGAACTTCGCGAAGCGCATGAGGGTTTCTTCCCGAAGCTGATGGGAGCCGACGCGGCACTCGCCTGACGCCTTTGTGAAAGAGGGGGGCCGATGAGCATCTATGTCGGAGTCGGAGGCTGGACCTTCGAACCGTGGCGCGGCCCGTTCTACCCCGCCGGGCTCGCGCACAAACGCGAGCTCGAATATGCCGGCCAGCATCTGACCGGGATCGAGATCAACGGCACCTATTATGGCAGCCAGAAACCCGAAACCTTCGCCAACTGGGCCGCATCGGTCCCCGACGGCTTCAAATTCAGCGTCAAGGCGTCACGTTTCACCACCAATCGCAAGGTTCTGGCCGATGGCGCCGGATCGATCGAGAAATTCTTGACGCAGGGGCTGACGCGGCTCGGCGACCGCCTGGGCCCGATCCACTGGCAGTTCATGGCGACGAAAAAATTCGATCGCGACGATTTCGCCGGCTTCCTCGATCTGCTTCCCGAGACGCAGGACGGGCTGAAGCTGCGCCACGCGATCGAGGTCCGCGACGAAAGCTTCCGCGATCCCGCCTTTGTCGACATGGTGCGCGAACGGAACATGGCGATCGTCTATGCCGACAGCGACGAATTTCCGTGCATCGACGAACAGACCGCCGATTTCACCTATGCGCGGCTTCAGCGCAGCCAGGAGGATGTCGAAACGGGCTATGACGCCGAAGCGCTCGACCATTGGGCCAAGCGCGCCAAGGCCTGGGCAGAGGGGGACCGCGACGTCTATCTCTTCTTCATATCGGGCGCGAAGGTTCGCAACCCGGCAGCAGCGCAGGCGCTGATCGCGAAGCTGGCGGAATGACGATCCTCCCTGTGGCGAAGCCATGGGGAGGTGGCAGCGCGAAGCGCTGACGGAGGGGCTCTAACGCGCCCCTTCACCACCCGCTATGCGGGCGTCCCCCTCCCCATCGCTACGCGACAGGGAGGATCTGGTTCAGGCCAGCGCAGCCTTGGCCGCAAGGAAATTATAAGGATCGATCCCGCGGTTGCGGTAGGCGCGGTGCGCTTCTTCATAGAGCGTCGGCTTGCCGATCCCCAGCCGCGCACGCGCGGCTTCGAGCGGTTCGGCGAGCAGCGAGCGGATGTCCTGTTCGATGATCGCCTTCGACGCCTTGCCGTGGCGCTGACCCTGACGGATCGCGCCGAACACCGGGGCGTCGGCCTTCACGCCGCGCTTCACTTCATAGCCGCCGGCATAGGCGATGAAGAAATTGCCGTAATTGCCCGTCTGGCCATAGGTGAAGCCGAGCACGCACTGTTCGCCGAGCGCGTCGCGGCCATAGCCGGTGAGGATGTGGAACAGGTCGTGCGTGTCGCGAAGGCGGTTCGAATACCATTGCACCTGGTCGTCGAACTTCGGACGGCCCATCTTGTCGGCTTCGGCAACAAGGCCCGCAGCCGACAGGCCTTCGCGGCGCATGAAGGTGACATAGGCGTGGCCGACGGTGCCTTCGGGCAGTGCGTCGATCCAGCTATGGTCGTCGAGCAGGTCGGGCAGATAGGGTTCGCGTTCCATCAGCTTCCGGCCGAAATCGCTTGTCACAAAGGCGCGCGCATCGTCCATGAACCCCTTGCGCGGCAAATTCTCGAAGATGTGGAACACCTGTTCGGTGTCTTCCTTGTCCGCGATCAGCTTGCGGAAGTGCTGGAACGCCTTGAACGGGCGGAACTTCTGCGGCTGGCGGTCGGGGTGGGAGAAGATGGTGGGGATCATGGCTGGTCTCGTTCGAATCAGGTGATGACGTCGAGATAGCATTACTGACATAGATGTCAATAGTAGGTTAAAGCACTGGACGGATTGGTGCGCCAGCCGTTATAGGTCGATAATACAGTGGAGGGCGATGTGCGCGAAGATCGACAAGTTCCGAACGAACGCCTCGTCACCCTCGACGCGCTGCGCGGCTTCGCAGTGATGGGCATACTGGCGATGAACATCGTCGCTTTTGCGATGCCCGAAATGGCCTATGTCTCACCCAAGGCCTATGGCGGCGAGACCGCCGCCGACCTCGCCGCCTGGGCGCTCGGCTTCATCCTGTTCGACGGCAAGATGCGCGGGCTGTTCTCGATCCTGTTCGGGGCGAGCATGCTCCTCATCATCGACCGGGCAGAGGCGTCGGGACAAGATCCGGGCTCGGTACATTATCGCCGTATGGCGTGGCTCGCGATCTTCGGGCTCTGCCATTATTTCTTCATCTGGTGGGGCGACATATTGTTCCTCTATGCCGCCGTCGGCTGCATCGCCTTCCGCTTCCGCGCGTGGGAAACGCGTCGGCTGATCAAATGGGCGATCGGCCTCTTCACACTCGGCGTGGTCGTGACCTCGCTGTTCTTCGGCGCGCAGCTTGCGGTGGGGAATGCGGCCGACAACCCCGCATCGCCGATGGCCGAGGCCGGGCGCGAGGTCCGCGCCGAATATGCCAGGATCGACGGCGAAGTGAGCGAGGAGCTCGCACTCTATCGCGGCCCCTATCTTCCGATCCTCGGCTCGCGGCTCGATACCGCAATCAATCCGTTCATCGGCGTGCTGATGACGATATTGGAGACACTGCCGCTGATGATGCTCGGCATGGCGCTGTTCCGGAACGGCTTCCTGACGGGCGCATGGTCGGCCGCCGACTATCGGCAGACGGCGCTGCGATGGCTGCCCCCCGGCGTGCTGTTGACGCTGCTCGTCGGCTGGATTCAGTGGCGGGCGAGCTTCGACTATCTCGTCGCGGTCAATGCCTTCATGGGGTGGGCGGGCCCCGGGCGGCTGATGATGACGATCGCCTATGCGGCCTTGCTCATGGTGTTGATCAAGGCGGCGGCGGGCGCGTCTTGGCTCGCACGCGTCGCGGCGACGGGCCGGATGGCCTTCTCCAACTATCTCGGCACCAGCATCGTGATGACGACGATCTTCTATGGCTATGGGTTGGGACTGTTCGGCGATGTCGACCGCTGGACGCTCTATCTTTTCTGCATCGGCATGTGGGCGATCATGCTGCTCTGGTCCAAGCCGTGGCTCGACCGCTTTCGCTATGGCCCGCTCGAATGGTTATGGCGCAGCCTGGCGCGCGGCCGACTGCAAATGATGCGTCAATAACCGACGGCGCGGTCGAACCCCGCAGGACGGCGTTGGACGAGCGGGTTGGCTTCGCGCTCGAGCGCGGCGAGCGTCTCTTCGAACAGCGGGCGCAGGGTGACGACGCGCGGCAGATATTCTTCGGGGCTGATCTGGCTTTCGACGCAGTGACGCGCAAACACCTCGATATCCTCGGCGAGTGCGCCGAGCTTTTCGCCGCCGAACTGACGCGCTTCGCTCTTCAGCGTGTGCGCGGGCATGACGAGACCGCGGGCGTCGCGGGCGCGCATCGCCTCTTCGATCGCGGCCACCGACTTGGTGCCGTCTTCGCGAAAATAGCCGAGAATCCGTACGAACGCCGCGCCCAGCTGGGTGCGCGTCGCGCGAAATTCATCCCAATCGACCAAGATTTCGTCCAATGCTTTCGTCCCTTGGTGTTCAAATTCGGTCGTGGTCCCAAGCCGTCCATGCCGAAGTTGGGTAAAAAAGAGGTTACGGTGTCAGGGAGCTTGAGGCGTAAGGCGCCCCATTTTGGATCAGCGGCGGACGCGCCAGCGACCCTCGTCGGCGGCGGAGGCAGAGTCGGTTTCAACCGACCAGCCATGTTCGCCCGCCATGGCCGTCACCTCGCGCCCGGCTTGCGGATCGTCGGCGATCAGCAGCACATCGGCCGCCTCGCGCATCGCGCGCGCGAGCCGCAGCGCGGGCCAGGGACAACGCATGCCGCGGGCATCGACGACCAGCGTCGACGCTTCATTCGTCATAGGGATTGCGCGAATTGCGGAAATTGAGGCGCACCGGCACGCCTTGAAACCCCAATTCCTTGCGCATGCCGTTGACCAGATAGCGCGTGTAGCTCCCAGGCAGGCTGTCGGTGCGGGTGCCGAAAACGACGAAGGTCGGCGGCCGCGTCCGCGCCTGCGTGATATAGCGCAGCTTGATCCGCTTGCCGCCCGGTGCCGGCGGCGGATTGTTTTCGACGGCGTTTTCGAACCAGCGGTTGAGCTTTGCGGTGGAGACGCGGTTGGTCCAGATCGCGCGCTGTTCGAACGCGACGCGCACCAGCGTGTCGATGCCCTTGCCGGTCGCGCCCGAAATGCTGAGCACCGGGACGCCCTTGACCTGGCTGAGCCCGTCTTCGAGCGCGCCGCGGACGCCGTTGAACAGCGACGAGGGATCTTCGGCAACGTCCCATTTGTTGAGCGCGACGATCAGCGCGCGGCCTTCCTGCAACACCCGGTCGGCGATGTGCAGATCCTGCGACTCCAAGCCCTTGGTGGCGTCGAGCAGCAGCACGACAACCTCGGCGAAATCGACCGCGTGAAGCGCATCGGCGACCGAGAGTTTTTCCAGCTTTTCGACCACCTTGGCGCGCTTGCGCATGCCCGCGGTGTCGAACAGCTGGATCTCATGGACCTCGCCGTCCTTCTCCCATTGCCAGTCGACGCGGATCGAATCACGCGTGATGCCGGCTTCGGGCCCGGTGATCAGCCGGTCTTCGCCGATCATTCGGTTGATCAGCGTCGACTTGCCCGCATTGGGGCGGCCGACGATCGCGAGCTTCAGCGGGCCGAGCGGCGCGTCTTCATCCTCTTCGTCGCCCCCATCTTCCCCGAGGCTGCCGCGCGGCGGCACCGCTTCGAACGCTGCGGCATCGAAGCCGTCGACGATCGGGCGCAGCGCGTCGAACAGGTCGACGATGCCCTCGCCATGCTCGGCGCTGAGCGCGATCGGATTGTCGAAGCCGAGCGAATAGCTCTCCATCAGGCCGTTTTCGCCCTGTTTCCCTTCGGCCTTGTTGACGACTAGGATGATCGGCGTGTCTTCGCTGCGCAGCCAGCGCGCGATTTCCTCGTCGAGCGGTGTCACGCCGGCACGGCCATCGATCATGAACAAAGCCGCGTCGGCCTCGCGCACCGCCTTTTCGGTCTGCACGCGCATTCGCCCCGGCAGCGTCGCCGCGTCATAATCCTCGAATCCCGCAGTATCGACGATGCGGAAATCGAGCCCGAGGAGATGGCCGTCGCCTTCGCGCCGGTCGCGCGTCACGCCGGGCTGGTCATCGACGAGCGCGAGGCGCTTGCCGACCAGCCGGTTGAATAGCGTCGATTTGCCCACATTGGGTCGGCCGACAATGGCAATCGTCGCGAGTCGCGACATGAAACTTATCCCTATTTTACCACCGGACCGCCCCGGCCCGGACGCTGGTTAGCGCCAGGCCGTGATCTGCCCGTCGTCCGCGAGGACATACAAAATATTGTTCGCGACCACCGGGGTCTGCGACAGCGGCGATTTGAATTCCGTCGAAGCCAAAAGCGATCCGTCGGTCGGCGAGAATTCCGACAATACGCCTTCGCTGTTGACGGAAATCAACCGACCGCCCGCTAGGATCGGTCCACTCCAGCGAATCGGATCCTTCTTTTTCTTTTCGGTTTCGACGCGGAAGCGTGCGAGCTGCTGGAGCCAGCGAACCTTGCCCGACCCGCGCGCGACGCACAGCAGCTTGCCGTCGTCGGTCATCGCATAGACCCACTCGCCCACCACATAGGGCGTCGAGATGCCGGCGATCGAGATTTCCCAGCTGCGCTGGCCCGTGACGAGCTCATAGCTCGCCATGCGGCCGCCCTGGCCGAGCGCGAAAACGCGGCCGCGGTCGACCACCGGATCGGCGTCGACGTCGGTCAGCGTCGAGACCGACAACGCCATCGAAGTGCGTGCGAGCGCGTCTTCCCAAAGGTCGCGGCCATTCTCGTAACGATAGGCCTGGACCTCGCCCGACGAGAAGCCGGCGACGATCGTCCCCTGCCCCGCCGCGGGCGATGCGGCGCCGAACACGCTGCCGGCCTCTGCCGACGCCGTCGCCTGCCACTGCACCGCGCCATCGGCGGCGTTGAGGGCGAAAATCTGGTTGTCCTGGCTGATCACATAGACGCCGCCGAACGCGATCGTCGGCGCGCCGCGGAGTGGGCCTGCCGGCTTCACCTTCCAGATTACCGATCCGTCGGCGACATTGAGCGCCGCGACGTCGCCGACGCCGCTCGTTGCATAGACGACATTGCCGTCGACCCCGGCACCGCCGCCGAACAGCGACGCCTTGAAATCCTTGCCCGTGCTGCCGATGGACGCGCTCCACAGCTTTGCACCCGTATCGGCGGCGAAGGCGGTGACCACGGCATCGGTATCGACGACGAACAGGCGGTTGTCGGCGATGACCGGCGATGCCGCGATGCGTTGCTTGTTGGTGCTGCCCGCGATATTGGCTTCCCACAGCTTGGTGCGCGTTGCTGCGAGTGCCGGATGGCCCATCGATTTCGATGCATTGCCTCCCGACTGCGCCCACGCCGCGTTGACTGCCGGTTCGGGCAGCACGACCGCGATCGACGCGGTGGCCGGATCGACCTTGACGCTGTTGTCGTTCGACAGAATCGACACGCGGTCGCCAACGGTCGGCGTCTTCGGCCCACCGTCGCCCTTGAACACACCACAGCCCGCGAGCGGCAGCGCGATCAGCGCCGCATAAATTCCGAAACGCGCATTCCGCATATTAATTGGCTTCCTCAGTCTTTGCGGCTGCCGCTGCCTTCGGCGCGGCACTACCTTTTTGGTCTTTCGCGGCGCTTTCGGTCGCCCGATCGGCAACCGCGTCAACGCCGAGCATGCCCGCCATCTGCACCGAACGCGATTGCAGCGACTTGGTGACGTCGGGCAATTTGGCGATGCGGCCGTACAAGGCGCCGGCCTGGTCGAACTGGCCCAGCTGATAATAGGCGGTCGCGGAGAGCTCGGCGGCGCTCGCGAACCAGCTCGACGCCGGATCCTTCGCATCGACCAGCGGCTTCATCCGCGCAATCACCACTTCGGGCTTCAGCGTGTCATATTCGAACGCCGTCTGGCGGATCAGCGCCAGGTCGCGGAGCGCCTGGTCGAGCTTGGTATCGGCGGCGACCTTCGCCATCAGGGCGGCGGCGCCCTTCAGGTCGCCCGACTGCGCCTTGATGTTCGCTTCCTGCATCTGCGCGACGGCGCGATAGGCGGGATTGCCTTCGGCCGCGAGCTTTTGCAGGTCGGTCGTCGCGGCGCGGGGCTGGTTGGTGCTCAGCTTTTCGAATGCCGCAATCAATTCCTCGGCCTGCTCGCCGCGCGCGGCATCCTGCCGGTGGTTCCAGAACAGATAGCCGCCGAACGCCAGCAAGGCGGCGAGGACGCCGCCGATGATCCAGCGGCCATAGCGTTGCATGATCGTATCGAGCCGGTCCTTGCGGACGGCTTCGTCGACTTCTTGCAACAGCGCGGCATCATTCGTCGGGCTCAGGGCCAATCAAACCTCCATAAACTCAATATTGGCCCGAGCTTTCCGCACGGCGCCGGCCGCTTCCTTAGCGACGGCGCTGAAAAACGCCAAGCGTTTCACTTTGGCGGATCGCCGAAGCTTCAACCTGCGTAGGTCTGATCCTCGGTCGGGAATGAACGAGACCTGACTTCGTCGGCATAGTCCTTGACCGCCCCGCTGACGACGCCCGCCATATCCTGATAGCGTTTGACGAATTTCGGGACACGGTCGAACATGCCGAGCATGTCGTCGGTGACGAGTACCTGGCCGTCGCACTGGGCCGACGCGCCGATCCCGATCGTCGGGCAATCGACCTTGTTCGTGATTTCGATCGCGATCGATTCGAGCACGCCCTCGATCACGATCGAGAAAGCCCCGGCCTGGGCGACCGCGACGGCATCTTCGACGATCGAGCGTGCTTCTTCCTCGCTCTTGCCGCGCACGCCATAGCCGCCAAGGATGTTGACCGCCTGCGGCGTCAGCCCGACATGCCCCATCACCGGAATGCCGCGCTGGGTGAGGAATTCGATCGTCGGAGCGAGCACCTTGCCGCCCTCGACCTTCACCGCAGCGGCGCCGGTTTCCTTGAGCAGCCGTGCCGCATTGTCGAACGCCTGCTGCGGGCTGCCCTCATAGCTGCCGAACGGCATGTCGACGATCACCGCGGCGTGATAGCTGCCGCGCACGACCGCGGCGCCGTGCAGCGCCATCATCTCCATCGTCACGCCGACGGTGTGCGGCAGCCCGTAGATCACCTGCGCCAGCGAATCGCCGACGAGCAGCATGTCGCAATGCGGGTCGAGCAGTTGCGCCATGCGGACGGTGTAGGCGGTGAGCATCACGAGCGGTTCGCCGCCCTTGCGCTGGCGGATACGCGGCACCGTCAGACGTTTCATCGGCTGCGGCGTCGGATTGGCGCGGCTGGTCGAGGTGTCGAAGGTGAGCGTTTTGGAGGTCGTGGACATGGCGCGGGGGTCTAGCCCGTCAGGGCCTCGAGCGAAAGGTCGAAGAAGGACAATGGCAATTTCGTTTTACTTTATGTTCAATATTTTTAACATTACGTCATCAATAACGAACATGAGAGAATCGGACGATGACATTTCGCGAGAAAATCGACTGGTTGACCATCATGGTCATCACCCTCGCCTTTGTCTGGTATGCGCTGGTCTATCCTTGGAGCCTTCGCGGCGTTTCCGCGCTTGCGGCGCAGGGGGGCCTGTTGCTGGTCGTTGCCGAACTGGTCCGGCTGGCAAGCCAGGTTGCCGCCTATCGGACCGGCGAATGAGCATCATCGCGACACGCTATCGCCGAGACTGGCATGGCTAAGCCGCCATTCTCCAACGATATCCGCACGCTACGCTTCCTTGCCGGCGAGATGACGCAGGGCGATCTTGGCGACCGCGTCGGGGTCACGCGTCAGACGATCGCCGCGATCGAGCAGGGCAAATATTCGCCATCGCTCGAGGTCGCGTTCCGCATCGCGCGCGCCTTCGGCAAACCGCTCGAGACCGTGTTCCAATGGGACGACGCCAAGGATTGACACGCCGCGGCCGCGCGGGCCCGGCCCACGCCTCTCCCCGGGGGTGTTGGGCCGGATTTCAGGCCGCGCTGAGCGCCGCGAGCTGTTCGTCGCTGAGGCGGAGGTCCAAGCTGCCCATCAACTCGTCCAATTGCTCCACCGTCGTTGCGCTGGCGATCGGCGCGGTCACACCCGGTTGCGCGGCGACCCACGCCAGCGCGATCTGCGAGAGGGTGGCGCCGGCTTCGGCCGCGATCCGGTCCATCACCGCGAGCACCGCCGGGCCTTTCCCGTCGAGATAGGGTTTGACGCGTGCCCCGCGCGGGCTTTTACCGAGGTCGTCGGCACTCCGATATTTGCCCGACAGATAACCCGAGGCGAGGCTGAAATAGGTCACGACGCCCAACCCCTCGTCGACGCAAAGCCGCTGCAGCGCGCCTTCATATTGGTCGCGGTCGAGCAGGTTGAGCTCGGGCTGCATCGCAGTGTAGCGCGGAAGGCCCTTATCGTCCGCCACGCGCAGCGCCTCGGCCAGACGTTCGGCCGAATAGTTCGACGCCCCGATCGCGCGCACCAGCCCCGCATCGACCAGTTCGGCAAAGGCGCCGAGTACCTCATCGAGCGGCACATCGGGATCGTCCTTGTGCGCGAAATAGAGGTCGATGACGTCGGTGCCGAGCCGGTCAAGCGAGCCCTGCGCCGCTTCGCGAATGCGGTCGGGCTTGAGGCCCCCTGGCATCATGCCGACCTTGGTTGCGATCAGCACTTGACCGCGCGCACCGCTTTGCTTCAGCCACGCGCCCATCACGCTTTCGGACTCGCCGCCCTTGTGCCCCGGAACCCACGCCGAATAGACGTCGGCGGTGTCGATCATCCCGCCGCCAAGCTCGACGAAGCGGTCGAGCACGGCAAAGCTCGCCTCGCGCCCCGCGGTCATGCCAAAGACATTACCGCCGAGGACGAAGGGCCGGATCGACAGGCCGCTGTTCCCCAATGCTCTTTCGGTCATTGCCCGCTCTCCTTCCGCACCGTTGCCACCGCTTCGCGCGGATTGTCGCTGAACAGGCCGTCGATGCCCGTCTTCAAATAAGCGGTGATTTCCCCCGCGAGGTCGCCGTGCGCCGCGGGATTGACCCCGCCCTTGTCGCCGAGCGGCAGAAAGTAATTTTCGCGGCGGAAGGTCCAGGGATGAACTTTCAGCCCCGCGGCATGCGCATCGCGTACCAGGTCGGTCGGCTTGCCCAGCCGGCCGAGCGCGCCGCGCGGGATCACCATCGCCTTGTTCGGGCCGATGCCGTCGGCATAGCCGGCGACCATCTTCAGCCCCGTGGGTGACGTCATGGCGGCATAGCTCGCGCCGGGCCGGTCGGCAGGGCCGCCCTCGGCATCCATCAGCTGGATCAAAGGCAGCTCGCTCTTGGCGCGCAGGTCCATCAGATTGCCGACCTCGAAGCTCTGGATGAACACCGGCGCGGCGCGGCCGCGATAACCGAAGCGATCGAGCACCCTGAGCAAGGGCCCCTCGTGCGGCAGGCCGATCGAGACGAAATAGCTCGGGTGCTTGGTTTCGGGATAGACGCCGACGGGCTTCGGCCGCCCCTTGTTCACTTCGGCGAGCAGGGTCAGGATTTCCTCGAAGGTCGGGATTTCATACTGGCCGTCATATTCAGTGCTGCGCAGCTTCGGCAGACGCTCGCGCGCGCGCAATGTCTTGAGTTCGGCGAGCGTGAAATCCTCGGTGAACCAGCCGGTGACCGTTTGCCCGTCGATCGTCTTCGTCGCCTTACGGCCCGCGAATTCGGGGTGCGCGGCGACGTCGGTCGTTTCCGAAATCTCATTCTCGTGCCGCGCGACGAGGATACCGTCCTTGGTCAGCACCAGGTCGGGCTCGATATAGTCGGCGCCAAGGTCGATCGCGAGCTTGTAGCCCGCCAGCGTATGTTCGGGGCGTTCGCCCGACGCACCGCGATGCGCGATCACGATCGGCGGCTTGCCATCGAGAGTGGGCTGCGCGGTCACCGGATCAGCCGTGCAGCCGGCGGACAGCAGGACGGCCAGCAGGGCCACAAGCGACCGGATCATGCTGCAAAACGCGCCTGCCAGTCGGCGGCCGAAAAGCCGACGCTGACCCCGTCCACACCTTCGACGACCGGGCGGCGGATCATTGCCGGCTGGTCGAGCATCAGGGCCTTCGCGGCCGCGGCGTCGAGCCCGTCCTTCTCTGCGTCGGGTAATTTGCGAAAGGTCGTCCCCGCCTTGTTGAGAAGCTTTTCCCAACCGAGTGCGTCGATCCAGCTCTGGAGCCGTGCCGCGTCGAGCCCATCCTTGCGCACGTCATGAAAGCGATAGGCGACACCCTGCTCGTCGAGCCAGCGCCGCGCCTTTTTCACCGTGTCGCAGTTCGAAATGCCATAAAGAATCATCGTCATGGACCAAGGACTAGCAGGGGCGGATTGCAGTTTCGAGGCCGAGAACGCGTCGGTTCAAGAAATTACCGACCGGTCGGCGATGCGCGTATTCGCGCTCGCCAATTTAACGCGCAAGGCCCGCGCGAAGCCTTCGTGGAGTGTGCCCGCGACGCCCGGATTGGCCGCCAGATAGGCACGCAAGGCCGCGGCAGGAACGAACCACAGCCGCGCATTGCTGCCGAGCGTAACCGTGCCCGTCGCATGCGTGCCGTCGAGCACCGTCGCCTCGCCGATCAGCGCGCCGTCCGACAGGCGCCCGACCTCGACGCCGTCACGCAAAATCGCCGCCTGACCCTCGGACAAATAGAAAAGGCTGGGGGCGGCCTGATTTTCGCGGATCAGCACCTCGCCGCGCTTTGCCGAAATCCAGTGCCCCTGATCGATCAGGTCGCGCGCGACCGCGGCGCCCAGTCCCGCAAAATGCTGGCGGCGCAATTCCTCGTCCTCAGCCGAAAACCGTATCTTCGTGCCGCGCAGCCACAGCCGCGCCAATATGCCGATATTGACCACAAGGATCGCGAGCACGAGCAGACTATATCCGACGCCGGGCCCGCGAAATAGAGCCAGCGGCAAGGCAACCAATGCCGCAGCGGCGAGGCCGATGCGGACATAGTCGATCCGCACGACAAAACTTGTCGCCAACAGGAGCGCCAAAGCTCCATAGAGGAACCATGCGGAATCGAAATTCGCCATAGCCAGTCGCTTCGCGTCGAGACCCAACCGCAGGTCATCGGGTGTATAACGTTGTCGATAGCCAAAAGCCTTGGTAGCGCGAGGGTAATCGCATTTCCGCAGCGCGTAATAAACTACCAGTTTTTGCCGCTTAAGAAAAGCATAGGTGCGCAAATGTCACGATAATGCTAATTTTCGGGTTTGGTCGTGCCGGAAACATTGCTTCCGCGCGGCATAGGCGCCATGTGGCGCTCGATTCGAACCGAAAAGACAGGCAGATGACGAAAAACTGGCAACCGCATAGCTGGCGCTCGCACGAGGCCCGCCAACTCCCGACCTATCGCGACGCCGACGCGCTCGCAGCGGCGGAGCGCGAGCTCAGCAATTATCCGCCGCTGGTTTTTGCCGGCGAGGCGCGCGATCTGACCGCCGAACTGGGCAAGGTTGCCGAGGGCAAGGCGTTCCTGCTGCAGGGTGGCGACTGCGCCGAAAGCTTTGCCGAATTTCATCCGAACAACATCCGCGACACGTTCCGCGTGCTGCTCCAGATGGCGGTCGTGCTGACCTTCGCGTCGAAAATGCCCGTGGTGAAGCTCGGCCGCATGGCGGGCCAGTTCGCCAAGCCGCGTTCGGCCGATCTCGAAGACATCGATGGCGTGTCGCTGCCGAGCTATCGCGGCGACATCATCAACGACATCGCGTTCGAGGAAGCGGGCCGCGAGCCCGACCCGCAGCGCATGGTCAAGGCGTATAACCAGTCGGCGGCGACGCTGAACCTGCTGCGCGCCTTCGCGAACGGCGGCTATGCCAACCTGCGCCAGGTCAACGCCTGGACGCACGACTTCATGGATCGCAGCCCGTGGGCGAAGAAATATCAGGAAACCGCCGCGCGGATTTCCGAAGCGCTCGCCTTCATGGAAGCGTGCGGCGTCACCCCCGAGACGGTGCCGCAGATCAAGGGCACCAGCTTCTACACCAGCCACGAAGCGCTGCTGCTCCCCTATGAGCAGGCCCTCACCCGTCAGGATAGCTTGACCGGCGGTTGGTACGACACGTCGGGCCACTTCCTGTGGGTCGGCGACCGCACCCGCTTCGAAGGTTCGGCGCATATCGAATATCTGCGCGGCATTGGCAATCCGGTCGGCATGAAGTGCGGCCCGAGCCTCGAGCCCGACGTGTTGCTGCGCCTGCTCGACACGCTGAACCCCAATCATGTCGCGGGGCGCATGACGCTGATCACCCGTTACGGCCATGACAAGATCGAGGCGCATCTGCCCAAGCTGGTGCGCGCGGTGAAGGAATCGGGCCACCCCGTCGTCTGGTCGTGCGACCCGATGCACGGCAATGTCATCAAGACGCCCAACGGCTACAAGACGCGTCCGTTCGAGCGCATCCTCGCCGAAGTGCGCGGCTTCTTCGCTGTGCACCGCGCCGAGGGCACGCATGGCGGCGGCATCCATATCGAAATGACCGGCCAGAATGTCACCGAATGTACCGGCGGTGCGATGGACGTGACCCAGATGGATCTGGCCGACCGCTACCACACGCATTGCGATCCGCGCCTGAACGCGGGGCAGAGTCTGGAGCTGGCGTTCCTGCTGGCCGAAATGCTCAATCAGGAAATGTCGGAGCGGGCGAAGCAGGCCGCTTAAAGGCCACTTTCGTCATTGCGAGCGAAGCGAAGCAATGACGATCTAGCGTTTTATTTGCCCGCCCAACGCTTCGTATCGGCAAATGCCCGGCCGATCGCGACATGCAGATCGGCATCCTCAGCCGCGCCGCCGAGCGGGATTTTGTCGGAGAAATTGTCGGCGGCGCTGTGATAATCGCTGCCGAGGAACGCTTCGAGCAGCTTCATGTCCGAAAAGCTGCCGCCGACCATCAGCGACGTGACGCCCTTGGCGCCCAGCGCCCAGCCGTCCTGCCGCTGGATGAAGGCATCGGCCTCGCCATCCTCATCGACCTTGCGGCCGAGCTTCGTCGCCGCCTCGCGCACCACCGCGTCATAAGCGGGCTTACCGCGACCGAGCGTCGCGACCGGCGTACCGCGCGGCGAAATGGCGATCGTGTCGATGTTGAGCGCGACGGTGATGTCGGAGAGCGGCACGACCGGATGATCGGCGAAATAATGCGCGCCGAGCAGGCCCTTTTCCTCGGCCGTCGTCGCCATGAAATAGATGTCGCGGTCGGGGCGAACGCCCGAACCCAGCCGCTTCGCGACCTCGATCAGCACGGCGATGCCGCTCGCATTGTCGACCGCGCCGTTGCAGATGCGGTCCGCCGCACCTTCGGGCGCGCAAATGCCCAGATGATCCCAGTGGCCGAGGAACAGCACCGCCTTGCCGTCGGGTTTCGCGCCGGGAAGCTTCGCGATCACATTATTGCTAGCGAAAGCGCGCGTGCTTGATGTCGCGGTGATGTCGGCGGTCACGGGCAAGACCGCGCCCTTATAATCGGGTGAGTTCGCGGCTTCGCGAAGCGCGGCGCCATCCTGCCCCGCCCTTTTGAGCAGCGCGTCGGCCGCCTCGAGCGACAGGAAGCCGCTGACCGGAGCGCCCGGCTTGGCGCTGGCAAGGCGCACTGACTTGGCGCCGGCGCTCTCGCGAAGCGCCTTCCAGGGTACGGCGTCGGTCGCGATGACGAGTACGGCTGTTGCGCCCGCATCGGCGAGCATCTGGCGCCGTTCACGATAGCGCGGCAGCTTGTCGCCGAAAGGCGCATTGTCAAACAACATGATCGCCAGCTTGCCCTTGACGTCGGCATTGACCTTGCCCGCGCCGTCGAGGCCATAGCCGACGAAGACGGCCGGAAGATCGGCAAGCGAGATCGATGCATCGCGGCTGCTCAGGATGATCCCGTCATCCTCCAGCGCGAAGTCGCGGCCGCCCACCTTGAACTTTGCGGTGCCGCCGAGCGACTGGGTCTCGACGAATGGCACCGGCTGGAGCCAGGGCGTTGTGCTGCCCGGGACCGCTTCGAGCCCCGCCTTCGCCCATTCGCCGACGATATAGGCGATGGTACGATCCTCACCCTCGGTCCCCGGCGCGCGGCCTTCGAACGCATCGCTCGCGAGGATCTTGATATGATCGGCGAGCTGAGCCTCGGTGATCGGCGCGTCGCCCTTCGCGGCCGCCGCCGAAGCAGCGGGAGCAATGGCAAGAAGGGCGATGGCCGCGACGGCGGCGTGGAAACGGGTGGTTTTCATGGCGCCGCCGCATGGCATTTCCGCTGCGGCCCGGCAAGGCGCGTTCGTCGAAAGACGAACGACGGCATCAGGCACGCCCAGCCCGTTCGAGCAGCGCCCGCGCCGCCGCGACATGCATATCCTCGATCATCCGGCCGTCGTGGCGCTGTGCTCCGCCAGTCGCTGCGGTCACCAGTGCCTCGGCGGCGGCGATCTCGCGCTCGGATGGAGCAAAGGCCGTGTTACAGGGATCGACCTGCGACGGGTGGATCAGCGTCTTGCCGTCGAAACCCAGCCGCCGGCCTTCGGCAGCCTCGGCCGCGAAACCCGCGGCATCGTCGATCGCATTGTAGACGCCGTCAAAACCCCAGACGCCGCCTGCGCGCGCGGCGAGCATGATCGCCTGGATGGCATGGCTCATCGCGCCGCGGTCCATTCCATCCGGCAGCTTCAATTCGTGCGCCAGATCGTTGAGCCCGGCGATAAGCCCGGCCACTGCCGGATCGGCGGCAATATCGCGCGCAGTATAGATCGCCGTCGGCGTCTCGATCATCGCGAAGATCGGCAGGCCAAGCCCGCGCAGCGGATCGAGATCGAGCGGCGCATCGACCTTGGGCAGCACCACGGCGTCGATGGCGAGCCCGGAAAGCGCCGCAATATCGTCGGCCTGTTCGGCCGCGCCCGTCGCATTCACCCGCACCGCGACGCGTTTGCCCGGAAAGCCCGCCGTCACCGCCGCACGCATCGCTTCGCGTGCCTCGGCCTTGCGATCCGCAGGCACCGCATCCTCCAGATCGATGATCAGCATGTCGGCGGCGAGCCCCGCCGCCTTGTCGAGCGCGCGCGCGTTCGAACCGGGGACATAGAGCAGCGAGCGCGGCGGATAGTCACTTGGGGTCATGCGCTTTTCTGTGGCGCAACCCCGCCATTGCCGCAATAAGGAAGCGGGTTTGCAAATCGCAATTTTGCAAAAGGGGATGATCGATGGAATTCGCACTTGCACTGGTTGTCTTGGCGCTGGTGTTCCTTGTCTGGGCGCTGACACCCGTCCGGCAGGGCTATGCCTATACGATCGAACGTTTCGGCCGTTACACGCACACCGCGCAGCCGGGGCTGAATTTCATCATGCCGATATTCGACCGCGTCGGTCGCAAGGTGAACATGATGGAACAGGTGCTCGATATTCCGGGTCAGGAAATCATCACCAAGGACAATGCGATGGTCGCGGTCGACGGCGTCGTGTTTTTCCAGGTGCTCGATGCCGCCAAGGCCGCCTATGAGGTCAGCGACCTGTATCTGGCGATCATGAACCTGACGACGACGAACCTGCGCACCGTCATGGGCTCGATGGACCTCGACGAGACCCTGTCGAAGCGCGACGAGATCAACCTGCGGCTGCTGCATGTGGTCGACGATGCGACGACGCCATGGGGGGTCAAGATCACCCGCGTCGAGATCAAGGACATCCGCCCGCCCGCCGACATCTCGAACGCGATGGCGCGGCAGATGAAGGCCGAGCGCGAAAAGCGCGCCAACATCCTCGAAGCCGAAGGCATGCGGGCGTCCGAAATCCTGCGCGCCGAGGGCGAAAAGCAGGGCCAGATCCTGCAAGCCGAGGGCCGCCGCGAAGCCGCCTTCCGCGACGCCGAAGCGCGCGAGCGCGAAGCCGAGGCCGAGGCGAAGGCGACGCAGATGGTCAGCGACGCGATCGCGGGCGGCAACTCACAGGCGATCAATTACTTCATTGCGCAAAAATATGTCGAAGCCGTCAGCCAGTTCGCAACCAGCCCGAACAGCAAGACGATCCTGTTCCCGGTCGAGGCGACGCAGTTGATCGGTACGCTGGGCGGCATCGGCGAACTCGCGAAGGACGCCTTCGAACGCAAGGGAGCCTGACATGCCCGATTGGCTGACCAGCATGGGGCCGCATTGGGCATGGCTGTCGCTCGGCGTGCTGCTCGCCGCCGCCGAGATCGTCGCGCCGGGCTTCTTCCTCATCTGGCTGGGCGGGGCGGCGATTGCGACCGGCGCTATTGCATGGATCGCGCCGATCTCGATTCCGCTTCAGCTCGGCATCTTCGCGGTGCTGTCCTTCATCTTCCTCTACGGCGCCCGCCGCTGGCTGAAGGCGAACCCGATCACGACAACCGACCCGCATCTCAACCAGCGCGGCGGCCGTCTCGTCGGCGAGGTGCTGACGGTGACCAGGGCGATCGAGGACGGGCGCGGCCGCGCCCGGGTCGGCGACGGCGAATGGCCGGTGCGCGGGCCCGATGTCGCCGAAGGGACGAAGGTTCGGGTCGTCAGCGCCGACGGCGGCGTGTTGGTGGTCGAGGCGGCCTAGCCACCCTTGGGCCGCGAATAAACCGCGACCACATGCCCCAGCGTGTCGCTTTCGCCGATACGGCGAAAACCGAGCTTTGCCGACACGCGTTCCGACGCGTCGTTATCGGGGTCGATAATGCAGCGCACTTCTTTGGCATCGAGGTTAGCGTCGGCCCAGCCGAGCGCTGCGGTCATCGCCTCGGTTGCATAGCCTGCCCCCCAATGATCGGCATCGAACGCCCAACCCGCTTCGGGCATTCCTTCAAGCTCGGCGATGCCGCGGCAGAAATAGCTGAGGCCGCCCATGCCGACGAGCGCGTCGCTCCCCCGGTCGGCGAAGACCCAATAACCGAAGCCGATCACGGGCCACAGTCCCGCCGAGCTCAGAAACTTGCCCCAGCTGACGTCGGGCGCACGCGGTTCGCCGCCGATAAAGCGCGTGACGCGTTCATCAGCCCACATGGTGATATGGACGTCCTTGTCGGACAGGCGCCCCGGCCGCAGGCGCAGACGGTCGGTTTCGATTAAGGGAGGCGATGTAAACATCGTGCCGATGTGCCGAAGCCCGACGAACGGGTCAATCGGGGATCAGATAATGGTCGAACAGGTCGTGCAGCACCGCGGTGCCGTCGACCTGCCCCTTCGCGCGCATGACGGCGAGCGTATCGACGCGCGCCAGCACGTCGACATGGCGAAGCACGCCATGATAGTGCGGCCGGTCGTGGAAATCGTGGAACAGGAAAACGCAGTCGGGTTTGCAGTGGATGATCGATTGCAACAGACAAGCGACGCGAAAGCGCCCGTCGATCAGCACCGCGTCGGGGCTGCCGTTCACATGGCGCCATATCTGGGTGTGATAGCGCGGCCAGTCGCGCATCCGGCTTTCGTCGGCGGGATAGCCCCATTCGGCGACCGGGCCGATGTCGGCGTGAAAGGGGTTGAATTCAACCACCTCGCGCGCGACGTCGGCCTGGACCTTGCCCAGCCAGACGGGGTCGCTATCGACGCTGACGATCCGGCGCACCTGCCGCGCCGCAACCAGCGTGCTGCCCCCGCACCCGAATTCGAGCAAGGAGTCGAGCCCGGCGAGCTGCAGTTCGAACTGCGTGATCTCGGCGGCGGTCATATGTGGTTGCATGGTCCCCTCCACATGTTGAGGGATATGGGACAAGGGTCGCGGCGTCCAGAGCCCGATGGACATGATCGGGCGTCGGTTTTGGGGTGGTGAGCGGACATCTCAAACTTCGTCATTCCCGCGAAAGCGGGAACCCAGTTGCGACGTCAGCTCGCTGGGTCCCCGCTTTCGCGGGGATGACGAAGTAAGAAGTAGAATGGCCACTTCTGGTCGCTTGCGGTCGTTCCAGACTGCGCCTTCCGCCTAGGCGGATCAGGCGGCCGCCACAGACAGTTCGGGCTTCGACGAGTGCGTCGGCATGATCGCGTCGGCATAATCGCTTTCATATTTCTTGATCAGCCCGCGGTCGTCATGGTTCCACGGATGGAACCCCGGCATAAAATAGCTGAGCCAGGGCAGGAAGCTGCGGCGCAATATGCCAGGCTTGCCGAGCAGGTACCACCAGATGCGCGCTGTGACGCGCCAACCGGTCAGGCCATCCTGCTTCAACAGCGCCTTCATGCCCTTCACCCGCTTCGGCCAGAAACGCGAGGTGACGAGCAGCATCATCAGCGACTTGGCGCGCCAGCGCCTGAAGCGGCTCCAGCCCTTCGTTGCGTGGAGCCAGGTGTCATAGGCGACGCCCTTATGCTCGATTTCCTCGATCGCATGCCATTTCCACAAGGCCGCCCATTCGGGTTCAGCACCCGCGTACATGCTCTCGTCGCGCAGCATCACCGCAGCCATCATCGCGGTATAATGTTCGAGCGCGATCGTCGCCATCAGGTTGACGATCTGCGGGCGCGTCTTGATCAGGTCAAGGACCTGATTCACGTCGGCTTCGAGTTCGGAGAGGTCATAGCCCGCCTCCGCCGCCTTCTTGTTGAAGACGACATGCTCGCGGCTGTGGATCACTTCCTGCTGGGTGAAGGCACGGATTTCGCTCGCCAATTTCTCGTCGACCCCGTCGCGGTGCGCCTTCACCGCTTCGATGAACATCGCCTCCCCGCGCGGAAAGGTCACCGACAGCGCGGTGTGGAAGGCCGATGCGATCGGATCGCCATTGAGCCACCAGCGGCCTTGCCGATCGTCGCGGCCAAAGCGCATGTCGCGCGGGGTGATCGACAAATCGTGCGGGGTCGGCGTGTGCGAAAGACTGGACATATGGCTCATACCGTCGAAAAGGGTCGCTGGGGCCAGAAAATAGGGTTTACTTACATATATGTCAATAGTGAAGAAGCGCCTGAGTCCCGAAGAGAGCCGGTCGGCGGCACTTGAGGCGGCGCGCCATATATTGATCGAAATGGGGCCGGCGGCGGTGACGCTGAAGGCCGTCGCGGCGCGCATCGACCGCACCCATGCCAACCTGCTCCACCATTTCGGCAGCGCCGCGGGGCTGCAAAAGGCGCTCGCTGCCTATCAGGCCGAAACCGTGTGCGCGACGATCGGGCGGAAAATGGCTGAGTCGGGCCCGGGGGAGCGCAATGTACGCGAGATCGTCGACCTCGCCTTCGACGCCTTCAACGAGGGCGGCGCGGGCGCGCTCGCGACCTGGATGGCGGCGACGGGCAACGACGATGCGCTCGACCCGATCGTCGATGCGATCCATCGGCTGATCGACGGCATGGCACCCGATGCGCACGAAAAGCGCCTAATGCACGAAGATACGCTGGCCTTGGTGCTGATGGCTCTCGGCGATGCGCAGCTAGGAGGACCGATGGCGGAGGCACTCGACCTGCCGCGCGACACCTCGCGCGTGCTCGCGACCGAACTGATCACCGGGCGGATTGCCAAATTCTGGGCCGAGCATGGCGGCAAGCCGCAGGGCTAAGGGCTGGTAATTTTGTGTCGCACCCATTAAGGGCGCGCATCCCCTCTCTCCGTTCGCATCGAGCGAAGTCGAGATGCCCCTCGGCTTGACGCTGTGCTGCGGGGTGTCTCGACTTCGCTCGACACGAGCGGGTCTAGAGGTTTAGTTTCGCTTCCCCGCCCCTGAAGGCCCTGCCATGCATTTCCTCGACCAAGCCAAGATTTTCATCAAGTCCGGCGACGGCGGCCCCGGCGCCGTCAGTTTCCGGCGCGAGAAATATGTCGAATATGGCGGCCCCGACGGTGGCAATGGCGGCAAGGGCGGCGATCTGATCTTCGAAGCCGTCGCCGGCCTAAATACGCTGATCGACTTTCGCTACACCCAGCATTTCAAGGCGAAGCGCGGCACGCCGGGCGCGGGCCGCGACCGCACCGGCGCGGGCGGCCCCGACCTCGTCATCCAGGTCCCGATCGGCACCCAGATTCTCGCCGACGATGAGGAACGCAGCCTGCTCGGCGATCTGACCAAGGAGGGCGAACGGCTCGTCTTCCTGCGCGGCGGCGATGGCGGACGCGGCAATGCGAGCTACAAGACCTCGACCAACCGCGCCCCGCGCCAGCACGGTCCCGGCTGGCCGGGCGAGGAAATGTGGGTGTGGCTGCGGCTCAAGCTGCTCGCCGACGCGGGCCTCGTCGGCCTGCCCAACGCGGGCAAGTCGACCTTCATCAACGGCGTCACCAACGCGCAGGCCAAGGTCGGCGCCTATGCCTTTACGACGCTGCGCCCGCAGCTCGGCGTCGTCAGCCACAAGGGGCATGAGTTCGTCGTCGCCGATATTCCCGGCCTGATCGAGGGCGCCGCCGATGGCGCCGGGGTCGGCGACCGCTTTCTCGGTCATATCGAACGCTGCCGCGTGCTGCTCCACCTTGTCGACGCGAACGACAAAGATGTCGCAACCAGCTATCGCATCGTCCGCGACGAGTTGGAGGCCTATGGCGCCGACCTTGTCGACAAGCCCGTGATCGTCGCGCTCAACAAGATCGACACGCTCGACGACGAACTGATCGCGGCGCTCTCGGCCGAGCTTGCCGAGGAAAGCGGGCATCCGGTGATGGCACTGTCGGGCGCAAGCGGCGCAGGGGTGCCCGCGGTGCTCGACAAGCTGCTCGAGATCATCGGCCCCGAAAAGCGCAAGGTCGCCCAGAATGACGATGGGGACGACGAACCGGCCGACTGGTCGCCGGTTTAGGAACAAAAGGGTCAAGGCGAGCGCTTTATCCGGGAACAACAAGGAATTCCGGATGCAAACCGCCGAAACACCCCGAACCTACTCCTCTACGCTTCCCCTTTTCTCATTCTGACCTCGGTTCCCGTGCATGCACAGGAGACGGAGAATGGCGGTGAGCGGCGCACGCGAATTATCCTCGGGCCGCAACTGTCGCCGTCATGGCCGGGAGCGAAAGATTTGTCGGTCGGCCCGTACATCGACGTCTCGCGCACCCGCGCTAGCGAGTTTGCGTTCGAGGCGCCCGACGAGAGTATCGGTTCGCCGGTGCTCCACGCGGGCAATTTCGCCTTTGGCCCCGCGTTCGGCTTCATCGGCAAGCGCACCGCCGCCGATATCGGCGCCGACCTTCCCAAGGTCGGCTTGTCGATCGAAGCCGGCGCGTTCGGGCAGGTCCATCTGACCCCCGCCCTCCGCGTCCGCCTCGAGGGTCGCAAGGGCCTGAGCGGTCACAAGGGCTGGACCGGCGAAGTCAGCGCCGACTATGTCGCGCGGCAGGGCGACGACTGGCTTTTCTCGATCGGCCCGCGCGTAACGCTCGGCGACGCGAAATACACGCGCGCTTATTTCGGCGTCACGCCCGCGGCCTCCCTGACATCGGGCCTTCCCGCTTATGATCCGGGCAGCGGCATCCAGTCAGTCGGCTTAACCGCGGGCTATCACCGCATGCTCGACAAGCGCTGGGGCGTCGCGGTCTATGGCCGCTACGACCGGCTCGTCGGCGATGCCGCGGACTCGCCGGTGACACGCGAGCTTGGATCGCGCGACCAACCATCGGTGGGGCTCGCGCTCAGCTACACCTTCGGCGGCGCGCGATAACGTAATAGCATTGGCGCGACGGCGCCCGCGCGCTATCGGCGGCGGGATGTTGTTCGCCCCCGCCTCCTGTCCCCGGTTGATCGTCAAGATCGGATCGTCCTTGCTCGTCGATCCGGACGGCGCGGTGCGGCGCGACTGGCTCGTCGGGATCGCCGCCGACATCGCCGAACGCGCACGCGTGGGTCAGCAGGTCGCGGTCGTATCCTCGGGCGCGATTGCGCTCGGGGCGCGGCGGCTGGGGCTGGCCAAGGGGGGGCGCGGGACGCTCGAAGATGCGCAGGCGGCGGCGGCGACCGGCCAGATCGCGCTGAGCCAGGTCTGGGCCGAGGTGCTCGGGGCCGAAGGATTGACCGCAGCGCAGATGCTCGTCACGCTCGACGATCTTGAGCATCGCCGCCGCTATCTCAACGCCGCGGCGACGCTCGACCGGCTCCTCAGCCTCGGCGTCGTGCCGATCATCAATGAGAATGACAGCGTCGCGACCGAGGAAATCCGCTTCGGCGACAACGACCGCCTCGCCGCGCGCGTCGCGCAGGCGGCGGCGGCGGGCGGCGTCATCCTGCTCTCTGACATCGACGGGCTCTACGACCGCAACCCCGCGCAGGACGGCGCGGTCCATATCGCGCGCGTCGAGCGCATCGACGCGAGCATCGAGGCGATGGCCGACACCGGCTCGGCATCGGGCATGGGGTCGGGCGGCATGGTGTCGAAGATCGCGGCGGCGCGCATCGCCAATGCCGCGGGGGCGCACCTCGCGATCGCATCGGGGCGCATCGACCGGCCGCTGTCGACCGCAGCGCGGCACAGCCTGTTCGTCGCCGACAAGAGCGCGAGCGCGCGCAAGGCGTGGCTCGCGGGCGGCTTGACTGCGAAGGGCCGGATCGAGATCGACGCAGGCGCCGCCAAGGCGCTGCAAGGCGGCGCGAGCCTGCTCGCCGCGGGCGTGACCGCAGTCAGCGGCAGTTTCGCGCGCGGCGACATCCTCGACATTGCCGGCCCCGACGGGCGCGTCATCGCGCGCGGCCTCTCCGAATATCCCGGCGCCGACGCCGCCAGCATCGTTGGCCTCGGCCGCGATGCCCAGGAAGCCGCGCTCGGCTATGCACCGCGCAGCGCGATGGTCCACCGCGACCATATGGTCCTTCTATGACACGGGTGCTCGCGATGACCGGGGCGACCGGCTTCGTGGGCGGGGCGACGATGCGCGATGCCGTCGCGGCGGGGTGGCATGTCCGCGCCCTCACCCGCCGGCTGCAGCCCGAACGCGAGGGCGTGACATGGATCATGGGCGCACTCGACGACCGCGCCAGCCTGACCGAGATGGCGGCGGACGCCGATGTCGTCATGCACATCGCGGGCGTGGTCAACGTACCCACGCGGGCGGCCTTCGAGGTCGGCAATGCAACCGCGACCGCCAATGTCGTCGAAGCCGCGCGCGGCGCCGGCATCACGCGCTTCGTCCATGTGTCGTCGCTCGCGGCGCGCGAGCCGAACCTCTCCAACTATGGCTGGTCGAAGGAACGCGCCGAAGCGGTGGTCATGGCGAGCGGGCTCGACTGGACGATCGTCCGCCCGCCCGCGGTCTTTGGCCCCGGCGATACCGAGATGCTCGACCTGTTTCGCATGGCGCGCCGCGGCATCGCGCTGGTGCCGAGCGGGCGCATGTCGGCAATCTATGTCGACGAACTCGCGCGGCTGCTCGTCACGCTCGCGACCGACCGCGAGGCAAGCATCGGCCGGATTTACGAACCCGACGATGGCAAGCCCACCGGCTGGTCGCACCGCAGCTTCGCCCGCGCGGTCGCGCGCGCCGTGGGGCGGCAGCGGCTGTCTACGGTCGCCACCCCCGCCCTCCTCCTCAAGGCCGGCGGCCAGCTCGACAAGCTCGTGCGGCGCAGCCGCGCCAAGCTGACCCCCGACCGCGCGCGCTATATTGCGCATCCCGACTGGGTCGCGACGGAGGGCGCATGCCCGCCCGCCGATCTCTGGCGGCCCGAGCAGGATACCGACGACGCGCTCGCCGAAACGGTGCGCTGGTATCGCCGCGAAGGCTGGCTCTGACGTCGCCGGTATGGCGCCACCGCCCGCCTGTCGAAGCGTGCATTGCCAAGGGCGGGGCGCATCCCTAGGTTCGCGGACATGACCGATAGCACCGCTAACACGCCCAACGATCCCGCCGGCCCCTGGGCCATTCCCGTCCGTCGTCCGCTACCGGGCGAGGACAAGCCGAAGTCGACGACCAGCTTCCCGCGCAAGGTCTGGAACCTACTCGTCGGGATCAAGGACGCGCTCGCGCTGATCTTTCTGCTGTTGTTTTTCGTCGCGCTGTTCGGGCTGCTCGCGGGACGCCCCAATGCCGGCTTGCCGGTCAGCGAGGGCGCATTGCTGGTCGAACTCGACGGGATCGTCAGCGAACAACCCGCCGAAGTCGATACGCTCGCCGCGCTGTCGGGCAGCGCGCAGCTCAAGGAAATCCGCGTCCGCGACGTCGTCCATGCGCTGGAAGTCGCCGCCGACGACAAGCGCGTGACCTCGGTCGTGCTCGACCTCGACCGCTTCCTCGGCGGCGGGCAGGTGTCGCTCGCCGAAATCGGCGCCGCGGTCGACAAGGTGCGCGCGAAGAAAAAGCCCGTGCTCGCCTTTGCCACCGCCTACACCACCGACAGCTATCAGGTCGCATCGCATGCCAGCGAAATCTGGGCGGACAGCATCGGCGGCGTCGCGATCGCAGGGCCGGGTGGATCGCGCCTCTATTATAAGGGGCTGATGGACCGCCTCGGTATCACCGCGCACATCTACCGCGTCGGCACCTTCAAAAGCGCGGTCGAGCCCTATCTGCGCAGCGACCAGTCGCCCGAAGCGAAGGAAGCCGACCTCGCCTATGCCAGCGTGCTGTGGGACAATTGGCTGACCGACGTCAAAAAGGCCCGCCCTGCGGCCAAGGTCGACGCCTTCATCGCCGACACGGCGGGCGCCGTAAAAGCGGCGGGCAACGACCTGTCGAAAGCGTCGGTCGACGCCGGCCTTGTCGACAAGCTCGGCAGCCGCATGGCGTTCGACCGCCGCGTCGCCGAGATCAGCGGCGCCGCCGACGACAGCAAGCCGTGGGAATATAATGCGATCCCGCTCGAAAACTGGGTCGCCGCCAACCCGCCCGCGACGAAAGGCTCGGCGATCGCGGTCGTCCCCGTCGTCGGCGAGATCGTCGATGGTGAGGCGCCGAACGGCGTCGCGGGCGGCGAAACCGTGGCGCAGCATATCCTCGACGCCGCCGCCGACAGCAGCATCAAGGCGATCGTGCTGCGCGTCGATTCGCCCGGCGGGTCGGTGCTGGCGTCCGAGGAAATCCGGCAGGCGCTGCTCGCCGCCAAGGCGAAGAAGCTGCCGATCGTCGTTTCGATGGCGAATGTCGCGGCATCGGGCGGCTATTGGGTTTCGACCCCCGCCGACCGCATCTTCGCCGAGCCCGAGACGATCACCGGATCGATCGGCGTCTTCGGCATCCTGCCCAGCTTCGACCAGGCGCTCGCCAAGATCGGGGTCAACGCCGACGGTATCGCGACGACGCCGCTGTCGGGCCAGCCCGACGTGTTTGGCGGCGTGAACGACGAATTCAACGCGCTGGCGCAGGCAAGCGTCGAGGACATCTATGGCCGCTTCACCGGGCTTGTCGCCAAAAGCCGCAAGCAGCCGATCGAGAAGGTCCGCACGATTGCCGAAGGGCGCGTCTGGGCCGGCGGCACCGCGCGGCAGATCGGCCTGATCGACCAGTTCGGCGGCCTGCCCGACGCGCTCGCCGCCGCCGCGAAACTCGCCAAGGTCGACGGCGATTTCCACGCCAAATATTTCGAGGACGAACCGAGCGAATTTTCGAAAATGCTCGCAAGCTGGTCGGGCGCCGAGGAAGAAACCGCAGCGCTTCCGCGCGGCTGGTTCGGCATCGCGGCAATGAACCGCCAGCTCACCGAGCGGCGGCTGGTGCAGGATCTGACGATGCTGACCCAAGCGGGGTCGATCCAAGCGTCATGCCTCGACTGCCGCGCCTACCTGCCCGCCATACCGCGGCCGGGTCAGGTCGAAGCGAAGGGGTTCTTTGCGACGATGGCGCTATTTCTGAAATGACCACTGTCTATCCCCGCGAAGGCGGGGATACATCTCCTGCCCGTTTTGAAATAGCACCGACCGGAGATGGGCCCCCGCTTTCGCGGCGGCGCATGACTTTTATCTAAGCTGGCACCGCAACCGCTTTCGCATGCTCGGCAATCGCGTCCGCCATCGTGTCGACCAGGCCGAGCGGCAGGTCATGCCCCATGCCGGGGATCGTCAGCAGCCGTGCGCCCGCGATATTGGCCGCCGTGTCGCGCCCGCCCGGAAGCGGCACCAGCGGATCATCCTCGCCGTGGATCACCAGCGTCGGGGCCTTGATATCTTTCAGGATCGGACGCCGGTCGCCATCGGCGACAATCGCCGCCATCTGCCGCGCAACGCCCTGCGGATACCAGCCGCGTTCAAAATCGGCGCGCACGCGGCGTTGCAGCCGATCCTCGGCCGCCGGATAGCCGGGACTGCCGATCACGCGTGCGGCGCCCACCGAATAAGCGATCAGCGCCTCCTTGTCGCCGTTCATCGGGCGGTTCGCGAGCACCTGCATCGCCTGTTTCTGCGCGCGCGGCAGGCGGCGGTTGCCCGTCGTCGACATCACCGAGGTCAGCGACAGCACGCGCTCCGGATAACGCGCGGCGATATGCTGCGAGATCATGCCGCCCATCGACACACCGACGATGTGCGCGCGTTTGATACCGAGATGATCGAGCAGGCCGATACCGTCCGCCGCCATATCGGCAAGCGTGTAAGCCGGCCGGATCGGCAGCCCGATCACCGATTTCACGATCATCCATTTGACATTCGGTACGCCCTCGGCGTCGAAGCGCGTCGACAGGCCAACGTCCCTATTGTCGTAGCGGATGGTGCGGAAACCGCGCTCGTTCAGCGCATCGACGAACTCGTCGGGCCACAACGTCAATTGGCCGCCAAGCCCCATGACCAACAGGATGACGGGCGCGCCCTTTGGCCCCTTGTCTTCATAGGTGATGCTGATGCCATTCACGGCCGCCTGGTCTGTCTGCATGAAAATCCTTTGGTTCGAAAAGCCTAGCTGGCCGTCGCGGGTTTGTAATTCGCGGCGTTGGAGATGAATTCGGCGCGGCCATATTCGGCGAGCTGGCGCTCGATCCGATAGACAAGGCGGCGATCGGCGAGATGGCGGATCACCGGCAGGCGCGAGGCGACCCGGTACGCCGCCATGCGCCCCGCGATGCCGAGCATCGTCGCGCCATAGACAAGATGGTCGCGGCGGCGCACCGGCACGCCGACATTCGCGGCGCGATCCTCGTCGCCGGCCAGAAATGCCTTCACAAAGAAAACGCGGCTGACCGAATGTTCGAGGCGGCGCTTGACCTGCCCCTTTGGCGACCTGTCCTTCGACAGCTCGGCGTCCATCGTCGCGCGGAGCAGCCCGCCGCAGACCTGGTCGTCATATTCGTAGCGCAAGGTCGCGCTGCGCGTGCGCCAGATGCGGACGATCTCCTCCGGTGTGTCGGCGAGCAAATCCTCGGGCAGCCCGAGCAGATAGCTACGATAGCGCGCCAGCTCGACGCGCGCACGTTCGAGCCGGGTGAAGCGCGTGCGCCCCTTTGCCAGCACCTCCTGCGACAGGAAATAAACCGGGATCAGCCCCGCGGGCATCTGGTCGAGCTGCGGGATCGGCATGCCATAGGTTTTGGCGTCCCACATGCCCGGCCGCGACAACACATTGACACGCACCATCGAATGCATCAGCCGCACCATCGCCGCCGCCTTGAACCCCGGTCCATAGCGGGCGAGCGCGCCGGGAAGCGCGGTCGTGGCAAAGAAGGTCGCTGTTTCCTTGACTCGCCGCGCCGCCGTCGCCTGGCCGAGCGTCCCGGTCAGCGCCATCGGCAGCGCCGAATATTTGTTGAGGAAGGTCGCGATGAATGCGCCGCGGATCAGGAAGGGCGACAGGTTCGCGGTCGCGTTGCGCTCATAGGCGGCGCCCTCCTCGACCAATTGCATGTCGAGCCATTCGGGCCTCTGTTCCATCTCGCGGATGAGAGCCACGAGTTCGGGCGGCGCGTCCGCAACCGCATCGATTCCCTTGTCGCACGCATCGACGAGCATCGCGACGGTCTGCTGGAACCCGAGGCTTGGCATCAGCGCGGCATAGGCATCGCCCGTCCGGTCGCCGAGCATCGTATATTCGCGGATCCGCGCAAGCAGGTCGGGATCGTCCAGATAGGCCGCACGGTCGATGCTGCGGACACGGCCGAGCTCGCTCACCGCATCGGCTTCGGGCGCCCAGCGTTCGGGCGCCTTGTCGAAATCGAAGCGGCCGAACAGGTCGGGCAAGGCGCGCGCCTGGTCGCGCACCCGTTGGGCGATGGTGCTGACATCACTGTTCATAAGGCGAAACTGACAGAGTTTCGCGATTTGGCAAGTCTAGCCGATTTGGCCTATCCGCTTTTGGGATCGCGATAGGCGGGCAGCGCAAGCGACCAGCGGATCGCGGCGCCACGAAGGATGAACCCGGCGACTGCGCCGGTTACCGCCGCAACCGGCGTCCCCGCGCCAAGCCATTGCAGCAGCAGGAACAGTCCCGACGCCAGTGCCGCCGCGGTCACATAGACTTCCGGCCGCACGATAATCGAGGGCACGCCGGCCAATATGTCGCGGATCGTGCCGCCCACGCATCCGGTGATCACGCCCATCAGCAGCGCCGGAGCCGGGGGCACGCCCCACGCGATCGCCTTTGCCGTGCCAAAGACGGCGTAGGCGGCGAGCCCCACCGCGTCGGCCCATTCGAGCAATTGGCCCTGCCACCAACGTTCGGGCGTGATCCAGACGACTAATGCAATCGCGATGCATACCGCGGCGATCGCGCCGTCCTGAATCCAGAAGACCGGCGCGCCGATCAACAGGTCGCGCACGCTGCCGCCGCCGACGCCCGTCACCAGCGCAAAGAAGGCGGCGGTCACCAAAGTTTGCCGCAGCCGCACAGCCATCAGCGCCCCTGACAGCGCGAAGACGCCGATGCCGACAAGGTCGAGCAACCGGACGATCAGCGCATTGTCGATGTCGAACAAAGCTCGGCTCTATTTCGCGTCGGGACGCACGCCGCCGATGACCGAGAGAACGATCGCGGCGACGGCATTGCGGATCACTGGCTCGGCCTTGGGCGCGAAGAAAGGCGAGTGATTGGTCGGCACCGGCTGGCCCTTCGCCTTCAGGTCGGCGAGCATGGCGGGATCGTAACCGCCGATCGCGAAATAGAGCGACGGTATGCCCGCATCGACGAACTCCGAATAATCTTCGCTCGCCGAAACGGGGGCGGCGCTCGCAGGCGCGAAAAGCAGCCGGTCGCCAAACACGGGTTTCAGCGTCGCAAAACCGTTCGCCGCCATCGATTCATCGTTCACAAGGCTGGCAGTGCCGGTCAGATAAGTGATCGTCGGTTCGGGCGCGTTGCCCATCATCGCCGCCGCCTTTGCCGACCGTTCGGCGCCCGAGCGCAGCAGCTGGCGCACTTCGGGGGTCAGCGAGCGAATATTGACCTTCACTTCCGCGCTGTCGGGGATGATGTTCGGCGCGCTGCCCGCGTTGATTGCGCCGATCGTCAGCACGCCGAACGCGGCCGGGTCTTTTTCGCGGCTGATCACCGTCTGCACATCGGTGACGAAGCGCGCCGCAATCGGGATCGGGTCGAGCGCCATCGAGGGCATCGAGCCATGCCCGCCGCGGCCGTGAAAAATGATCGAATAGCTGTCGGAAGCCGAGAAAGCGGTGCCCGCCTTGATCCCGACCGTTCCCGTGGGGCCGTTCAGCACATGCGCGGCGAAGCCATAATCGGGCTTGGGAAAACGCGTCAGCAGCCCATCGTCGAGCATCGCCTTCGCGCCCTTCAAAATCTCTTCGGCGGGCTGGCCGATCAACACGACGGTCCCCGACCAGCTATCGCGCATCGCGCTCAAAGCCTGCGCGACGCCGACCAGATAGGCGACATGCGTGTCGTGCCCGCACCCGTGCATGACGGGCACATCCTTGCCCTCGTAGGTTGCGCGCGCCTTGCTCGCCCAGGCAAGCCCGGTCTTTTCCTCCATCGGCAGCGCGTCCATATCGGCGCGGATAAGGATGGTTGGGCCTTCTCCATTTTTGAGCACGCCGACGACGCCGGTCCCGCCGACCTTCTCGGTCACGGCGAAACCCGCCTTGCGCAGTTGCTGGGCGAGGATGCCCGCGGTGCGGACCTCCTGCAGCCCGAGTTCGGGATTCTGGTGGAGATCGCGATAAAGCGCATCGAGCGCCGGGTAGTTCTTGTCCAGCAGCGCGGTCAGCTGCGCATTCGCGGTATTGAGGTCGGGTGCCGCCTGCGCCCCGGTCGCGATAAGGGAGAGAGCGAGCGAAGCCGCTGCCCAGAGCCAATGCTTCGCCATAATCTCTCCCCCCTTGTCACGTATCAGATGTGGATCGGCTTGCCCGTCACCGCCATCGCGGCTTCCTTGATCGCTTCGCTGTGCGTCGGATGCGCGTGGCAGGTATAGGCGATGTCTTCGGACGTCGCGCCGAATTCCATCGCCTGCGCCGCCTGCGCGATCATCGTGCCCGCCACGCTCGCGATGCACCAAACGCCCAGCACGCGATCGGTCTTGGCATCGGCGATCACCTTTACGAAGCCGTCGGGTTCGTGGTTGGTCTTGGCGCGGCTGTTTGCGAGCATCGGGAATTTGCCGACCTTGACCTCGCCCTTTTCCTTCGCCTGCTCTTCGGTCAGGCCGACGCCGGCGATTTCGGGCCAAGTGTAGACGACCGACGGGATGACGTCGTGATTCACGATTCCGGTCAGCCCGGCGATATTCTCGGCGCAGGCGATGCCTTCGTCCTCCGCCTTGTGCGCGAGCATGGGGCCCGGAATGACGTCGCCGATCGCCCAGATGCCGGGGACCTGCGTCGCGAAATCATGGTCGGTTTCGATCTGGCCGCGCTGGTTGACCGCGAGGCCCGCCTTGTCGAGGCCGAGCCCTTCGGTGTTCGGACGGCGGCCGATCGAGACGAGCACGACATCGGCTTCGAGCGTTTCGGCATCGCCGCCAGCGGCGGGTTCGAGCGTCAGGACCGCCTTCTTGCCCTTTACCTCGGCCTTGATGACCTTGGTCTTGAGCTTGAATTCGATGCCCTGCTTCTTGAATATCTTGTTCGCTTCCTTGCGGACGTCGCCGTCCATGCCGGGCAGGATCTGGTCGAGGAACTCGACGCAAGTCACTTTCGCACCCAGGCGGCGCCACACGCTGCCTAGTTCGAGCCCGATCACGCCGCCGCCGATGACGACCATATGGCCCGGCACCTTCGCGAGTTCGAGCGCGCCGGTCGAATCGACGATGACCTGCTTGTCGTTATCGACTTCGACACCCGGAAGCGGCGTCACCGACGAGCCGGTGGCGATGATGATATTCTTCGCGCGATAGGCCTTGCCTGCAACCTCGACCGTGTCGGCGGAGGTGAAGTTCGCATAGCCTTTCAGCCAGTCGACCTTGTTCTTCTTGAACAGAAATTCGATGCCGCCGGTCAGGCCCTTCACCGCGTCGATCCGCTGGCCGTGCATCGCGGGCAGGTTCAGCTTGGGGGTTACGTCGATCCCCATCTTCGCCATCGCGCCATTGGCGGCGGCGTCGAAATATTCCGAGGCGTGGAGCATTGCCTTCGACGGGATGCAGCCGACGTTGAGGCAGGTGCCGCCCAGCGTCTCGCGCCCTTCGGCGCACGCAGTCTTCAGGCCCAGCTGCGCCGCGCGGATCGCCGCGACATAACCGCCGGGGCCAGAACCGATGACAAGGACGTCGTAGTCGTAATCAGCCATAACTCACTCCATAAGTGTTCCTGCGAACGCAGGAACCCAGGGTGTCAAAGCGATAGCCTGTCGAACAAATCCAGCCATTGTGGATTATCGCGTTCGATCAGTTCAACTTTCCACGCCCGCTTCCATTTCTTCATTTGCAGCTCGCGCTGACGCGCTTGCTGAATATCGTCAAACGCCTCGTACCAGACCAACCGCATGCAGCCATATTTCTTGCTGAAGCTGTCGATCACTTCGTTGCGGTGCTGCCAAGCCCGCGTCAGAAGATCACTGGTAACACCCAAATATGTCGTCCCGTTGCGGCCACTGGCCATCAGGCAGATATATCCGGGTTTGTTCATTCAATTCTCCGTGAAGACCGAATGGCAGCTTGTCCCACCCTGGGCTCCTGCGTTCGCAGGAGCGCATAGCGCTAAAGATCGATCAGCAACCGCGTCGGATCCTCGATCGCTTCCTTGATCGTCTTGAGGAAGGTCACCGCCTCGCGGCCATCGATCAGGCGGTGGTCATAGCTCATCGCCAGATACATCATCGGGCGGATCACGATCTCGCCGTTCCGCACGACCGGGCGATCCTCGATGCGGTGGAGGCCGAGCACCGCCGACTGCGGCGGGTTGATGATCGGGGTCGACATCAGGCCGCCGAACACGCCGCCGTTCGAGATGGTGAAGGTGCCGCCGGTCATGTCGTCGATCGTCAGCGTGCCGTCCTTGGCGCGCTTGCCGAGGTCGGCGATCGCCTTTTCGATGTCGGCAAAGCTCAGGCTGTCGGCATTGCGCACGACGGGCACGACCAAGCCGTTCGGGGCGCTGACCGCGACAGAGACATCGAGATAGTCGTGATAGACGATCTCGTCGCCATCGATGCGCGCATTGACCGCAGGGATATCGTGCGCCGCGAGCGCGACCGCCTTGGTGAAGAAGCTCATGAAGCCGAGGCGCACGCCATGCTTCTTTTCGAAACTTTCGCGATATTTGTCGCGCGTGGCCATCACCGCCGACATGTCGACATCGTTGAACGTCGTCAGCATCGCGGCGGTGTCCTGCGCCGCCTTCAGCCGCTTCGCGATCGTCTGACGCATGCGCGTCATCTTGACGCGCTCTTCCTTGCGGCCCGGCGTGCCACCCGCGACGGGCGCGGCAGCAACAGCGGCCGGAGCCGGAGCGGCGGCAGGCGCGTTGTTCGCGGCCGCGAGCACATCTTCCTTGGTCAGCCGGCCGTCCTTGCCGCTACCCTGGATCTTCGTCGGGTCGACGCCATGCTCCAGCACGAGACGACGGACGGCGGGCGACATGGTAGTGACCGTATCGACGCTCTCGCTGACCGGCGCTGCGGTCGCGGCGGGAGCCGGCGCAGCGGCTTCGGCCTTCGCAGCCGGTGCGGACGCCGGGGCAGCAGCGGCCGGTGCCGGAGCAGCCGCCGCACCGCCGGCCTCGATCGTCGCAATCGCCGCGCCGACGTTGACGGTGTCGCCGACCGCGGCGAGTTGCTGGCCCATCACGCCGGCGACGGGCGACGGCACTTCGACCGCGACCTTGTCGGTTTCAAGGCTCGCGATGGGCTCGTCGAGCGCAACCGCCTCGCCGGGCTTCTTCAGCCATTCGCCGATCGTGGCTTCAGTAACGCTTTCGCCCAGCGTGGGGACTTTGACTTCGGTGCTCATAGGTGCAGTTCCTTGGGGATTAGGCTCTGGGCTCAGGCTTTGTTCTTGGTACGGCGGATTTCGGCGCGGACGCTGAGGCCGAGCGCATCGGCGACGAGCGCCGACTGTTCGGTCTGGTGACGGCTCATCAGGCCCGTCGCGGGCGAGGCCGCGGCGGCACGGCCCGCATAGCGCGGCCGCATGCCCTTCTTGCCCGCATCGGTCAGCGCATCCTCGATCAGTTCGTTGACGAAGAACCAGGCGCCGTTGTTGCGCGGTTCTTCCTGCGCCCAAACCACCTCTTCGAGGTTGGGCATCCGCTTCAGCCGAACGCTGAGCGCCTCGCCGGGGAAGGGATAGAGCTGCTCGATGCGAACCACCGTCGTGTCGGTCAGGCCTGCCGCGTCGCGGGCTTCCATCAGGTCGTAACCGACCTTGCCCGAGCAGAGCACGACGCGCTTGACGTCCTTGTCGGCGGGCGGGGTGCGGTCGGACATGATGCGCCGGAAATGCGCGTCGCCGAGGAAGTCGCTACGCTGCGACACCGCCAGCTTGTGACGGAGCAGCGATTTCGGCGTCATGATGATCAGCGGTTTGCGGAAGGGCCGCAGCATTTGGCGGCGCAAGACGTGGAAATAGTTCGACGGGGTCGAAATATTGCACACCTGGATATTGTCGCCGGCGCAGAGTTGCAGGAAGCGTTCGAGACGCGCCGAGCTATGTTCCGGCCCCTGCCCTTCATAGCCATGCGGCAGCAACAGCACGAGGCCGTTGGCGCGCAGCCATTTGGCCTCGCCCGACGCGATGAACTGGTCGATCATGATCTGTGCGCCATTGGCGAAGTCGCCGAACTGCGCTTCCCAGAGCACGAGGCTCTTCGGATCGGCCATCGCATAGCCATATTCGAAGCCGAGCACGCCATATTCGCTGAGAGGGCTGTCGAGCACCTCGAACCGGCCGTGCGGCACGGTGGTCAGCGGCACATATTTGGCTTCGGTCTTCTGGTCGACCCAGACCGCGTGGCGCTGGCTGAAGGTGCCGCGCCCCGAATCCTGGCCCGACAGGCGGACCTGATAGCCCTCGCTGAGCAGGGTCCCGAAAGCGAGGCTTTCGGCGGTCGCCCAGTCGAACACTTCGCCGTCGCCCTTGTCGGCGAACATCGCGCCGCGCGCGTCGATCACGCGGCGGAGCGTCTTGTGCACCTCGACGTCGTCGGGGATCGTCGTCAGCGTGCGGCCGATCGCGTCGAACAATTTGTCCGAAACCCCGGTCGAGATGTTGCGGCGCGCATTCTCGGGATCGGCGGGGGCGTGCAGCCCCGACCAGCGACCCGCAAACCAGTCGGCCTTGTTCGGCTTGTAGCTTTTCGCCGCTTCGAAATCGCCTTCGAGCCGTGCGACGAACTCGGCGCGGTGGGCATCGGCCCAGCCCGCGTCGATCACGCCTTCGGCTTCCAGCTTTGCGGCGCAAAGCTGCGACACCGGCGGATGCTGGCGAATGACGGCATACATCAGCGGCTGGGTGAACGAAGGCTCGTCGCCCTCGTTATGGCCAAAGCGGCGATAACACCACATGTCGATCACGACGTCGCGCTTGAACTGCTGGCGGAAATCGATCGCGAGCTTGCACGCAAAGGTCACCGCCTCGGGATCGTCGCCGTTGACGTGCAGGATCGGCGCCATCACGCCCTTTGCGACGTCCGACGGATAGGGCGACGAGCGCGCGAACTGCGGGCTGGTCGTGAAGCCGATCTGGTTGTTCACGATGAAGTGGATGCAGCCGCCGGTGTTGTAACCGCGGATGCCCGAGAAGCCGAGGCATTCCCATACGATTCCCTGCCCCGCGAACGCCGCGTCGCCGTGGATCAGCACGGGCAGCACCTGCTCATGCTTTTCGAGGTCGTCGCGCACCACCTGCTGCGCGCGCACCTTGCCGAGCACGACGGGGTCGGCGGCTTCGAGGTGCGACGGGTTGGGAACTAGCGACATATGCACCGACGCACCGCCGAATTCGCGGTCGGTCGAGGTGCCGAGGTGATATTTGACGTCGCCCGAACCGCCGACATCGTCGGGGTTCGCCGATCCGCCGGCGAATTCGTGGAAGATCACCTTATACGGCTTGGCCATGACGTTCGCGAGCATGTTGAGCCGCCCGCGATGCGCCATGCCATAGACGATTTCGCGCACGCCATATTGGCCGCCATATTTGATGATCGCTTCCATTGCGGGGATCATGCTTTCGCCGCCGTCGAGGCCGAAACGCTTCGTCCCGACATATTTGCGCGCGAGGAATTTCTCCCACTCCTCGGCTTCGATCACCTTGTTCAGGATGGCGCGTTTGCCCTCGACCGAAAATTCGATGATCTTGTCGGCGCCTTCCATCCGTTCCTGGAGGAACTGGCGCTCCTTCAGATCGGCGATATGCATATATTCAAGGCCGACATTGCCGCAATAATTGGCGCGCAGGATGGCGACGATCTCGCGCACCGTCGCGCGCTCGAGGCCGAGCGTGCCGCCGATGAACACCGGGCGGTCCTGATCGGCGCCGACAAAGCCGTGAAATTCCGGCGTGAGGTCGGCGGGCAGCTCGCGCGTGCTGAGGCCGAGCGGATCGAGATTGGCAGCAAGATGGCCGCGCACGCGATAGGTGCGGATCAGCATCATCGCGCGGATCGAATCGTCGGCGGCGCGCTCGACCTCGGCGCTCGACAGCGCGGCACCCGCCTTGGCGGCGGCGGCCTTCACCGCGACTTGCATCTGCTGCGGGTCGAGCGCGGCGGTCAGGTCGTCGCTATCGATCTGGGGCCAGTTCTTCGGCGCCCAGCTCGGGCCGGCCTGCGGCTCGTCGATGTCGAAGCTTTGTCGTTCGAGGTTCATCTGCTTTTCCACGGGGAGGTAGGGGTGGGATTTTATATGGGGATCAAAGGCCCGCCGGCAAAGGGCGCCGGCGGGCCGTCCGATCAGACGCGTTCCTTCAGCACTTCGGCGAGGGTCGAGCCGAGTTCCGACGGGCTCGCCGACACCTTGATGCCCGCGGCTTCCATCGCCGCGATCTTGCTTTCGGCATCGCCCTTGCCGCCCGACACGATCGCGCCGGCATGGCCCATCCGGCGGCCCGGAGGCGCGGTGCGGCCCGCGATGAAGCCGGCCATCGGTTTTTTGCGGCCGCGCTTGGCTTCGTCGATCAGGAACTGCGCTGCCTGTTCCTCGGCGTCGCCGCCGATTTCGCCGATCATGATGATCGACTTGGTCGCTTCGTCGGCGAGGAACAGTTCGAGCACGTCGATGAAGTTGGTGCCGTTGACCGGGTCGCCGCCGATGCCGACCGCAGTCGTCTGGCCAAGGCCCACGTTCGTGGTCTGGAACACCGCCTCATAGGTCAGCGTGCCCGAGCGCGAGACGACGCCGACGCTGCCCTTCGAAAAGATGCTGCCGGGCATGATGCCGATCTTGCACTCACCGGGGGTCAGCACGCCGGGGCAGTTCGGGCCGATCAGGCGCGATTTCGAACCGCTGAGAGCACGCTTCACCTTGACCATATCGAGCACCGGGATGCCTTCGGTGATCGCGACGATCAGTTCGACCTCGGCGTCGATCGCTTCGAGGATCGAGTCGGCGGCGAACGGCGGCGGCACATAGATGACCGACGCGGTCGCGCCGGTCGCATGTTTTGCTTCCTCGACGGTGTTGAACATCGGTAGGCCGATGTGCGTCGTGCCGCCCTTGCCCGGCGTCACGCCGCCGACCATCTGCGTTCCATAGGCGAGCGCCTGTTCGGTGTGGAAGGTGCCGGTGGCACCGGTCATCCCCTGCGTGATGACCTTGGTATTCTTGTCGATGAGGATGCTCATTTAACGTTTCCATTTAGTCGTGCGGCCAAGTGGACGCGGTTGCCAGGCGTAGATCTGCTCGCAGCCATCAGGGTTGCGCTCACCATGAGCGCGTTGCCGTTGGACGTGATCGACCATTCGGGTGTGTAATATTTTCGGGGCTTGCCGTTCTTGTCCGTCGCCTCATCGGCGTTGACCGGGGCGCCGTATTTGCTCTGCATGGCAGAGACAAGCTCGGCTCGATCAGGCAAAGCATTCACATAGAAGACTGCATTGCACTGCGCTTGAGGCGCTGCAAAAAAGCCATCTGTGGCGGCGAGAACTGCCCCCGGAGCATGCCAGATCGCAAGCTCTATTGGCGGCTCTTTCTTTGTACCGGCAATGATAAACGGCCGGGCTTCGAGGCGATTTTCCGCCGCCAACGTGGTCGCCGCGTCATGAGGCTTCCCCGCCTTGGGCAAGCAGACCGAATCGAATAAATCCACCATGTCTCCGACCGGGGTATTGGCCGAAATCGGCGATCCTGTGTCGGGACCGCCATATCCGAGGATTGTCGTACGCCCCTTGTCATCGACCCACATCGCGCCGTTCTGGGCAAGTGCGGAGTCGGCTCCAGCAATGCTGAAGCCGACCGCACAAAAGATCGAAACGAACCCGCGCATCAGGCGAGGCTGGAATCCAGCGCCTTGCACGCGTCGAGCAGTTCCTTGACCGCATCGACCGACACCTGCAGGCCCGCCTTGTCTTCGGCGTCGAGTTCGATCTCGACGATCTTTTCAACGCCGCCCGCACCGATCATCACCGGCACGCCGACATACAGGCCGTCGACGCCATACTGGCCGTCGACAAAAGCGGCGCAGGGCAGGATGCGCTTCTGGTCGCCGAGATAGGCTTCGGCCATCGCGATGCCCGAGGCTGCGGGGGCGTAGAAAGCCGAGCCGGTGCCGAGCAGCGCGACGATTTCGCCGCCGCCGCCGCGCGTGCGCTTGACGATCGCGTCGATCTTGTCCTGGCTCGACAAGCCCATCTTCACGAGGTCGGGAACGGGGATGCCGTTGACGGTCGAGTAGCGGACAACGGGGACCATCGTGTCGCCATGGCCGCCGAGCACGAAGGTGTTCACATCCTTCACCGACACGGCAAATTCGTCAGCGATGAAGTGGCTGAAGCGCGCCGAATCAAGCACGCCGGCCATGCCGACGACCTTGTTGTGCGGCAGCCCCGAGAATTCGCGCAGCGCCCAGACCATGGCATCGAGGGGATTGGTGATGCAGATGACGAAAGCGTCCGGAGCATTGGCCTTGATGCCCTCACCCACGGCTTTCATCACCTTCAAATTGATGCCGAGCAGATCGTCGCGGCTCATGCCCGGCTTGCGGGCGACACCCGCGGTGACGATGATGACATCAGCGCCGGCAATGTCGGCATAGTCGTTCGAGCCGGTGATCTTCGCATCGAAGCCCGCGATCGGGCCGACCTGCGACAGGTCGAGCGCCTTGCCCTGCGGCACGCCTTCGACCACGTCGAACAGGACGACGTCGCCCAGTTCCTTCTGCGCGGCGAGCAGCGCCAGCGTTCCGCCGATATTTCCGGCTCCGATCAAAGCGATCTTCTTGCGTCCCATGGTGCGCGGCACTCCTTCGTGGCAAGCCCGGCATTGGTTCACAGACCGGCGGAGGCACGGGCTAAAGCCCCTTGCCGGTCCCAAGACTGGCGACGCCCCTACGCCGATTCCCTTAAGGAAACAACCGCCAAAAGGACGAAAAACAGGCTTTTTTTGCTAATAGTTCGCAATAACTATAAACTGTGCGAGCGCTCGTCCTGCTGTCCTATGGACGACTGCAAAGCGCAAACAGGATATGACGCTTCCGCAACGCTGACACCGGATTGTCCGTCAGGATAGATGGATATTTGGCGGGGTTGCCCTATCCTGGTGGCTATATATCAGCACATTAGGGTATGTCGCATCGGACGGGATATCCCGGAGGGGCCGGTTAACTCTCCCTTATCGCAGTATTGTTAGGCGCGAGGTGTGACCCGGGCAATTATCAGTTTCGATACCGAATTGTCGGCCGGCCTCTACCAGCGCGGCGCCAACGCGCGCGCCAATTTCGAAAGCTCGATCCTCGGGCGCTGCCGCGACGGCGATTTCGGCATTATTTTCCAGATGGATATGCTGGAGCGCCACGGGCTGACCGGGACCTTCTTCGTCGATCCGATGCCCGCGCTGGTTTATGGCCCCGAAGTGATCGACGCGATCGTCCGGCCGGTCGTCGCCCGCGGACATGAGGTACAGGTCCATATCCACACCGAATGGCTCGCCTTTGCGCGCTTCAACCCCGTCGGGCGGCTCACCGGCCGCAATATCGGCGATTTCCCGCTTGGCGCGCAGAAGAAGCTGATCGCGCTTGCCCGCGACATTCTTGTCGGTGCCGGCGCGCCGAAGCCGACCGCCTTTCGTGCCGGCAATTTCGGCGCCAACGACGACACGCTACGCGCGCTGGCCGCCTTGGGCTTCCGCTTCGACAGCAGCTTCAACGGCGCGTATCAGGGCCATGGCTGCGACATCTCGCTCGACGCCGGCAATCTCGGCATGCGCACCCACCATGGCGTGGTCGAGGTACCCGTCAGCGGGCTGATGGACCGCGCGAGCCGCTTTCGCCCCGCGCAGCTATGCGCGATGTCCGAAGAGGAAATGCGCGACGCGCTCGATCACAGCGCGGCGAGCGGCGCGATCCAGTTTTCGGCGTTCAGCCACAGTTTCGAATTGCTGAGCCGCGACCGCGAGGTTCCGAATGGCCTGGCGATTTCGCGGATGGAAGCCTTGTGCCGCGCCGTCGCCGATGACACGCGGGTAACCAGCGGCGGCTTTGCCACCCTGCCCGGGCCGCCCGAGCGCCCGGCACGGATCGGCGTTGCCGCGCCGAAACCCTTGCGAACGCTGCGCCGCACGATCGAACAGGCCTATGGCCATCTGGCGCATGAGGTACGCTATGTCCGTGACCTGATTACCGTGACGGTCAACTCGTCGCGCTGGGGCAAGATTTTAGGTGGCGTCTTCCTGGCCGTGGCCTAGCGCCAGATAATCGTCCGACTGCATTTCGGCGAGACGGCTTGCCGTGCGCTCGAATTCGAACGCCCCGTCGCCTGCGATGTAAAGCTGGTCGGGCATCGCGGCCGCGCTCGCGAGCAGCTTGACCTTATATTCGTAAAGCGCGTCGATCAGCGTGACGAAGCGGGCAGCCTCGTTGCGGTTCTCGGGGCCCATGCGCGGGATACCGACGATGATGACGGCGTGAAAATACCGCGCGACGGCCAGATAATCGGCCGCACCGCGCGCCTCGCCGCACAAGCGCTTGAACGAAAAAACCGCGACGCCCTTTAGCGCCTTTGGCACGTGCAGCGTCCGCCCGCCTCCGACGTCGAGTTCGAGCGTCGGAACGTTCGCGCGATCCTCGGGCGGATAGTCGGTAAGGCGAAAGAAGGCGGCCGACAGCGCGGCGCTCGCGGCATCGTCGGCGGGCACGAACCAGCGCGCGCCGTCGCCCAGCCTATCACGACGATAGTCGGTCGGACCGTTGAGCCCCATCACGTCGAGCCGTTCCTCGACCAGCGCGATGAAGGGCAGGAAATGCTCGCGGTTGAGCCCGTCCTTGTAGAGATCCTTCGGCGGGCGATTCGACGTCGCGACCATCGTCACCCCGCGCTCGATCAGCGCGGTGAACAGGCGCGACAGGATCATCGCATCGGCGCTGTTGTTCACGACCATCTCGTCGAACGCAAGGCAGCGCGTGTTCTCGGCGAGCGCATCGGCGACGAGCGGGATCGGATCGCCGCTTTCGCTCTTCCGCACCTCGCGCATCCGGGCATGGACGTCGAGCATGAAGGCATGGAAATGGACGCGCCGCTTCCGCTGGATATTCAACTGATCGTAGAACAGGTCCATCAGCATCGACTTGCCGCGCCCGACCGCACCCCACAGATAGACGCCGCGCAGCGCCTCGGGCTTGCGCCCCGCGAGACGCCACAGCAGGCTGCCGCGCTTCGGCACCGCTTCAAGTTCGGCCTGCAACCGGTTCAGCCGCTCGGCCGCAGCACGCTGTTCGGGATCGGGGCGAAGTTCGCCCGCCGCGACGAGCGCGTCATAGGCCGCAAGAACACTGGTCACTTTTGGCTCGCCTTCCGGATCGTCCCGGCAAAGCTCAACACGATATGACTGTCGCCCTCCCCCTGCACGACCAGCCCGCGCAGGAAGATCAGCCGCCCCGTCTCGCGCACCAGTTCGACCATAGCGTCAAGCGGCTCGCCGACGCGGCCGGCGCCGACAAATTGCGTCGACAGGTCGAGCGTGACCGAATGCCCCGCGTTGAGCGAGCCAAACTGGTGCGACGCGGCAAACAGCGCGATGTCGACGAGCGCCAGCGTCACCGCGCCATGGACATTATCGCCGAGGTTGCTGTGCTTGCGTTCGGGCAGCATCCGCACCCTTGCGCGCGGTCGACCATCTGATGTCGGCGCCTCGACACGCACCGCCAGCGGTTCGATGAAGCTGTTGAACCGCGTCGCGTCCTTGAGGTCCCAGCTGATCCAGCCGCCGTCCAGTTCCTCGGCGCTGAAATATTCGCGGCGCTTCGGCTCCTCGATCCCGTCGTTCACACGTGCCGCTCGGCTTCCAGTTTCTTGATCTCGGCAATCGCGCGCGCCGGGCTGAGGCCCTTGGGGCAGGCGTTGGCGCAGTTCATGATCGTGTGGCAGCGATAGAGGCGGAACGGATCCTCAAGCTCGTCGAGCCGCTCGCCGGTCATTTCGTCGCGGCTGTCGGCGAGCCAGCGATAGGCCTGAAGCAGGATCGCGGGGCCGAGGAACTTGTCGCTGTTCCACCAATAGCTCGGGCAGCTGGTCGAGCAGCAAGCGCAGAGAATGCACTCATAGAGGCCGTCGAGCTTCTCGCGCTCCTCGGGCGATTGCAGCCGTTCCTTGCCGCTCGGCGTCGTCGTCTTGGTCTTCAGCCACGGTTCGATCGACGCATATTGCGCGTAGAAATGGGTGAAATCGGGGACGAGGTCCTTGATCACGTCCATCGACGGCAGCGGGGTGATCGTGATGTCGCCCTTCAGATCCTCGATCGCGGTCGTGCAGGCGAGGCCGTTCTTGCCGTTCATGTTCATCGAACAGCTGCCGCAAATGCCCTCGCGGCACGAGCGGCGGAAGGTCAGCGACGAATCCTGCTCGCTCTTCATCTTGATGAGCGCGTCGAGCACCATCGGGCCACATTTTTCGGTGTCGATCTCGAACGTATCGAAACGCGGATTCTGGCCGCTGTCGGGGTCGTAGCGATAGACTTTGAATTTCTTTACCGCCGCGGCGCCTTCGGCCTTGTGGACCTTGCCCGTCTTTTGCGGGCGGCTGTTCTTGGGCAGGACGAATTGGGCCATATCGCGGGGTTCCCTATACAATTGCGGGCTGCCTAGACCCGAATGGCAGAGTCGACAAGAGGGTGAAGAAAGTCAAAGCGCGAAAGCCGCTGGCGGCGCGGCGAACGAGTCGCTAGGTGCGGCAACGATGAGCGAAGACGTCGCCCAACCCGCCGTTACCAGCCGCAGCGTCGCGCGCGGGCTTGGCACCACCGTGCTGGCGCGTCTCGGCGCAGTGGTCGAGATTGTCGCGCAGCCGCTCTATGTGCTGATGTTCGGCCTTGCGGGCTATGGCCTCTATGCTGTGCTGTGGGCCGCGGTTAATCTGCTCGAAAATGTCTTTGACCTCGGTATGACGAGCGCGATGCAGCGCACCGTGCCGCAATCGGCGGGCAATGCCGAGGCTGCGGCGGCGCTGCGTACTGCGATGATTTTCGGCGTCGGACCATGCATCATCGTCGCGGCGATCATAGCCGCTTTTGCCGCCGACCTCGGGCCTCTGCTCAATGTCGCAGACCATGACCGCGAGCTCGTCACCCCCGCGATACGCATCTTCGTCTGGGCGCTGCCGCTATGGGCCTTTGTCGAGATCGCGACGTCGGCCTTGCGCGCGCGGATGGTGTTTGGTGCCGAAATCCGGCTGCGGATCGTGTGGGAACAGATGCTGCGACTGGTGTTCGCGGGGCTGTTTTTCGCCGGCGGACTTGGCCTCAAGGGCCTGTTCATCGCGCATCTCTGCTCGCTTGCAATCACCGCGGCGCTCAGCGTGCGTCTGCTCGCGCGCCACTATAGTTTTGCCGATTTGTGGGCCGGGCCTTGGGTCACCGAGACGACGCGCAACACCTTCTGGGCGGGACTTTCGATCCTGCCGTCGAACATCATCACGCGGCTGTTCGGCGACGCGCCCGCGCTCATCCTCAATATGCTGCTTCCCGGCGCGGCTGGCGCAGCGGCTGCCGGCCTGTTCACGATCGCGCGCAAGCTGTCGAGCGTCGTCCAGCTCGTGCGAATTGCGTTCACCTACGTGATGGCGCCGCTGGCCGCGAGCGCCGAACGCGAGGACCGGCGGCAGGTCGCCGACATTTATGCCTATGCGACGCGGCTGATCTCGGCGATCGCGCTGCCGCTTGCCGCCGTGCTGGCCGCAGGCAGCGCGTCGCTGCTCGGCCTGTTCGGGCATCAGGCGCAGGCGGCGCAGGCCGCGCTCGTCATCCTGCTGTTCGCGCGCGCCGCTGAAGCGGTGCTAGGTATTTCGGCGCCGGTGCTGCAGGTTGTCGCCGCCTTCCGCCAACAGCTCACCGCGAGCATCTTCGGCGTTGCCGTCGCGGTGGGTGCGGGGTGGCTGGTCGTGGGGCACCTCGATCCGCTGACCGGCGTGACGCTCGCGACAGCGATCGGGCTCGTCGTGATGGCCGCGATCCCGACACTTCAGCTCGCGATGATCGAGAAGCTGCATCCCTTCGATGCGCAATTTCCGGCGGTGGCCTTGCGCGGGATAGCGATCACTCTGGTGGCCGGCACCGCAGCCGTGTTCGCGGACCTGCTGCCCGACGCCGTATCGCTGCCCCTGCTCGGCTTGATCGCGGTTGCCGCGATCTGGCTTGCGCTACGCTTTGCGCTGCCGCTCGCTGATCGCATGTCGCTGGGCAAGACCGGCCGCAAGCTGCGGCTGTTCGAGCACGAAAACACATGACCGATACGCCGCCCCCCGTTCGCGTTGCGATTTACGATCTCGATCGTACCGTGCTGCGCACGCCGACCTTCACTTTATTCCTGCTGTGGGCGGCATGGCGCGCGGCGCCCTGGCGCCTGCTGCTACTCCCCGCGCTCGCGGCGTTGATGTTCGGTTATGCGCTGCGCCTTTACGGACGCGCCCGGTTCAAGCCCGCGGCAATCCGCTTGATGCTCGGTGACAGCATTTCCCCGGCGCGTGCCACAGCACTTGCTTCCGACTTCGCCGCGTGGCGTGTGCCGCGCGACGTGCCGCCGGGCGCCGCCGCGTGCATCGCGCGCGACCGCGCCGAGGGATATCGCCTGCTGATGGCCACAGCGGCGCCTGAATTTTATGCCGGTGCGATTGCCGAAGCACTGGAGTTCGACGCCATTGTCGCGACGCGCCACCGGCGCGACGCGGACGGAAACTGGCTGCCCCTGCTTGACGGAGAGAATTGCTACGGGACGGAAAAGGCGCGGCGCGTAACCAAGTGGCTCGATGAGAACGCGGCCGGCGGCGCGGCGCATATCCGCGCCTATTCGGATCACCCGAGCGACGCGCCTACCTTTGCGCTGGCGAATGAATCCTGGCTGATCGGGCGCAGCCGCCATCTGGCCCGCCTGGCCGCACACCACGGCTGGCAAACGCTCGACTTCGAGATCGTTACAGGGCCGAGCTGAATGCGCTCGATCCTTTTCCCAGTCCCCCGCCACTGGAGTCCCCCTTGCCGACCCCCATCGCCTTCCTTGCCATAGCCGAAGCGCAGCAGCTCTATCACTGGCTTCCGACGGCGCTTGAGCTGGCGGGTCGCGACGATGTCCGGGTTTCGATCTTGTCGCCGTCGCGCCAGATTCTCGATCTGGCGCTCAGTTATGATCCCCAGGAACGGTTCGAACCTATACTATTGCGCCGCCCGCCCTGCGGCCCCGACTCCTTGTTCCGCCAACCCTCGCGGCTCGCGACCTTGCTGCTCAACTATCCGGCGATCCGTCGATTTCCCGTGCTGGTTACGACCGAGATTTCCAGCGCGTGGCTCAAACACATCCCTGGCTTCTCGTCGCGCATTGTTGTGATCAAACATGGCGCGGGCGACCGCGAGGGCGGTTACCGCCGGCGCCACGCGCTGATCGACCTGACCCTCGTCGCGGGCGAAAAGGACCGGCGGCGCATGATCGAGCAAAAGCTGTCCGAGCCGGGCAATGTCGTCGTGGGCGGCTATGCCAAGTTCGAGATATGCGCCGAGCGGCAACGTTATTTCGACAATGAATGGCCGACGCTGTTCTACAATCCGCATTTCGACACGAAACTATCGTCATGGCCGGCGCATGGGCCCAATGTTCTGGCCGCGCTCGAGGCGCTGGAGGGATGGAACGTCATCATCGCACCGCACACGAAACTGGCGCAGCGCACGCCCCCGATCACGACCACCGCGCCACATATTCGCGTCGACATGGGAAGCCATCATTCGATCGACATGAGCTATACGATGAGTTCCGATATCTATCTGGGCGACGTGTCGAGCCAGGTTTACGAATTCCTGCTGCGTCCGCGTCCGTGCATCTTCCTCAATCTCAACCGGTGCGCATGGCGCGACGATCCGGCGTTTGCGCATTGGCACCTGGGCCAGGTGATCGAAGACATCGCCGACCTTCCCGCCGCGCTGGCACGGGCTGCGGACTTGCAACCGGGCTTTGTTGATGCTCAGGAAGCCGCCATGACCGATTCCATCGACCAGTTCCCGATCCCGGCCTCGACGCGGCAGGCCGACATCATCCTCGATTTCGCGCGGGCAGCGCGATGAGCGCGCCCATCCGCCTTCTCGGCGACAACGCCACCCCGATTTGGGGCATGACCAACGCCGAGCGTTGCCGCCGGATGGCGGAAAAGGACGGCAAGCCGCTCGCGCCGGGACACGAGCTGGTCTTCAACCTCGCCTATGTCTTCGACCCGATGTTGCTGCGCTGGGTGATCGAGCAGCCGGGCACGGTTTTCGCCTGGGGCCGCGCGCCGGTGATCGGACAGGTACCGGCCGGCAGCGACCCGATGGCGGCGACGGTCATCGACCTTTCGGACGGGCGCAAGCTCTACAACCGCCAGCTTCGCAAACTCGAACAGCCCTTCGTCAGGGAACTGACGCCCGAGACACGGCGCGAGATCGAGCGGAAGAGCTATTTCGGCGCCTATAAGGGCGTCACCGATGCGCTGACCAAATATCTGTGGCCCGAACTGGCGCTGTGGCTGACACGCGGCGCGGCGAGTATCGGCATGACGCCCAATATGGTGACGGCGATCGGCGCGGCGCTGTGCATCTATGCCACTTATCTATTCGCCTATGGGCATTATTGGGAAGGCATGCTCGCGGGCTTCATCTTCATGGTGCTCGACACCGTCGATGGAAAGCTTGCGCGCTGCACGATCACCTCGTCGAAATGGGGTAATGTCGCCGACCATGGCGTCGATCTGGTCCACCCGCCCTTCTGGTGGTATTTCTGGGGTGTCGGGCTCGGCAGCTGGGGTCTCGCGCTGTCGAACCAGACCTTCCTGCTGGTAATGATCGCGGTCGTCGCGGGCTATGTGGTCCAGCGCGTGATCGAAGGATTGTTCATCAAGGACTTCGGCATGGACATCCATGTGTGGCAAAAGTTCGACAGCGATTTCCGCCTCGTTACGGCACGCCGCAATCCGAACATCGCGATCCTCTTTTTTGCTACGCTCGCTGGGCGCCCCGACATCGGGTTGATCGCGCTCGCTTGGTGGACGGTCATCTCGCTCGTCGTCCACGCGGTGCGGCTGGTGCAGGCCTATGCGGTGAAGAGGTCGGGCCGCCCAATAGTCAGTTGGATGGAAGAAGCATGAACGAGACGATCGTAAAATTCGGCTATCCGGCGACATTGATCGCCGAATATGAACATTGGGTCGTGCTGCTCCGCCCCGCGCAGCCGACGCTTGGCGCGCTGGTGCTGGCGGCGAAATCCCAAGCGACGGCATTCGGCGACCTGCCCGCCGAAGCGCATGCCGAACTCAAGGTCGCGACCGCTGCGGCCGAGGCCGCGCTGACGCAGGCCGTCGGCTATGCCAAGATCAACTATCTGATGCTGATGATGGTCGACCCGCACGTCCATTTCCACGTCCTGCCGCGTTATGACGGCGAACGGTCGGGCGCGGGTATTGCAATTCCCGATGCAGGCTGGCCGGGCCAGCCCGATCTCGCGCAAGCCATCAAGCCGGACGACGCACAGATCGCCGCGCTCACCGGCTGGCTCAAACCCTATTTCGCGTAGCGGCCTTCTTCGGCCCATTTCGCGGTGAGCGCGTCGGCGGCTTCGACATCCTGCGGGAAGTCGACTTCCTGCCATTCGAGCCCCTCGATCGACACGGTGCCGACCCGGTTACCCTTGGCGATGATGTCGATTGCGCGCAGATACCAGCGTTCGACCCCGTCGGGGGTGCGCATCATCTGGTCGACCTGGTTGCGAAAGATCGACGGGCCATCGCCGACGAAGGCGAGCATGCCGATCGATTCGGCATTGGTGTCGGGGGGCAGCAGCCGCTTGCCAATGTGATGCAGGCGGCCCTCGGCGTCGCGGTTCACTTTCATATCGTCATCGTCATAGTCGGGCTTGACGTCGACGGTCACGTTGATCGGCTCGTTCGCGCCGGCGATCAGCTTCGCAACGATTTCATCCGAGATGATCGTGTCGCCATTGAGAATGATAAAGTCGCGGTCCATCTCTTCGCGCGCGATCCAGCAGGTGCCGAGATTGTCGGCGACCTGGAAGAAGGGATTGAACAGCGTGCGGATTCGCGCGCCGGTGTCGCGATAAAGTTGCAGCGCATGATCCTCGACACGTTCGGTGCGAAATCCGGTGACGACGACGATGTCCTTGATCCCGTTCGCGACCAGCGCCGCAACCTGCCAGCTGATGAGGCTGCGGCCATTGAATTCGATCAGGCATTTGGGAATGTCGCGGGTCAGCGGCAGCAGGCGCGAGCCCTGCCCGGCCGACAGGATGATGGCTTTGTCGATGGTCATAGCGGCTGCCCTATAGCCGCTTCACGCCGCGCGGCAAATATCGCTTCGATCAGCTCGATATCGGCAGGTTTGTCGGCATCGATGCACGCCTCGGGTTCGGACATCGGAACGACCTTCGCCTTCAGGCCAAACCGCAGGCCGGCGCGCGCGACGCCCTGCCGGATCGTGAAGAGGCGGAGCAACGCGCCGATCAGCAGCCACGGGCCGAAAGCCGCGACGATCTTGAGCCCCTTTTTGCGGTCGCGTTCGATGCGCCCCCAGAAATCTAGCAACGGCAGCACGCGGCGCCCGCGGAGCCGGAACATGTTCGCTCCCGACCACCAGCCGCCACGGAATTTCAGCCACGTGCGTTTGGACTCGGGATAGCGCGCAAGCAGCACGTCGCGCTCGACCATCGCGACCGCGACATCGCTATCCTCGGCACCGGCCAGAAATTCCGCGACCATCGTCGGCATGAGCAGCACATTGTCCGCGGTGGTGACGAGCAGCGGGTCGTCGCCCGGCGGCAACGCCGCGGCGAGCGAGCTGCTGATTCCCTGCCCCGAATCCACGAAATGCAGACCGGCCAGGCCCGCAAGCCCCGGCTCGGCCGCCAACTCGGCGCTGTTCTGCGCGAGGATCGTGATCGGACCAATCAGCGGTGAACCGCGAAGGGCACGCACCACATGGACGAGCATCGCGTGCCCGCCGATCGGCAGCAACGCCTTAGTTGAAACACTGGTCCCAGTCAGCAGCGGATCGGGGCCGGGCCGGCTGCCCGCAAGGACGATAGCGGGAATGGAGCTACTCACTGCGCCGCCTCGACGGGCGCGACGCGGCGCGCGGTGACGCCGCGCAGGAAATCGGTCGCTTCGTCGAGCACCGGCCCTCGGCTGCGAAACGGCGCGGCGAGCGCCATCACAATGCCCGTATGCCCCATGCCGGGGTAGATGCGGAGCGTCGCGGTCCCGCCGGCCTTCTCGATCGCCGCGGCGAGGTTCTGGCTGTTGCGCGGGCGCACCGTATCATCCCCGTCGCCGGTCGCAAGCCACAGCGGCGCCGCATCGCCGCGCGCGAAGTGGATCGGCTGCGTCTTCTCGATCGGCCGCACCTTGCCCATCGCCTTGTCCCCGCGCCCACCCTTTTCGAGCGGGAGGAAGTCATAGGGGCCGGCGAGCCCCGCGACGCCGCGGATGATGGCCGGATCGCTCTTTGCCGCGCGCAGCCATTGCGGGTTGAGCGCGAGCATCGCGGCATTATAGGCGCCCGCCGAATGGCCCATCAGCGCGATCCGGTCAGGATCGCCGCCCAGCTTGGCGATATGCTCGTGCGTCCACGCGACGGCCGCCGCGCTATCCTCGATAAAGTCGGGCCAATGCGCCTTGGGAACCAGCCGATAGTCGGGAATTACGACGGCGAAGCCTTGCCGCGCCAGTGCGCGTCCCGCAAAGCCGTAGCTGCCCCGCTCGCCGCTGTCCCAGCCGCCGCCATAGAAAAACACGATCACGGGCAGCTGGTCGCCGTCCTTGGCATTGCTTGGCACCCATATATCGAGCGACTGGCGCGGACCGTTGCCATAGGGCTGATCGGCCAGCAGCAATCGCGCGCCGTCGCCCTGCCCGAGCAGTTTATCGGCCATGTTCAGCGATTTCGCGCCGCCCGCGACGATCATCTTGGCGCCGCCACCGAACAGCAGCACGAGCAGCAGCACCACGAAAAGCAATTTGATCAACCGTCGTCCTCTGGAAACCGGCCCCGCCATGTTTCGCGCCCTACAGGGCGGCGGTGCGACGAACAAGACGGCGGCGCGATATTGGCCGCCACCTTTTCCCCGTTCGCGCGTAGGATAGGGCAATGGCCAGCAGCTTCTCCCGCCCCGCCCTCATCTGCAACCTGCGCAGCGGCAGTTCCGACGAGGCGCTCGTCGGCCGTCTGAGCGAAATATGCGATGCGGCAGGCGCGCCGCTCGTCCGCACGATCCTCCTTCCCGACGGCGAGCTGCCGTCGGCGGATATACTGGCGGGCGAAGGCGTCGACTTGCTGCTGGTCCTCAGCGGCGACGGCACACTCAACGCCGCGGCGGCCAAGCTTGAAACATGGAACGGTGCGATGCTCCCGCTTCCGGGCGGGACGCTCAACCTGTTTCACAAGACACTGCACGGCGATGCCAACCCGGAGGATATTTTGCACGACGCGCTCGCAGGCAGGGCTCGCGCAGTCAATCCGCCAACGATCCTCTCCGACGCAGGACGTGCGTATATCGGCGTCATCGCCGGGCCGACGACGGCATGGGCCGAGGTTCGGGAGCAATTTCGCTCGCTCAGCCTCAGCGGCCTTGCCGAAACGATCCCCGGCGCGATCGACGCGACGCTGTATGGCGACGGCGTGCGCATTCGTGGTTCGGACCAGTCGTTCCAGGCAATCAACCTGACGCCGAAGCCCGATCGTATCCTTGCCGAGGGATTGATCACCGACAGCGCGGGGTCGATCCTGAGCCATGGGATTGCGTGGCTCGGCGGCGATTTTCGCGAAGGGCCGAGCGTCGACCTGTCCGAACGCCGGGCGGTCGTCATCGAAAGCAAAGCGTCGATAGGCCTGCTCCTCGACGGCGAACCCGCCGAATTGCCGTCGGGCGCTACCTACCGCCTCGAACGCAGCCCGCTCGCATTCCTCGCCACCGCATGACCCACCTTTTCCATATCAGCGATTTGCACTTCGGGCTTGAGGACCGCGCCGCGCTTTGCTGGCTCGAGGGCTGCGTGCGACGCGAGCAGCCCGACGCCGTGCTGGTGACCGGCGACCTGACCATGCGTGCGCGAAGACGCGAGTTTGCCGCGGCGTGCGACTGGATCCGCGCGCTCGACGTGCCGGTGACGGTCGAAGTCGGCAACCACGACCTGCCCTATTTCAACCCACTCGAGCGCTTCTTCTATCCCTATCGCCGGATCCGTGGGATCGAACGGCTTGTCGAGCGCGAACTCGAAATTGCAGGGGTCGCGGTCGTCCCGCTCAAGACCACCACGCGCGCCCAATGGCGGCTCGACTGGTCGAAAGGCTGGGTCACCGAAAAGGCGCTCGCAAAGACGCTCGCCGCGATCGACGCGCTTCCGGCTGGAACCGTCACGCTCGTAACCGCGCATCATCCGCTGGTCGAGGCCGGAACGCGCGGTCGCGCGCTGACCCGCGGCGGTGAACGTGCGCTCGGCGAACTCGCAGCGCGCAGCGTCGCGGCGGTGCTGACCGGCCATGTCCACGACGCCTTCGATCTGGTCAAGAAAACCCCAGCCGGTTCGATCCGCATGATCGGCGCGGGAACGCTGTCGCAGCGTATCCGCTCGACTCCGCCGAGTTTCAATGAACTATGGATCAAGGATGGCGACATCGCGGTGCGCGTTCGCAACGTCGAGGCGGTCCCGACCCCCGACATGCAGATTGCCGACGTGCCGCCCGACGCGCTGCCGCCGCGCAAGCCCGGCGAACCCGTTGCGCCAATCGACGCCGTGCCGCCGGTCGACCCGCCAGTGCATTGACGCCGCGCCGCATCCCGTTACGTTGCAAGAAAAAACGGGATGAGAAATGATGCTGACAAAGGGCGACGATTTCCCGCTGCACCAGAGCGCCGAGCCGATTGCGTTCGCGGGCACCGACCGCAATTTTTATGACCGCTATTTCTTCAACGGCTATTCGCCCGATGGATCGGTCTTTTTTGCCGCGGCGATGGGTTTCTATCCGCAGCTCGGTATTGTCGATGCGGCCTTTTGCGTGCTCTTCGATGGCGTGCAGCATAACCTTCGCGCGAGCCGCCGCTCGGCGGGCGAACGGCTCGACCTGTCGGTGGGCCCGATCGCGATCACCGTCGACGTACCTCTCGAACGGTTGACGCTGCGCATCGCCGCTAACGACGGCCCGCTCGCCGGCGAGCTTCATTTCACCGCGCGCCATTTTCCCATCGAGGAGCCGCGCTTCACGCGCCGCAACGGCACCCGCCTGTTTATGGACTATACGCGCATGACCCAGAACGGCCATTGGTCGGGCTGGCTTTCGGTCGATGGGCAGCGCATCGATGTCGGCGCCGGTTGGGCGGGCACGCGCGACCGCAGCTGGGGCATTCGCCCCGTCGGCGCTGCCGAGCCGCAACCGCCGCCGCAGGGCAATTTCCACCAATTCTTCTGGCTGTGGACGCCATGCAATTTCGAGGATCGCTCGCTTTTCTTTCACAGCAATGACGATGGCGAAGGCCATGCGTGGAATCGCCGCGCCGTGCTGGTCGGCGGGGATGGGAGCGAACGGCATTTCGCCGACCCCGCTTTCGTCGCTGCATGGCAGCCGGGAACACGCCGCCTGTCGAAACTGGCTGCGGACTTCGACCAGAGCACGCGCCTGGCGCTGACACCCAGCGGGCCGGTGTTTGCGATGAGCGGGCTGGGCTATACCCACCCCGTCTGGGGCCACGGATTCGACCATGGCGAACTCGAAGTTGCGCACGACCGCCTGTCCGAAGCCGATCGGCAATGGGGCAACCCGCTCGCGATGCACGTCCAGGCGGTCGTCCGTGCCGAACTCGTCGACGGCGACCGTCACGACATTGGTGTCGGCGTCCTCGAACAATTGTTCGTCGGGCCGCACGGGCCCACGGGACTTTTGGGACTGATGGACCCCGCGGCATGACCTTTCCGACCTCCCCCGGGTCGATGGCGCCCGAATGGCTAGGCGCCGTGCTGGGACGGCCCGGACAGCTCAAGGGTTTCGCATCGGCGAAGGTTGGCACCGGCCAGATGTGCGACAGTTATCGGCTCACGCTCGACTGGGCGGACGGCGCCGACGCACCGCCGAGCGTGATCGCCAAATGCCCGAGCCACGACGAGGCCAGCCGTAACATCGCCAAGCTGACCGGCACCTATGTCAAGGAAGTCAGCTGGTATCGCGAACTGGCGGCGGACAGCGGCGTTGCGGCCCCGGTGTGCCACTTCGCCGACATTGCGGCGGACGACGTCGATTTCATCCTGATCCTGTCCGACCTCGCGCCCGCGCGACAGGGCGACCAACTCGCCGGGCTGAGCCTCGCGGCGCTTGTTCCGTGCATCAAGGCAGCGGCGCAGCTCCACGCGCATCTGTGGAACGACGCGCGACTTACCGACCTGGCCTGGCTGTCGCGCGACAATGGCGATCTGGTCCGCGCGCTGTTCCCGCAGCTCTATGCCGGCTTTCGCGAACGCTATGCAGCGCGGCTGGCGCCCGATGTGCTCGACCTGGGCGCCGGGCTCGTGGACCGGCTCGATGCCTATCTGGCGCGCGAGCCCGCGGCACGCACGATCGTTCATGGCGACCTGCGCATCGACAACATCCTCTTTGCCCCCGACGGCGAGGCCTGCTGGCTCGTCGACTGGCAGACGCTGGGGCGCGGCAGTGGCGCCGCCGACCTCGCCTATCTGGTCGGCACCAGCATCGCCGACCCATTCGAACGCGCCGCCGCCGACCGGCCGGCGTTCGATCACTGGATCGAGGCATTGAGCGCGGCGGGCATCGCGGCCGACGCCGAGTCGCTATGGACCGACTATCGCGTCGGCGCACTCAGCGGCTATTTCATGGCCGTCTTCGCGTCGATGAGCGTCGAACGCACCGCGCGCGGCGACGAGATGTTCGCGGTGATGGCCGAACGCCCGGCGCAACAAGCGCTCGCGCTGGGCAGCCTGGAGTTGCTTTAGCAACGACCGCTAACGATCAATAGCTGCCATTCCGCGTCATTAAAACTTCGTCATTCCCGCGAAGGCGGGAACCCAGAGCGTGCGTCGGCTGACCCCTCCCTGGGTTCCCGCCTTCGCGGGAATGACGAATGTTGGGGACGTCCGCTCACCACCCCCATGCCGTCATTCGGCTCCGATGCGGACGAAATGACCGGAAACGACCGATTGCGGACGTTTAGCATTCACTGGATACTAACCCCGAAAGAGCATCAGCTATGAATGCACTTTCGATACGATGAAATCATCGCCCAGATTTCAGAACGACCCACCTGGTGGTTCAACGGCGTGCCTCGCTACGGTGCGTTCGATCCAGCTATCGTCGGATCGTTCGAAATTGCGTTGGTCCATACCGAATGCCGGGAATGTCGAACTCGTTATGACGTTGCGATTGGCCCACAACCCCCATCCTTCGCCAGCCTTCGGGATGTAATCTCTTTTGAAAACCGCCTAAATATCGGTGACCCGCCATTTGCCTGCGCCGAAATGGGCGCGCGCTGTAGCGGGGGCTATTGCATGACATCACTCGAAATTCGCGTGCTTGAGTTTTGGACGAAAGATGGACGAATCTCGAACGCGTGGCGCCGCGATGCCAATTGGGAGCGTCCCCTCATCCACGCGAATTGGGATTCCGACGCTCCAGATGACGAAGGTGTTTGGGGCCGCATTCTGGATTCAGATCGGATTGAGGAATGGTCGCAAGCGCGTCGCGACGGCGACTTTCCCACTATGGTTGCGATCCTCAAAGAGGTTGATTGCGAGCGCCCCTCGGAGGTGGCGCACATGGTTGACGTTGAGCGCCGCTATCAACTTTTGCGGGCGGAAATCTCCGCGATGAGGAGCGATCGCTTCGACGAAAATTGAGAGTCTGCTCTCCACCCCATAGCAGACATCACGAGACGTTCCTTCAAAGGAAAAGGGCGGCCCGTTGCCGGACCGCCCTTCCCTTGTCCGTCCGTCGACGGAAAACCGATTAGCGCTTCGAGAACTGGAAGCTGCGGCGGGCCTTGGCCTTGCCGTACTTCTTACGCTCGACCGCGCGGCTGTCGCGGGTCAGGAAGCCGGCGGTCTTCACAACGCCGCGCAGCGCGGGTTCGAAGCGGGTCAGCGCCTGCGCGATGCCGTGCAGCACGGCGCCCGCCTGGCCCGAGAGGCCACCGCCCTTGACGGTTGCGATCACGTCATACTGGCCAACGCGTTCGGTCAGACCGAAGGGCTGGTTGATGACGAGACGCAGCGTCGGACGTGCGAAATAAACTTCCTGGTCGCGGCCGTTGACGGTGATCTTGCCTGTGCCGGGCTTGACCCACACGCGAGCAACGGCGTCCTTGCGACGGCCGGTCGCATAGGCGCGGCCCTGCTTGTCGACGATCTTTTCACGCAGCGGCGTGGTCGAGACCGGAGCGGCGACGGTGCCTTCGACGGCGCCGGCGAGATCCTTGAGATCGGTCATGGTCTGTTCGTCAGCCATTATGCACCCACCTTGTTCTTGCGGTTCATCGACGCGACGTCGATCACTTCGGGGCTCTGCCCTTCATGCGGATGTTCGGTGCCGGCGAAGATGCGCAGGTTGCGCATCTGCTGGCGGCCGAGCGGGCCGCGCGGGATCATGCGTTCGACGGCCTTTTCGAGCACGCGCTCGGGGAAACGGCCTTCGAGGATCTTCGCGGGGCTGGTTTCCTTGATGCCGCCGGCATAACCGGTGTGCTTGTAGTAACGCTTGTCGGCCAGCTTCTTGCCGGTGAACGCCACCTTCTCCGCATTGATAACGATGACATTGTCACCGCAATCGACGTGCGGAGTGAACGACGGCTTGTGCTTGCCGCGCAGGATGTTGGCGATGATCGATGCAACGCGGCCCACAACAAGGCCCTCGGCGTCGATCAGCACCCATTTCTTTTCGACCGTGCTGGCGTTCGCCGAAACGGTCGTCTTGGTCAGCGCCTTCATCATGGCGACCTCCTTGACAGATAGGGACTAGGACGAGCAGCCATGCCGCCGCCCGGAAACAAACCGCGCCGCCTGATCCTGGAAGGGACGCAGCGGCGCTTCGGAGCGGGCCAATGGCGCTTAGCGCGCCGAAAGTCAAGCAGATCGCGGCTTTGCCGACAGGTATTATGATACCGTCAACCTTCGGGAGTGAACTCCAGCGCGCGAACCCGCTCTTCGACGAGCGTTCGTCCATCGCCTTCCGCGTCGATGATCCAGCTCTGCCGCTGCTCGCGCATGACCAGCCCGGTAGAGGTGTCCACGGTCCATAGATTGTCGATTTCCAGTGGCTTGGCGGTGCCGGCGACAGGCGCGGAATCGCGTTCGACCTTGGCGATCGTCTGCAACGCGCCGTCGTGCATCATCGATACGCTGGCGCCGTCGGCCAGCGTCGAAACGGGAATGGCGCCATTGGCGGGCGCAACCAGCGCCCGGATATCGGCGCTCGCCAGCCGGTCGCGCTCGCCCGCGGGCAGCGCGGCAACCAGCTGCGCCAATTGCCTCGCCTCGGGCCGTCCCGATTCGGCGCTTACCGCCTCGATCCGCGCCGTCACCCGCGCCCACAGGCGGTCCGGATCAACCAAGTCGACACGGCTACCGTCGGGCGCGACAAGATAGGCCGTCGGTTCGCCGACCAGCGGCTCGAGCATCAACGACAGCGCACGGGTCACTTCGGGGCGGGCATCGGAATCGATCCGCTGCATCACCGCCTCGAGCCGATAGCCGCGTCCGACGCGCTGCCATTGCAGCGCATAGGTCAGCGAGAAGTTGATCAGCGCGCCCTCGCGGCCGATGCGGCGCGTCGTCACGCGATAGGTCATGGGCTGGCCGACGGGGGGAGCGAATTGGAAATGCGCCGCCGCCGCAGCGAGACCTTCGCCCGGGACGGAGGACGGCAGGGGCTGGGCCGCCAGCAGCAAAAGCGCGCCGCCGAGGCTGCCGGCCGGGATCATGCCGAGCGGCGGCCCAATTGGTGAAGCGCCGCCGCGGCGACCGCAACGAGGATCGCACCGGTAACCTGATGCCACACCGCAATCCACATCGAAACGCCCGACACGACGGTCCAGATGCCGAGCAGCATCTGCGCTGCAACGACAGCTACGAGCAGCCGCGCCTCGCCGCGCGCGCCCTGTCGCGACAAGCCACGCGCGAGCAGAAGCAGCGCGAGCGCCGCAACCCACGACCACCAGCGATGGAGGAAATGGATCAGGAAGGGATCGTTGGTCAGCGCGAGCCACGCACCGCCCGCCCAATCGATGCCCTCGGGCACGAAATGATCGTTCATGAGCGGCCAAGTGCTCGCGACATAGCCGGCATTGAGCCCCGCGACCCATGCGCCGAGCAACAGCTGGACAAAAAGGATCGCGATGACGCCCGCGGCCGGCCCGGTCAGTCGCGCTGGCCGCGACGAGGGATCGCGCGCCAGCGTATCGAGGTCCCGCGCCGTCCACACCAGCCCCGCGAGCAGGAACAGCGCGGTCAGCAAATGGGTGGCCAAGCGAAAATGGCTGACGTCGGTGCGATATTCGAGGCCCGAGGCGACCATCCACCAGCCGATCGCGCCCTGCAGCCCGACGAGCGCGGCAAGCGCAAGCAGACGCGGACCATAGCCCGCCGGGATCGCGCGGCGCCAGGCGTACCAGGCAAGCGGCACGAGCAGCGCCATGCCGACGAGTCGGCCGAGAATGCGGTGCAGCCACTCCCAGAAAAAGATCGCCTTGAACCCCGCGAGCGTCATGCCGAGGTTGATTTCCCGATATTCCGGGATCTGCTTGTACTTCTCGAACTCCGCGATCCACCCGGCCTCGCTCAGCGGCGGCAGCACGCCCGAAACCGGGCGCCATTCGGTGATCGAAAGTCCAGATTCGGTCAGGCGGGTGATCCCGCCGACGCCGACCACGATGATGACCAATAGTGCGACCGCCCACAGCCAGCGCGCAAGCGCCGCGGGGCGGGGTTGGCGGGCGGCAGGCGCCGGCAAGACAGAGGCGTGCGTCATTGCCCGCCCTATCGGCGCTTGCCGGGCGATAGGCAAGAGGTCCGAAACCGCGCGCCGGGGGAAATTCATGGCCGCGACAGGCGCGGCTTGATAGGGGATGGCGATGCTTCGCAACGCCCGATCGATCGTCGCCATCCTGTCGCTGTCGATGGCTGCCCCCGCGCTCGCCCAGCAATCTCCCTATGCCGCGCTGGCGGCAACCGAGGCCCGCGTCGCGACGATCGGCTTTCGCCTGACGACCGCCAACGCCGCTTGGTGTCCCGCGCGCCAGCCGCAGTTCGGATGGATCTGGGGGGACCCGCGGCTTTATGACAAGGCGCAGCGGCCTGCGGCGCTTGCGGCTTATCGAGCGGTCGAACGGGACGCAGCCTTTGTCGCGGCGGTCGCGGCGGGCTCTCCCGCTGATCGGGCAGGTTTACATGTGGGCGACGGTGTCGCTTGGGTCGACATGGCTCCGGTCGCGAATGGTATCGGCGACCACCCCTTCGCACGCATCACCGCGCTCGAACAAATGCTGGCCGCTCGGCCGACCAACACAGCGATTTGGTTTGGCCTCACCGACGGGCGCGCCGTTCCACTGACCCCCATGACCGGCTGCGCCAGCGATTTTCGCGTCGAGGCCAATGAAAGGGCGGGCGCGGTCGCCGACGGCCGGATGGTGCTCGTCAACCAGGGCCTTGCCGAATTCGCGGCGGACGACGAGGAACTGGCTGCGGCGATCGCGCACGAACTGGCGCATAATATTCTGCGCCACCGCGCCCGGCTCGACGCCGCGGGGATCGATCGCGGGCTCGGCAAACAATTTGGCCGCAACGCCCGCCTGTTCAAACAGACCGAGGTCGAGGCCGACCGGCTGTCGGTGTGGCTGCTCGCCGGCGCGGGCTATGATCCCGCTGCCGCCGCGCGTTTTTGGGAGCGCTTCGGTCGGCGCAAGGGACGCCCCCTGCTCCAGGCGAGCACGCATCCGAACTGGCGCGACCGTGTGGCATCACTGCAAGCCGAAGCGGCGACCATTGCAGCGGCGCGTGCGGCTGGCCAGCCGCTGCATCCGCCGCTGATCGACGCGCCGCCGCCCTTGGAATAGGCTGGCGCGCGTCCTATTTTGGGGACAATCCATTCTCCCCAACAAGGATCGATACCGATGACCCAAGAGACCGCCATTTTTGCCGGAGGCTGCTTCTGGTGCACCGAAGCCGTGTTTCAGTCGCTCGAGGGCGTCGAGGGCGTCGAAAGCGGTTATATTGGCGGCGCGGTCGCCAACCCGACCTATAAGCAGGTCTGCGGCGGCGACACCGGCCATGCCGAGGCGATCCGCATCACCTTCGACCCCGCGGTGATCAGCTATGACGACCTGCTCGACGTCCATTTCGCGACGCACGATCCGACGACGCTCAACCGCCAGGGCAACGACATCGGCACCCAATATCGCAGCGCGCTCTTCCCGCTCGACGCCGCGCAGGCCGATGCCGCGCGCGCGGGGATCGCCCGCGCCGCGGCCGATTGGCCCGCGCCGATCGTCACGACTATCGAGAGCGCCTCGGACTGGTATCCCGCCGAAGATTATCATCAGGCCTATTGGGAGGGCGAAGGCCAGCGCAATCCCTATTGCATGGCGGTGATCCCGCCTAAACTGGCTAAACTGCACAAAGGATTCAGTGACCGTTTGCGTAGCGCATAGAATCGCGATGGGTCATGCGGCCGCTGTTGCAATATGGACGCATGACGTCACTTTTCATTGACTTTCCAATTGTTTTGACTAGCGGACGCGCCTTCGCTGGGGCAACATGCCCCTGAAACGCAGTTGGGGGCGCTGCTTAGGTGCTGGCATCATTGTTTCTCATCGGCGCGTTGGTCACGACGCCCCAGATGTCGGTTCAAGCCGCAAACCAGACCGCCGTCGAGGATGGTTCGGGCGGGATGGCGCGCGCGGTCAACCGGATGGTGGGCGGCATCGTCAGCTATGCGCGCTGGCCCACCGGATCGGCCGCGACCGCCCGGACGATGTGCGTCGTCGGCGCACCGCGGTTGACCGATCGCATGGCGCCCGACGTTCCGGGCCCCGGCTCGGTAACGGTCCGCCGGGTGACCACAGCCACCGTTACCCCCGAATGCGACATCCTCTTCCTTGGCCGAATGCCGGTCGCCGATCGGCGCCAGCTCATCGCGTGGGTACGCGGGCGTCCGATCCTGACGATCACCGACGATGATGCCGCCTGCATCTATGGCGCGATGTTCTGCCTCAGCAACAAAGCGGCGAGCATCAGCTTTTCGGTCAACATCGACGCGATCGGGCGCGGTCCGTTGCGTATCGATCCGCGGGTCCTGCGCATCGGCGGCGGCGAAGGGGGGGCGTCATGACCGGCCAGTCCCCCACCCCGCCGGTCGAACGGATCGGCGCGCGCACGACGCTGCAAAAGCTGCTGTCGCGCTTTCACTTCGGCATTACGCTGTTCGCGGTTGCGCTTTCGGGCTTGACCATCCTGCTTGCCGGAGTCACCGCGCTGCGGGGTTATGCCGACCGCAATATGGAACTGGCGGCGCAACTCGGCGCTTATGGCGTCGAACCCGCGCTAGTGTTCAACGATCCGCAGGCGGTGCGCGAAGGGCTCGAGCCGCTGACCCGCATCCCCGGCATTGCGCGGTTGCGCGTGCTCAACGATGTCGGCCGCCCGGTCACCGAATGGACCTCGCCCGCCGCCGATCCGGCACCGACCCTGACCCGCATCTTCTTTCCCCGCCCCTTCGCGGTCACGGTGCAGCGCAACGGGTCGGCGATCGGTACGATCGAGGTGTGGGGCGATAGCTCGACGTTGATCGATTATGTCCGGTTGGGCTTGCTCGCCGGTCTTGCCTGCCTGCTCATCACGGCTTTCGGCACCATCTTCCTCGCGCGGCGGTTCGAATATGAACTGGTCAAGCCATTGAACGAAATTGCGACAGTCGCCCACGACGTGCGTCTGCACCGCCGGTTCGACAAGCGCGTCCAGCCGCTCGGCATCGCCGAACTCGACCGGCTGGGCGGCGATATCAACGCGCTGCTCGACGAGCTGCAGGGCTGGCAGGGCCATATGGAGAGCGAACGCGCCTTGCTCGCGCACCGCGCATCGCACGACACGCTGACCGCACTGCCCAACCGCGACGCCTTTGACGAACAGCTCGCGCTGCGCATCGAGGCGGCCTCGGCACGCGGAAACCGCTTTGCGCTGCTGTTCATCGACGCCGACAATTTCAAGGCGGCCAACGACAATTTCGGCCACGCCGCAGGGGACGCCGTGCTCGTCGCGCTGTCAGCGCGGATCCAGGACGCGCTGCGCAAAGGCGATTTTGCCGCACGCATCGGCGGCGATGAATTCATCGTGATCGTCGAGCTCGACGAAGAGGTGCATCCTGAAGGACTAGCGAGCCGGATCCGCACCAGCGTCGCCGAACCTATCCTGCTGCCCGGCGGCGAAACCTATCGCGCCGCGGTCAGCGTCGGCGTCGCGACCTTCCCCGACAATGGCAGCGACGCGACCGCGCTGCTGACCGCCGCCGATGCCGCCATGTACGCCGACAAATTGACCAACCGTTCCAGATGATGACCAGCGGAGAGACGCCGTGACGCTTAATTTCCCCCGATCGCTCCAGACCCTGTTTATGATCGCCTTCGCCGCGCTGCTCGCTGCCTGTCAAAGCGTGCCGCCGACGACCGGCTTCACGCCCGCCCAGATTGCGGCGCTGAAGACCGAGGGGTTTGTCGAGACAGGTGCCGGCTGGGAGCTGACCTTCAACGAGCGGCTGCTCTTTGCCTCGAACGACGCGACGGTCGATCCCGATCTGCGCGTGCGCATCGCGGGGCTCGCGCGCAACCTCACGTCGGTGGGCATCACCACCGCGCGCGTCGAGGGGCACAGCGATTCCACCGGCGCATCGGCTTATAATCTCGCGCTCTCGCAAGCGCGCGCGCAGGCCGTCGCCATTCCGCTCCAGGCCGGTGGGATGCGCCTTTCGCCGGACCAGATTGTCGGCCGCGGCGAAGCGGTGCCGATGTCGAGCAACGACTCCGTCGAAGGCCGCCAGGACAATCGGCGGGTGGTCGTGATCGTCACCCCGCAGTAACTCGGTCGAAGACGGCTACCTCGCGCTTTTCTTAAACGACGTTCGCGGCTAAGCCCTGGCCCATGAAACCGATCCGTAAAGCCGTGTTCCCCGTCGCCGGTCTCGGCACCCGTTTCCTGCCCGCCACCAAGGCGATCCCCAAGGAGATGCTGCCTGTCGTCGACCGACCGCTGATCCAATATGCGGTCGACGAGGCGCGCGAGGCGGGGATCGAGCAGATGATCTTTGTCACCGGCCGCGGCAAGAGCGCGATCGAGGATCATTTCGACGTCGCCTTCGAACTCGAAAAGACGATGTCCGAACGCGGCAAGGATTTGTCGGTTTTGGGTCCAACGCGGCTCGGCCCCGGCGCCTGCGCCTATGTCCGCCAGCAGGAGCCGCTCGGCCTCGGCCATGCGATCTGGTGCGCGCGCGACATCGTCGGCGACGAGCCTTTCGCGATCTTCCTTCCCGACGAATTCATGCATGGATCGCCGGGCTGCATGAAGCAGATGGTCGATGCCTATCACAAGGTCGGCGGCAATTTGATCTCGGTGCTCGAAGTGCCGCACGAGCAAGTGTCGAGCTATGGCGTGATCGCACCCGGCGCGCGCGATGGCGCGCTGACCGAAGTGACCGGGCTTGTCGAAAAGCCGCCAGTCACCGACGCGCCATCGAACCTGATCATTTCGGGCCGTTATATCCTGCAACCCGAAGTGATGCGCGTACTCGAAGGACAGGAAAAGGGCGCGGGCGGTGAAATCCAGCTGACCGACGCGATGGCGGCGATGATCGGCAACCAGCCGTTCCACGCGGTCACCTTCGACGGCGCGCGTTACGACTGCGGATCGAAGGCCGGGTATATCCAGGCGAACATCGCGGTGGCGCTCGAACGGCCCGACATCGCGGACGAGGTTCGCGCCTTTGCGATCGATCTGCTGAAATAGGAACGGCGGAGGCTTTGTCCCCCGCCGCCCGGCAATTATTCGCCTTCGATATTCGGTTTCGGAAAGCTGTCGGCCCCGAGCGTCTTGTATAGCAGGCCGCCGATTGCTCCGCCGATCAACGGCGCAACCCAGAACAGCCACAATTGCTGCAGCGCGATGCCGCCGACAACGAGCGCGGGGCCGGTGCTGCGTGCCGGATTGACCGAGGTGTTGGTCACCGGGATCGAGATGAGGTGGATGAGTGTCAGCGCGAGGCCGATCGCGATCGGCGCGAAGCCCGCGGGCGCGCGCCCGTCGGTCGACCCCATGATGATCCAGAGGAAGAAGGCGGTCAGCAATATCTCGATGATGAAGGCCGACCAGATGTCATAATGCCCGGGCGAACCCGCATCGAAACCATTGGCCGCGAGCCCGTTGGTCGCAAGATCATAAGCGGGATTGCCACTCGCGACGTAGAAGAGCAGGAACGCCGCGACGATCGCGCCGAGCACCTGCGCGACAACATAAAGCGGAATTTCGCGCGCATCGAAACGTCCGCCTGCCCATAGCCCGACGGTGACCGCGGGATTGAGGTGACAGCCCGAAATATGGCCGATCGCATAGGCCATGGTGACGACCGTCAAACCGAACGCGAGCGAAACGCCGAGCAATCCGATGCCGACCTCGGGGAACGCCGCGGCAAGCACCGCGCTGCCGCAACCGCCAAACACAAGCCAGAACGTGCCGATAAATTCGGCAAGACCCTTTTGGATATTCGTCATGATGACCCTCCTCCCCGCCGGCGGCCTCTGACGCCCCCGGCGCGAACGTCATCCTATCAGTGCTGCGCCATCGGGCAACCCCTTGCGCCAGCGGGGCAAAATCATGCGACGGCAACCGTTTCGACGAAATGGCGCGCGCGCTGATGCAGCGACAGCGCCGCCTCGGTCAGGCCAGCGGACAATTGACCTAACGCCTGCGCTCCATCGCCGACGGCGGTAGCGCCATGCCCGATCTCGCGTACGCGCACGTCGATTTCGCGGCCCGCGGACACCGCCTGCTCGACATAGCTCGCGATCATCAGCGTCGTCGCGCTCTGCCCATCGACCGCGCGATCGATCGCGTCGGAGAAGCCGTTGTTCGCATCGATCGCCTTTTCGACCTCGACAAAGCCCGCCGCGACCTGTTCGACGATGTCGCGGATCCGGTCTACATATTGGGTGATGTCGCCCGCCGCCGAGCGCGTCTGGCTGGCGAGCGTCTTGACCTCCGACGCGACGACGGCAAAGCCACGGCCGGCATCGCCGGCGCGTGCAGCCTCGATCCCCGCATTGAGCGCAAGCATGTTGGTGCGGCTCGCCATGTCGATGATCAGCGCGAGCATCTGTTCGATCGACTGGCTCGCGGCCTTCAACGCAATCGAGCGTTCGCTCGCCTGTTTCACCTTTCGATGCGCGTCGCCGCGCACGACGCGGGCGCGCGAACCATCGTCGACGATCTTCGCCATCGTCGCGGCGAGAGCATGGCCGCGGTCGCCCAACTCGTGCAGCCCAGCGAGCGTTTGCGCCGTGGCGCCCGCGACCGTCACCGCGTCGCGGCCGGTCTGCCGCGCGCGTTCGGACAAAGTGCCCGCGACCATCTCGACCTTGCGCGCCATGTCGGACAGCGTGGCCGTGAGCGTCGTGATCTCCTGCTGGAACCGCCGTCCGGCATCGTCGATGTGCGTCGTCCGCGCCGCGCGTTCCTGCGCCAGCTCGACCTCGCGCAGCATCGCCAGCTTGGCGAGTTGGCCGCTGTCGAGCGTTTCCACGAAGCGCCCCGCGCGGACGAGGATCAGCTCCTGCTGCCCCGGCGACTGCGCCGCGATATGGAGCAAATCGGTGGTCGAGCGCGCGACGTCGGCGATCGGACAAGGTTCGATCATCGACGCGATCGAGCCGCCGATCGTCGGATTCTGCATCAGCGAAAACCAGAAGGGACAGAAGAGCAATTCGCGCACCCGCTGTTCGCGGATGATCCCCACCGGCCGGTTCTCGCCATCGACGACCGCGAGCGCGCGGAGCTGCGGATTGCCGCGAAACAGGTCGATGACTTCGGACATATGCGCGTCGGCGCCGATCGCGGACGCGTGGCCCGTCGACGGCGTAAAGGCATATCCCATGGCGTTCATCACTCTCTCTTCAATCTGCGACCTTGTTCGTGCCTCGACCTAAAGCTGCTTGGTAAACACCACTTTAACCATTTATTTCAGTGATGTGACACATTGGCCGTATGCCGGGCCGATCCGTCGCAACATCCTGTTCAGATCGCGGCGGTTATGCGATGGGGCGCCATTGGCGAGGAGAAGAATATGCGCGTTTTAATCCTGGCGGTTATTGCCGCCCCCCTGCTCGCCGGCTGCATCAGTGCGGCGAAGACGGTGGTGACCGCTCCGTTCAAGGCGGTCGGCCAGGTCGCCGACTGGTCGACCACGAGCCAGGACGAATCGGATCGTAACCGCGGCCGCGAAATGCGCAAACGCGAGGAACAGCTGGGCAAGCTGTCGCGCCAGCGCGAGAAGGCGGCCGAGAAATGCCGCGACGGCAACGAAGACCAATGCCAGCGCGCCGAAGTGCTCGAGCATGAGATCGAAGCAGTGATGGCGGCGCCGCGTTAAATCGATTGCGGCACCAGCCCGCTCCCCCACCCGGCCTCCCATTTCAGGATACTCTGTGGGAGGCCCGGTCGGGGAGCGGGCTGGTGCCGCCTCCGCCGTCAGGCGAAGATAATCAACGCACCCGCCGGCCCGTCCACACGACGCGGCCGACCAGTTGCACCGACGCCATCGGCAGGTCATCCCAGCTGCGATAGTGCGGATTGTCGCTGATCACCGAAATCCGCCCCTGTCCCGGCGCGCGCGCGACGCGCTTCACCATCAGCACATCGTCCATGCGCAGCACATAGATGCCGTCGCGCAGCCGCGCCGCCGCATCGCCGCCGTCGACCAATATATCGTCGCCATCGTCGAGCGTCGGCGCCATCGAATCGCCCTCGACGCGAATGATGCTGAGCGCGCGCGGGTCGGCGCCCAAGTCGCGCAGCCATTTGGGGTCGAACGCGACTTCGCCCTCGACCGCCTCGCCATCGACGCTGGCGCCCGCGCCCGCCGAGGCGCCGATCGCGAGTTTGGGCACCAAAATCATTCCGGGCCCGCGCACGCGCGCCGGGGTCGCGATGCGCTGTACCGGGCCACCCAGCATCGCCTCGGACACGCCAAGATAGGCGGCGATGCGCGCGCGATCCTGTTCGCCCAGCCGCCGCGGCGAACCGCGCTTGATATACTGCTGGATATAGGCGGGGTTGCGCCCGATCACCTGCGAGATGCGCGCATAGTCAATCCCTCTTTCCGTCAAGAGGCGGTCGAGCGCGGCGCGCGGATCCTGATCGAAATCGGCCATAGGTCGCTGGGGGCTGGTCCTTCCTATTTCGTCTCTAGCAAACGGATTTTTCCTAGACAAGTAGGAAAATGAACATCAAATAGGAAATATCCTATTGGGTGAGTCGCCCGATATGGGTTCGATCAGGGAGGAAATTATGGAACGCAGCCTGCTGCAACGGATCGAAGCCTTTCTGAAGGAAACGGCGATGCCCCCAAGCGTGTTCGGCCGCGACGCCGTGCGCGACCCCCGCCTTGTCAGCGATCTGCGCGGCGGCCGCGAGCCCGGACGCGATGTGATACGTCGCTCGGAACATTTCATGAACAAATGGCGTGCCGATCGTCGTGCGGGCACCGTCATTCCCGGCGGCGACCGGCGAACACGCGCTATGCGTCACTTGCGCAAGGGCGCGCGGGCATGATGCGCTGGTCCCCCGCCCAGCCGCCGCGCCCCGGCTGCCCGCACCGTCGGCTCCGCGTCCTGCTGATGCGCGAGCTTCCGCACGGCCTGTCGGTCGGAGCCTCGACGTTCCGCCCATGGGCGAGCGCGAGTTTTGTCGGCGCGCGCCACATCTTTCCCTGTACGCTCGCGGCCGGCGACGGCGCTGCGCTATGCCGCGTCCTACAGGACCGGCTGAGCGCGACCGAATGGGCGCTGCCCGGGCATATCGTCGCCGATGTCGCGGTGGAATGCGGTGCCGATCCGCAGATGCTACGGATCGAAATCTTGACGGTCGAGGATTAGCCGACCGACTGGCGCGTCATCCGTTGCAGCGTGCTGAGCGCGGCTTCGAGCGCGAAGTCGACCTCGGGTTCGCTTTCGGGCTCTACCGTATCGGACATCGCGATCGCGGCCGTCGAAATAGGGGCGGCCTGTCGGCGGCGCGCCAGCCCGGCTTCGAAGCGCGCGACCATCGCGTCGAGCGATTTGTCGGCGGGATCGGGCATCGGCGGCGGCGCGGTCATCTCGGCGGGTTGTAGCCAGGGCGCGTCGCCGCCGAATTCCTCTTCGGGCGCCAGATCGGCGAGCACCAGTTCGCCGGCCTCGTTGGCTTCGGCTTCGGCTTCACCCAACCGCAGGCCGGGCCCAACCGGTTCGGCAATTGCGCTTCCGTCGAGTCCGCCCGCGGGGAGATCGCGCCCGGCGCGGATCGGCGGACGCGGCGGGTCATCGGGATGCAGGTCGACGCGGCGGCGGCGCGTCGGAATCTCTTCGCTATCGTCGCTTTCCACGTCCCGAGACGTAGGGCGGAAACGCTCGCGCAGCGACGACAAGCCCGCTGCTTCGGGTTTGGCGATCAGCACCGCGACAAAGCCCGCGATCACCGCGGCGATCGCCGCCATGCCGAACGCCAGCGCAAGTCGGCCGCCATTGCCGATCGGCTGAACGAACAAGTCGGACAGGCGATCGAGATAGAGGTTCCAGCTGATCCCCGCGACCCACGAAAAGGGCATCACGGCGGCGAACAGGAAGGTCAGCGCCGCGGCGCCGATCACCGCCGGGATCGCCGGCTGAAGCGCGCGCAGCAGCGCGGTCGCTATCGCCTTGGTCCGATTTACGCTCGTCTCGTCCATATCGTCCAATTCCGTGTAGCCCATCGGGCCATCCTGTCATCTATCTGCGCGGCCGCCTTCAGGCGCCACCCAACAATCGCTGGTAAACGGGTTCGTAACGTAAAATGTTTGATGACCAGTTACGATGGTTTTCGACAAAAATACGTGCCGTCCGTCGTCGTTCCGGCCACATGTCCCGATTTTCGAGCAGCGCGGCCAGCGCATCGGCAATCGCGGCGGGGTTGTCGGGCGCGAAAAGGGTGCCCGTCGCGCCATCCTCGATCAGCTCGCGGTGGCCGCCGACATTCGACGCCGCGACCAGCTTGCCCTGCGCCATCGCCTCGAGCGGCTTCAGCGGGGTGACGAGATCGGTCAGCCGCATCTTCTTGCGCGGATAGGCGAGGATATCGATCAGCGAATAATAACGCTCGACTTGGCTGTGCGGCACTCGGCCGACGAAATGGATATGCGCCGCGGCGGGTGATGCCGCCGCCTGCGCCTTCAACGCCGCCTCCATCGGCCCGCCGCCGACGAGCAGGAGCCGCGCCTTCGGCCGTGCGGCAACCAGCGCGGGCATCGCGGCGATCAGATCGTCGATCCCCTCATAATCGTAAAAGCTGCCGATATAGCCGATCACCGCATCGTCGATCGCAAGACCCAACGTGTCGGCAAGCCTATCGTCGCGCGGGGTCGGATCGCCGAACAGTTCGAGGTCGACGCCATTTGGCGACACCGTGATCTTGGCGGGATCGATGCCGCGCGCGATCAAATCGCCACGCAATCCTTCGCAGATCACCGCGACCGCATCGGCCGATTTCACCGCATGCGTTTCGAGCTGCTTGGTCAGCCAGTAGCGCAAGCTTCCCTCCCGTCCGGTGCCGTTGCCGACCGACGCATCCTCCCAGAAGGCGCGGATTTCATAGATGACGGGAATACCCAGTTTCTTGCCGACGCGCAGCGCCGCGAGCCCGTCGAGCACTGGCGAATGGGCATGCAGCACATCGGGTTTCCATTCGCGCGCCAGCGCCTCGGCGCGCTTCGCCAGGGCGCCGATTTCACGCCACTCGCGGATCGGCGCGCGCGCGGGCGCGATCGGCGGGGTGCGGTAAAAGGTCAGCCCATCGACGGTCTCGCGGTCCGGCCCGGGCTCGGGATGCCGCACGCCGGTAACCCCCGCGACCTCCCATCCCTTCGCCACCTGCGCCTTCATCAGCGCGCGCGTGCGAAAGGTGTAGCCGCTGTGCGCGGGCAAGCTATGATCGAGAAGGTGCAGAATTCGGGTCATCGTACAGTGCCTTTGGCAGACAAGGCTTAACGCGGCGTCAACCCCAATAGCGTAGGCAACACCTTCTATGGTCGACAATTTTTCCATTGCCTTGACGCACGTGCTGATGGCGATTGCCCTGTGGCGCCTGCTCCATCGCGACGATCTCGACCGCGAGGTCAGCCCGCGCCTGCAATGGCAGCAACGCCGCGACGCCGAACGGGATGCCCGCACCGATGCGTGACATTGCGTTCGTCGCCTTCCTGTTCGCCTTCATCGCGATCGGCTTTCGGAAGCCGTTCCTGTTCGTGCTGTGCTTTTGCTATATCGATATCGTCGCGCCGCAGCGCCTCAGCTATTTCCTCATCAACTCGATACCGATCTCGCTGATCGTCTTCGGGCTCGCGATCGCTGGATGGCTCGTGGCCGACGACAAGAAGGACACGCGGTGGTCGGGTCGCCAAACGCTCCTGGTGATGCTGCTCGTCTATTGCTGGATGACGACCATCTACGCCGATTTCCCGGTCGAGGCGGCCGACAAGTGGAGTTGGGTGTGGAAGGCATTGATCTGGGCTATCTTCCTGCCGCTCACCTTGCGGACCAAGCTCAGGATCGAGGCATTGGCGCTGATCTTGCTGCTTTCGGCGGCGGCGATCGCAATCGCGGGGGGGATCAAGACTGCGGCGGGAGGGGGCGGCTACGGCTCGCTGCAACTGCTGATGAGCGAAAATTACGGGCTGTATGAGGGCAGCACCATGTCGTGCGTCGCCATATCGATCATCCCGCTGATCCTGTGGTATCGCCGCCATGGGACGATCTTTCCGCCCGACTGGATGGTCTCGCTCTTCTGTTTCGCGCTGGTCTTTGCCTGCGCGCTGCTGCCCGTCGGGACACAGGCGCGCACCGGGCTCGTCTGCCTCGTCGTGCTTGCCCTGCTATCGTTGCGCGCAGTCAAGCACCGGCTTCTCTATATCGCCGGCGCCGGACTGCTCGCGGCCGCCGCCATTCCCTTCCTGCCGCAAAGCTACACCGAGCGCATGGAGACGATCCGCAGCTACAAGGCCGACCAGTCGGCCTCGACGCGCGTCGCGGTTTGGGCGTGGACTTGGGAATATGCCAAGGACAATCCGTTCGGCGGCGGTTTCAACGCCTTTCTGCAGAACCGCGTTCGCGTCGAAAAGGAAGCGAGCAGCCCCGAAGAAGCGGCGAGCGTCTATGAGGAAGAATCGCGCGCCTATCACTCGGCCTATTTCGAAATGCTCGGCGAACAGGGTTATCCGGGCACCGCCATGTGGCTGCTCCTCCATGTCGCGGGGCTGGTCCAGATGGAACGGATCCGGCGGCGCTATCTGAAGACGCGGCGCGGCGAGGAGCAATGGATCGCGCCGCTGGCGACCGCACTTCAGCACGGCCATATCGTCTATCTCGTCGGGTCGCTGTTCGTTGCCATCGCTTTCCAGCCCTTCATCTATATGATGCTGGCGCTCGAGATCGGGCTGACGACTTATTGCCGCCGCCGCGAGAGGGACGCGGGCTGGCGCCCGCTGACCGCGCACCGGACGGTCGCCGCATGACCGCGGCCCTCGCACCCGGACAGATGCTGCCAACGCTGACCGGCCTACGCGGGTTCGCGGCGCTGGCGGTGCTCTTCTACCACATTCGCGGCGGAATGACCGGCTTTCTGCCCGATCGGGTCATTTCGGTGTTGGCGCAGGGTTATCTGGCGGTCGATCTGTTCTTCGTCCTGTCGGGGTTCGTTCTGTGGTGGACCTATGGCAAGGAATTCCGCGATCGCGGCGTGCGCGCGGCGCCGCATTTCATCGTCCGTCGGTTTGCCCGCATCTTTCCCCTCCATCTCGCGGTCCTCTCGGCGATGATGCTGTTCGCGGCGGCGCTGATTGTCAGCGGCCGCGACCCGGGCGAACATTACAGCTTCGCCGAACTTCCCGCCCATTATCTGCTCGTCCAGAACTGGGGGTTCAGCGACCGCCTGGCGTGGAACGATCCCGCCTGGTCGATCTCGACCGAATGGGCGGCCTATCTGTTGCTGGCGATTGCGGGCGGCTGGCTGACCCGCCTGCCGCGCGGCGCTTGGAGCTTTCCCTTGCTGATCATCGCGATGGCGGGCGGTCTGGGATGGTGGTTCGCGGCGACGGGGCGCGCGAGCATCGGCGACGATATTCCCGCGACCGGGCTCGTGCGCTGTATCGTCGAATTCGGCATCGGCATCCTGCTTTGCATATGGTGGACGGCGCAGCGCGAGAGATCCCATGGCGCGGCGATCATCTATGCCACCGCGCTCGGCCTGATTAGCGCCGCGGCGGTCTTGTTCGGGGTCGTGGGGTCGCAGCCGGCGGCGGTGCCGCTGATCATGACCGCTGTCGTCATCCTCGCGCTGCAGGCCTCGACGGCGCCGCGGCCGCTCTTGTCCGGCCGGATCGCAATATGGCTGGGGGACATCAGCTATGCCGTCTATCTGTCTCATTTCTTCCTGTGGATCCTCTTCAAGCTGTTCTTCGTCGACGATCCGGAGAGAGTCGATCCGACGATGATCCTGGCGTTCACGCTGATGACGCTGGCCGCGGCGCACTTTCTCCATATCGCGCTAGAAGTGCCGGGGCGGCGCATCGCCCAGCGGGTCGGCGACCGCCTGCTCGCGGCGCCGCGCACCATCGTCGCGGCGGGCCACAGCGAGAGCTGATCCGCCGGCGTCACGCCGCGGCCGGGAACCATCGGCGGCGGCGAGGCGCTATGGATCCATGTCCGCACCGCGCCTGATCCATGTCGACGACAGCCTGCCAGGCATCAGCCGCACGCGTTCGGGCGTCGGCTGGCGCTATTGCGATGCCAAGGGAAAGGTCATCCGCGACCGCGACGAGATCGACCGCCTCAACGCGATCGCGCTACCGCCCGCCTATGAGGACGCGTGGTTCTGCCCCGCCCCGAACGGCCACATCCTCGCGACAGGTTATGACGCGCGCGGGCGTAAGCAATATCGCTATCACCCCGATTTCCGTATGGCGCGCGAGGCCGACAAATATGATCGCTGCGCCGCATTCGGCCATGCGCTCCCCTTGCTTCGCTCGCGGCTCGAGGACGATCTGAACCGCCGGACGCTCTGCTCCGAGCGCGTCGTCGCGGCGGTCGTGCGTCTGCTCGACCTCGCTGCGCTGCGGGTCGGGAATGAGCAATATGTCACGGCGAACAAGAGCTTCGGCGCGACGACGCTGCGCCAGCGCCATGCGAAACTGTCGGGCAAGACGCTGCGCCTCAAATATGTCGCCAAGGGTGGGGCCAAGCGCGAAGTCGCGATCAGCGACCGCAGCCTGACGACGTTGGTGCGCCGATTGCAGGACCTGCCCGGGCAGAATCTTTTCCAATATGAGGATGACGATGGTCTCTGCGCCGTCGCCTCCGAAGATGTGAACGCCTATATCCGGGAGGCGATGGGAGAAGAATTCAGCGCCAAGCATTTCCGCACCTGGTCGGCGAGCGTCGAAGCCTTCGCCTTCCTCTACGACGCGACCGAACCACCGACGCTGAAGGCAATGCTCGAACATGTCGCCGACCGCCTCGGCAACACCCCCGCGATCGCGCGCAAGGCCTATGTTCACCCCGCGATGCTCGCCGCAGTGCAGGCGCGCGACGACTTTGCCGCCGCGATCGGCAAGCTGCCGCGCGCCACCCGCTATCTTTCGCGTTACGAACGCGGATTTTTGACCTATCTGGAGCAGACGCCCGCGGCCGCGGTGCTGCTTCAATCCGCCTGATCCGACCCACAAAGGACCCGACGTGACTTTCTCTATCCTCGCCGCCGCCAAGACAGCCACCCCCAAGACTGCCCCCGCCCCGGCCGATGCCAACAACCCGCTCGACGATCTGCGCTACTGGTGGGACAGCAGCGTCGCATGGGTCGAAAGCCACTGGCTCCAGATCGGCATCGCGATCGGTGTCGGCCTGATCATATATTTCCTGCTTTCGATGATCCGCACCTTCGCGCTCAAACGCGCGCAGTCAGCGCCCGGACAGTTTACCTTGACCGACATCGTCGGACGGGTGATCCACAAGACCAAGTCGCTCGTCCTCGCGATCATCTCGATCCGCCTCGTTGCGGGTTATGCCCAGCCGCCCGCGCTGATCCTCCACCTGATCCAGTTCGTATTCACGATCGCGGTAGTCATGCAGGTCGCAATCTGGGCGCGCGAGATCGTGCTCGGCCTGATCCAGCGGCGGGCCGCCGAAGGCCATAACGAGACGCTGTCCAACGCGATGGGGATCATTCGCCTGCTGATCAGCGTCGCGCTGTTCGCCGTGGCCGCGATCGTCATCCTCGACAATATGGGGGTCAATGTCACCGGGCTGGTGGCGGGCCTCGGCATCGGCGGCATCGCGATCGGCCTTGCGGCGCAGGGCATTTTCTCCGATCTTTTCGCGTCGCTCTCGATCATCTTCGACCGGCCATTCCGCGTCGGCGAGACGATCAAATATGATACCAGCATAGCGACGGTCGAACGGATCGGTCTGAAGAGCACCCACTTGCGCTCGATCAATGGCGAACTGCTGGTGATCTCGAACACCAACTTGCTGTCGAAGGAGATCACCAACTACGCCAATCTCCATCGTCGGCGCGTCCAGTTCGCGATCGGCGTCGTCTATCAGACGACGCCCGACATGCTCCGCGCTTTGCCCGCCTTGTTGAAAACACAGGTCGAGGCCGAAAAGCATGAGTTCATTCGCTCAAGCTTTATCGGCTTTGGCGCGTCGAGCCTCGATTTCGAACTGGTGGCCGACATCCACAGCGATGATTATAACGAAGTGATCGCCGCGCGGACCGAGATCGGCATCCGGCTGTTCGAGGAGATGACGAGGCTTGGCTATGACTTCGCCTATCCGACCCAGACGACCTTTACAGCGGCGCCCGACGGAACGATGATTCTCCCCTATGCCGAAAGCGTCACAATGAAGACGCCCAGACCCGCCAAGAGCTGACGCTACGGCGAAGCGGCTGCGGGGCTTGGCCCTTGTGCAACGTTGCAAGAGAGGCCTAGAACGCGCCCCGAACCAGCTATTGAGGGGACGAACATGGCCACGATCACGCCGCAGGAACTGCAAGCCAAGGTCGGCGAGCATCTCGGCACGTCGGATTGGGTGCTCGTCGATCAGGATATGATCAACAAGTTCGCCGACGCCACCGGCGATCATCAGTTCATCCATATCGACGAGGAAAAGGCCAAGCTGACGCCGTTCGGCGGCACCATCGCTCACGGCTTTTTGACCCTCTCGCTCATGCCTATGCTCGGCCAGAGCACCGACGGCCCCAAGGTCGGCGGCGTCAAGATGGGCGTCAATTACGGCTGCAACAAGGTTCGCTTCCTGTCGCCCGTCCGCTCGGGCAAGCGCGTGCGCAGCCACATCAAGCTGCTCGAGCTGGAGGAAAAGCGCCCCGGCCAGTGGCAGCAGACCAATGAAGTGACCGTCGAGATCGAGGGCGAGGAAAAGCCCGCGCTGATCGCCGAATGGATCAGCCAGTTCTTCGTCTAAAGCACAGGTTTTTCCGGCCGCCCTCCCCCGTTAAGATAACCGGACTAAGAAAGAAGGACCCCTATCATGCGTGACGCAGTTATCGTCTCCACCGCCCGTACCCCGCTGACCAAGGCGGCGCGCGGTTCGTTCAACAACACCCTCGCCCCGACGCTCGGCGCGCATGCCGTCCGCGCCGCGGTCGAGCGCGCCGGCATCGAAGGCGGCGAAGTCGACGACGTATTGTTCGGCGCCGCAATGCAGCAGGGATCGCAGACGATGAACGTCGCGCGCCTGATCGCGCTGCGCTCTGGGCTGCCCGTCACCGTCCCCGGCATGTCGATCGACCGCCAATGCTCGTCGGGCCTGATGACGATTGCGACCGCCGCAAAGCAGATCATCGTCGACCGTCAGGACATCGCGGTTGCCGGCGGCATCGAGTCGATCTCGAAGGTCAGCGGCAGCGGCAAGGTGTTCATCGAAACCGACGCCGAGCTGATCGCGATGCACAAAGACACCTATATGCCGATGATCGGCACCGCCGAGGTCGTCGCCAAGCGTTACAATATCAGCCGCGAGGCGCAGGACGAATATTCGCTCCAGTCGCAGCAGCGCACCGCCGCCGCGCAGCAGGCCGGCAAATTCGCCGACGAGATCGTCGCTTGCCCGGCCACCATGGCGGTGGTGAACAAGGAAACGAAGGAAGTCAGCTTCAAGGACGTCGTCGCCGACAAGGACGAGTGCAACCGTCCCGACACGACGCTCGAAGGGCTCGCGAGCCTGAAGCCGGTGATGGGCGAAGGCCACACGATCACCGCGGGCAACGCCAGCCAGCTCGCCGACGGCGCTTCGGCGTGCGTCGTGATGGAAGCCAAGGTCGCCGAGAAAAAGGGCCTCCAGCCGCTCGGTCGTTATGTCGGCATGGCGGTCGCGGGCACCGAACCCGACGAAATGGGCATCGGCCCCGTCTTCGCGATCCCCAAGCTGCTCGAACGCTTTGAACTCAAGATGGACGACATCGGCCTTTGGGAACTCAACGAAGCCTTTGCCGTGCAGGTTCTCTATTGCCGCGACCAGCTCGGCATCCCGAACGAGCTGCTCAACGTCAACGGCGGCTCGATCTCGATCGGTCACCCGTTCGGCATGACCGGCGCACGCTGCGTCGGCCACGCGCTGATCGAAGGCAAGCGCCGCGGCGTCAAATATGCCGTCGTGACGATGTGCATCGGTGGCGGCCAGGGTGCAGCGGGCCTGTTCGAGGTCTTCTGATTTGCGGCTGAGTGTTCCGCGTATCGAGCCGGTCGATCTGGACCGGCTCGATGCCGATCAGCGCGCCGCGCTCGAACCCTTCCTTGCCGCAAATGGCGGCAAGGTCGGGGGCGGCAAGATCCTCAACATCTTCCGCACCCTTGCGCACGCGCCCAAGGCGCTCACCGCCTTCCTCGGCTGGGGCAATTATATCCTGTCGCGGCGCAACGCGCTCAGCCCACGCGACCGCGAACTCGTCATCCTGCGCACCGGATACAACTGCTGTTCGGGTTATGAGTGGACGCAGCACAAACGCATCGGGCTCGACTGCGGCCTTTCCGACGACGAGATCGCGCGCATCAAGGCCGGTCCCGATGCAGAGGGCTGGAACAACCTCGACCGCGCGATGCTCCGCGCGACCGACGAGCTTACCACCAACCATTTTGTGACCGACGCCAGCTGGTCCGCACTCGCACCGCTCGGCGACAAGGGCCGTATGGACCTGGTGATGACGGTCGGCCAATACACGCAGGTTTCGATGATGTTGAACAGCTTCGGCATCCAGGTCGAGGACGGCTGGACCGTCGACCCCGACCTTAGAGCCTGAACCAAGGAGAGAGAGACATGAGTGCCATCGGAGTGATCGCAACGCTGCGCGTCCAGCCCGGCAAGGAAGGTGAATTCGAGGGCGTCTTCGCCGAACTCGCGGCCGCGGTGAACACAAACGAAGCAGGCAACAGCTATTACCGCCTGTTCCAGACGGGCGAGACGGGCGTCTACAAAGTCCTCGAATGCTATGACGATCAGGCGGCGCTCGACGCGCATCGCGCCTCCGACCATTTTCGCAGCATCGGCGCGCGTCTTGGCCCCTGCCTCGCCGGAGCCCCCGAGATCGAGACGCTAAGCGCAGCCTGAGCCGCGGGTTCCGACTGAAGTTTGCCGTTGATCTCCCCTCCCGCTTGCGGGAGGGGTCGGGGGTGGGCAGCGACGGTGCGATGGCCCACCCCGCTGCGACTAACGAACAAAGTTCGTAAGTCTCGCTGCCCCTCCCGCTTGCGGGAGGGGAATCCAGCGCAACCCCTCAACGTCAGCTTCCCACCCCAAAGCCGATGCCCCTCAGCCGACCTCGGCGATCTCCTTCGCCCGGTCGCCAAGCAAATATCGCGGCCCTGCCCCGCGCTGCGCTGCCTTGTCCTCGCGGTTATAGAGCCCGCATTTCTTGAGGCTGAGGCAACCGCAACCGATGCAATTGTCCAGCAGTTCGCGCGTGCATTCGAGCGCCGCGATCCGCACATCAATCCGCGTGCGCAGTCCGGTACTGATCCGCGTCCAATCCGCGCCATTGGGTGTCCGTCCCGCCGGGAGGCGCGCCAGCTCGGCGGCGATTTCTTCGAGACTCAGCCCCAGTTGCTGCGCGATCAGGATGAACGACACGCGGCGAATATCGGCGCGCAGGAAGCGCCGCTGGCCGCCGCCGGTGCGCAGCGCCTCGACCAGCCCCTTCGCCTCGTAAAAGCGGATCGCCGACACAGCGACCCCGGTACGCGCCGCAAGTTCGCCGATGGCGATCAGGTCGGTCCGGTGCATCGCTTTCACTCCTCGCTTTCCGCTTGATCTCAATCTAACTTGAGCTTTCATAAGCCGTGCGTCAACGCGAATCAGGAGAAATCAAGTGACGCATCCTTTCATCGAGCATGTGAATCTGACGGTCAGTGATCCCGACCGCACCGCGGGAATACTCTCGGCGATCTTCGGCTGGCACGAGCGCTGGCGCGGTCCCGCGCGCGATGGCGGGCGCACGATCCACCTCGGCAGCGACGCCGCCTATGTCGCGCTCTACACCGGGCCCGACGGGCAGCACGCCGATACGCGCTATCCGAAGGGCGAACCGCTCAACCATGTCGGGGTGCAGGTCGACGATCTCGACACGATCGAGATGCGCGTGAAGGCGGTCGGCCTCACCCCCTTCAACCACGGCGATTACGAACCCGGCCACCGCTTCTATTTCTTGGATCCCGACGGCATCGAATATGAGGTCGTCAGCTATGCCGAGCCGCGGCGACGCTGAACCGGGCAACAAGCACCGCGTTGGCGCGTTGATCGCTTATCGAGAAGAAAGGAATTTCCCATGAGCGACGACATCAAGAAGCAGTTTTGGAAAGCCTTGGCCGACAGCCCCTATGTCATGCTGGGCGCGGCTGGCGATCGCGAGCATAGCATTCCGATGAATGCGCAACTCGACAAGGATGCGCACGGCGCCTTCTGGTTTTTCACTGCAACCGACAACCGCCTGTCGGGCGGCGGCCCGGCGATGGCGCAATTTTCGGCGAAGGGGCATGATCTGTTTGCCTGCATTTCGGGCACGCTGGTGCACGAAAGCGACCGGTCGGTGCTCGACAAATTGTGGAACAACAGCATCGCGGCCTGGTATGAGGGCGGCAAGGACGACCCCAAACTGGTATTGCTCCGCTTCGACCTCGACAATGCCGAAATCTGGACCGCCGACCCCAGCATCAAGGGCCTGTTCAAGCTCGCAACGGGCATGACGATGAAGGAAGGCGAACTCGGCCAGCACGCCGAAGTGGCGCTTTAGCCAATATGGACAGGCGCCCATGTCCGTTTAAAAGGCGGCATGGGCACATGGATCGAACGGCAATATAATTGGATCGGATTGGCGAACCGCGACGAATATCGTCGTTGGTTGCCGCTCATTCTTGCTGTCGATGCTTTTGTGCTGTGGTTGCAGTTTGAGTTTGGTACAGACCTTCATATCGACTTTGGGCAATTCGGCTGGGTTGGCGTACCCCTATTTTTCGCGTTTATCGTTTATTACGCCGGTTGGTTCTTCCTGACGGCGCGAAGGCTGCGGTCCGCAGATATTTCCCGGGCGTGGTTGCTCTTCGCCCTTTTTAGGATCAACCTACCGGTGGGTGATTATAGCGTCAATTTCACCTTCATCGCCGCGCTATTGCTCACCGCTGTTGGCGCACTGGCGCCCGACCACGACCCATATTCGGCCGCCTAGATTCCGATCCGCCCCTCGCGAAACTCGAAGCCGCCCTCGCGGTCCCGCTCCAACAGCGCGGGGCCGTCTAGGTCGACCCAGCGCGCGCGCTGCGCCAGCACGAACGCCGGCGCGATCGCGAGGCTGGTCGACAACATGCACCCGACCATGATCGACAGCCCCGCCGTATCAGCGGCATCGGCGATCCGCAGCGCCTCGGTCAATCCGCCCGCCTTGTCGAGCTTGATATTCACCCCATCGTAAAAAGGCCCGATCCGCGCGACATCGGCCGCCGTCTGACAGCTTTCGTCGGCGAGGAAGGGAATGGGCGCATAAATCGGATCGAGCAGCGCGTCGGCGCCCACCGGTACCGGCTGCTCGATCATTTCGACCCCCAGGTCGGCGAGTGCCTCGGCCTCGCTCAAAATATCGATGTCCCGCCAGCTTTCGTTGGCGTCGACGATCAGCCGCGCCTCGGGCGCGCCCATTCGTACCGCCGCGACGCGCAGGCGATCGTCCTGGCCGGTGAGTTTAATCTTCAATAGACGATAGCCATCAGCCTCGGCGGTCGCGGCCTGCTCCGCCATCGCGCCGGGGGTACCGAGCGAGATGGTGAAGGCGGTGACGCGCGACGTCGGCGCGCCGTCGCATCCCGCGAGCTGCCATAGCCGGAGTCCCCGCTGCCGCGCTTCCAAGTCCCATAAGGCGCAGTCGAGCGCGTTGCGCGCCGCACCCGCCGCCATCAATTCCTGCACCGCGGCACGCGCACTCGCGGCGTCCAGGTCGGCGATATGCGGCGCGGCGAGCAAAATCTGATCGCGGCAACCCGCCGCATCCTCGCCCAGATAATAGATTGGCGTCCCCTCGCCGCGCCCGATCTCGCCCTCACCCTCTATTTCGGCGACGACCACGTCGACATGCGTCTTGGCGCCGCGGCTGATCACGAACGATCCCGCGACGGGCCAGCGTTCGACGCGCGCGCTTTTCAGTTGGATAGCCATGCAGGAAGGGTAGGGTCAGAACCCATGAATTGCACGCTCGAGGCGTCGAAATGGCGAAGATATTGGGTTTGGGTGACCGCCGCCGGTAGCATCGCTACCGGCAAGGTCGCACAGACCCAAGATCGAAGCCATTTCGGCGTCCCTTCGGGATTTGACCGATTTTACCCGGGGCGTCGTCGGCAAGTCTTGAAATATCGACATATTCCTGCGCCTTGCCTCCTAACCCAAGCAAAATCGCTTCAAACCTCGAGCGTGCAATTCATGGGTTCTGACCCTAGTGTAGATCGCGATGACCGGCAAATCCCTTTCCGAACATATCGGCGACCTCGGCCACCGCCTCGCCATCGAGGCGCACGCCGCCTGGCTCGCTGCGCGTGATCCGCGCGTGCCCTGGCCCGCACGCCTGCTGGCGATCGCGGTCGCCGCCTATGCGCTGTCGCCGATCGACCTGATCCCCGATTTCATTCCGGTCCTCGGCTGGCTCGACGATTTGTTGATCGTCCCGCTCGGCCTGTGGGTCGTGCGCCGCCTGATCCCCGATCCGCTTTGGACCGAGCTCCATGCCGCCGCCGAAACCGCGAGCGAACGCCCTTCGAGCCGCGCCGGCCTGGCGTTCATCCTGTTGCTGTGGGCGATGCTTTTGTATCTCGGTTATTGGGCGGTCCGCACGTCGCCCTGGCATTGAAGCAGGGATATCCGCACTTCGTAGAACAGCTGTTGACATCGCCCCCACCCGTGCAAAATTCCCCCATCGACCGGTCCATCCGGCTCAAATTCAAAGGGGCATCTTTATGAAAGCATTTCCTTTTCTCGGCGCAGCCATGCTCGCGCTCGCCAGCGCGACGACCGCAAGCGCCCACACCGCCGCTGATCGTGCCGCAACCGTGACGCAAGTCCCGCCGATCGCCTATAAAGAACGCATCCTGAAAAACGGCCTGCGCATACTCTCGCTGCAGGACAATTCGACCCCCAATGTCATGGTGTCGGTGTGGTACGACGTCGGCTCGAAGCATGACCCCGAAAAGCGCTCGGGCTTCGCGCATCTTTTCGAACATATATTGAGCCGCAAGACGGTGAACATGCCGTACAACATGATCAACCGGCTGACCGAAGATGTCGGCGGGGTGCGCAACGCGTCGACCAGTTCCGACCGCACCAACTATTATGAGACGGTCCCGGCGCAATATCTCGAAACGATGCTGTGGACCCACGCAGAACGCATGGCGCGCCCCGTCGTCGACAAGGAAGTGTTCGAAACCGAGCGCAACGTCGTGAAGGAAGAGCTCCGCCAGCGCGTGCTCGCGCCGCCCTATGGTCGGCTTTTCAGTTTCGCGCTCAGCGAGAACATCTTCGACGTGCTGCCGCACCGCCGGCCCGTGATCGGTAGTATCGCCGACCTCGACGCCGCGACGCTCGACGATGCGCGTGCGTTCCACGAGGCCTTTTACGGCCCCGACACCGCGACGCTGATCGTCGCGGGCAATTTCGACGAGGCGCGGCTTCAGTCGCTCGTCGACAATTATTTCGGCGCGATCCCCAAGCGCGCCAAGGCGATTCCGCTGGCGATCAAGGGCGCCGAACCGCCGATGACGCCGCGCCGCGTCAATGCGACGGCTCCCAATGTGCCGTTGCCGGTCGTCGGCGCAATCTACAAGGGGCCGGGCGCGAGCCATGCCGATATTGCGGCGCTCCAGGTCATGAACGCGATTCTCGGCAGCGGCGAAAATTCGCGGATGCACAAGGCGCTCGTCCGCACCGGTCTTGCAAGCGAAGTGATCGCGAGCTTCGACTATTCCGAGGAAGCCGGCGGCATCACCCCCTTCGCGATCCTCAGCGACGGGCAGGATCCCGAGAGGGTCGCCGCCGCGCTGGACGCGGTGCTCGCGGGAATCGCAGCGGCAGAGGTCAGCGACGCCGAACTCACCGAAGCGAAAACCGAGCTGCTCGCGGCGACACTCGAAGAACGCGAAACCTTCTCGGGCCGCGCCTTCGAACTCGGCGAGGCGCTCGTCCTCACCGGCGACCCCGCCGCCGCGAACAAACGCCTCGACGCGATCGCGCGTGTGACCAAGGCCGACGTCGCGCGCGTCGCAAAAACCTGGCTCGACCCTAAGGCGCGCGTCGAACTCCGCTACACCGCAGGCGATGGCGACCCGAAGAGCTGGGCGAACCCCAAACCGATGCCCGTCTTCCCTAGCGTCCCCGCCGCAACGGGCACCCCGAACGCGCTGGCGGCCGAGGCCGCGCGGCAGGCGCCCCCCGCGCCAACCGCCGCACCCGCGGTGACCCCGCCCAAGATCGCCGAAAGCCACCTCGCCAACGGCATCCGCGTCGTCGCGGTCAAGACCGGCAGCGTCCCGCTCGCGACCTTGAGCGTCGTGATCGGCGGCGGTGCGTCGACCGATCCCAAGGGCCGCGCGGGCGTCGCCACCATGGCCGCCGACCTCGCCGCCAAGGGCACCGCGACACGCTCGGCCGAAGACATCGCGGCGGCGCTCGAAAGCCTCGGCGCGTCGATCGATGCGGGCGCCAGCCCCGACGGCAGCATCTTCTCGGTCACCGCGCCCGCGGCGAACCTCGACGCGGTCGGCACCATCCTCGCCGACGTGATCCGGAACGCGAGCTATCCGCAGGCCGAGTTCGACCTCGAACGCAAGCGCATGACCGACGGCCTCCGCGTCGCGCTGAACAACCCCGGCGCGATCGCCGCGATGGTCGCGCAGCCGTTGCTCTATGGCGCCGCACCCTATGGCGGGCAGAGCGGCGGCACGGTGAAAAGCCTCGCCGCGATCAGCCGTGACGACCTTATCGCCCATCGCCGCGCCTGGTGGCACCCCGCGAACATCTCGATCGTCGTGACCGGCGGGATCGACCCCACATCATCCGGTGCGCTCGCGAAACGCCTGTTCGGCGACTGGAAAGCCGAAGGCCCCGCGCCGACGCTGCCCAAATCGCGCGCCGGCGCCGCGCTGCCGCCGCGCACGATCGTCGTCGACCTGCCCGGCGCGGGGCAGGCCGCGGTGCTCGCCGCGGTGCGCGGGGTCAGCCGCTCGAGCCCCGACTATCCCTCGCTCCTCCTCGCCAATTCAGTGCTCGGCGTCGGCTCGAACGGCCGCCTCTTTAGCGAGGTGCGCAGCAAGCGTGCGCTGAGCTATGGCGCGTACAGCAGCATGCCCGCGCGCGCCGACACCGCGCTGCTCAGCGCGAGCGCGCAGACCAAGAACGAAAGCGCGACCGAAGTCGCCGAAATATTCCTGAACGAATTCGAGCGACTCGGTGCCGAGCCGATCACCCCCGACGCGCTCGCCAAACGCCGCGCCTTCCTCGAGGGCGCCTATGGCCGTCAGCAGGAGACCGGCGGCGGCTATGGCGCGATCGTCGCGGGGCTGATCCTGCAGGGGCTCCAGCCCGCCGATGCGCTCGATTACGCCGCGCGGCTCGCTGCGGTGACACCGGAGGCGGCGAATGCGGTCGCGGCGAAAAATATCACGCCCGAAAATGCGTCGCTGATCGTCGTCGGCGATTCGGCGAAGTTCATCGACACATTGCGCGCGCTGCGCCCCGATCTCGTCGTCATACCGGCGAGCGAGCTTGATCTGGAGTCGCCGACGCTAGGTGCGACACCCTAGTGAAACGCCATGCCCATTTGGATCCTCATCCCGGCGAAGGAGAGAGAGGGAGCTTCAGGATTCGCCGAGGCGCGGTAGTCCATCCATGATCGCAGTGAGCGCGAGGGCATTCTCGCGCTCCATCGCACTATGCCCGGCATTGGTGACGATATAGGTCGCGGGCTCGCTGGCTGCGTCGCGCAGCGCCTGGGCCAGCCGCGACGCCTGCGTCAGCGGGCACACCTCGTCGAAGCGGCCGTGGACGATATGCACCGGGATCGATGCGAGCACGTCGATATGGTCGAAGAAATGCCCCGCCGGAATGAACAGCTCGTTCGCAAAATAATGAGCCTCGATCTGCGCAAAACTCAGCGCGAAATCGGCCTCGCCGAACTTGCCCGTGTCCGCCGTCTCGGGAATCATGTTCGAGATCACCCCCTCCCATAATGACCAGGTCAGCGCCGCCTTCAACTGGCGTTCCTTCTCGGCCTCGGTCGTGGGCACCATGTCGAAGATCGCCTTGTACGACTTCATCACGTCCTTGCGCTCCTCGGGGGTCAGCACCGATAGCAGCTCCGCCCACTCGGCGGGATATTTCATATAGGCGCCGGGCTCGGTCAGACCGTACGGATCCTGCTCCCACGTCGCGGCATTGCCCTGATACAGGTAAAGCAGATCCTCGGGCGCCCCCAAAAATATGCCGCGCAGGATCAGGCTTGCGGTATGCGCCGGATGCTGGATCGCATAGGCCATCGCCAGCGTGCTGCCCCAACTGCCGCCGAACACATGCATCGGCCCGCCGATCTCCAGCTTGTCGCGCAATTTCTCGATATCGCCGATCAGGTCGGCAGTGGTGTTCTTGGCGAGCGCCACCACCGGGCCCGCCGAGGCGACAGTCGGCTCGCTTTTGCCGCACCCGCGCTGGTCGAACAGGATAACGCGATACCGCTTTGGATCGAAGAAACGCGCCATGACCGGCGCGCAGGCGCCGCCGGGGCCGCCGTGCAGGAACATCACCGGCTCGCCCGCCGGATTGCCATATTCCTCCCAGTAAATGCGGTGCGCCGGATCGCGGTCGACCTCGAGCCATCCGAAATTCAGACACGGCGGCTGCGGATAGACCCAATCCTCGCCAATCTTGCTCGACGCCTGCAACCGCGAAAAATCCATATTCTCAGCCTCACCACATGATTCCGCCGCCCGCCGGTCCGCGGCGCCGGAACCCTAGCCTTCTGTGCCGACATGTCCACCACTCGCGCGAGCGAAGCAGGACGAACAGACCGGCGTAGCTCCCGCATTTTGGGTTGAAGAAGGCGCGATAGTTTGCGACCCCTTGCGCGCGGCTGGCCGATAGTGGGTACGGAGCAGACCGGGACAATCCAACAAGGGGCTGCTTTTCATGCACAAACTCGCATTTCTCGGCGCGAGCCTTCTCGCACTCACCGCGCAAACGAGCTTCGCCCAGCAAGAACCGGCGCCGTCCGCGCCTGCCGCCGAAACGGCGCGCCCCGCCGCCATGTCCGCCTCCGCCGCCGGCAGCGCCAGGCTCGGCCCCGATCGCCGTCTCACCGGCGCCGACCTCTTCGACCTGTCGATCGCTTCCGATCCGCAGATCAGTCCTGACGGCCGCCACATCGCCTATGTCCGCCGGTCGAACGATATCATGTCCGACCGTGCGGTCAGCTCGATCTGGCTGATCGACACCGCGACGGGCGAGGAAACCCCGGTCGCGGGCCGCAACGGCGGTGCCTTTTCGCCGCGCTGGTCACCCGACGGCAAGCGCCTCGCCTTCGCCTCGACCGAGGGCGGCAGCGCGCAGCTCTGGGTGCGCTGGATGAACGGCGGCGAGGCTGTCCGCCTTACCGGCCTTCCCACCAGCCCGTCGAGCCTCGCCTGGTCGCCCGACGGCCGCTCGATCGCCTACACGATGCTCGTCAAGGACGATGGCCCCAGCTTCGGATCGGCGCCGAAGAACAAGCCCGAGGGCGCAAAATGGGCCGAGCCGCTCGAGGTTCACGACCTCCTCGCCTATCGCGCCGATGGCGAAGGCTATCTCGAGGCCGGCTTCGAAAAGATTTTCCTCGTCCCCGCGACCGGCGGCTCGCCGCGCCAGCTGACCTTCGGCCCTTACCACGACGGTGGTCCACTCAGCTGGTCGCGCGATGGCCGCACCCTCTATTTCAGCGCAAACCGCAAACCCGATTGGGAAACCGACCCAGTCGAGAGCGAAATCCACGCGCTCGACGTAACGAGCGGCGCGGTCACCGCGCTCACCGACCGCAACGGCCCGGACGCCAATCCGCTTGTCTCGCCGGACGGCGCCAAGATCGCCTACCTCGGCTTCGACGACCAATTGCGCGCCTATGAGAATACCCAGCTTTACGTCATGAACCGCGACGGATCGGGCAAGCGTAGCCTGACGGGAGACTGGGACTATGGTGTCGACGCGATCCAGTGGGCGGCCGACGGGCGCAGCGTCTACGCGCAATATGACGACCATGGCGAAACAAAGGTGGCGCGCATCAGCCTCGACGGCGCAGTGCGCACCGCCGCGACGGGCCTGTCGGGCGGCGGGCTCGACCGGCCCTATACGGGCGGCAGCTTCACCGTGTCGGACGGCGGGGCGATCGCCTTCACCGGCGGCACCGCGACCCGCCCGGCCGAGTTGCAGATCGCGCGCGGGGGCAGCGCCCGGATGTTGACCGACCTCAACCGCTCCTTGCGCGAAGTGAAATCGCTCGGTGAGGTCCGCAAGATCACAGTGGCCTCCAGCCACGATGGCAAGACGATCGAAGGCTGGCTGACCCTCCCGCCCGGCTACCGCGACGGCCAGCGCGTGCCGCTGATCCTCGAAATCCATGGCGGGCCCTTCGCGGCTTATGGCGGCCACTTTTCGACTGATAACCAGCTCTACGCCGCGAGCGGCTATGCCGTCCTTTCGGCCAACCCGCGCGGCTCGACCAGCTATGGCGCGGCCTTTGCGAACGAGATCGACAAGGCCTATCCGGGCAATGATTATTTCGACCTTATCAGCATCGTCGATCGCGCGGTCGAGCTTGGCGTCGCCGACCCCAACGCGCTGTTCGTTACCGGCGGCTCGGGCGGCGGCGTGCTCACCAGCTGGATCGTCGGCAAGACGAACCGCTTCAAGGCGGCGGTCACGCAAAAGCCTGTGATCAACTGGACGACGCAGGCGCTTACCGCCGACGGCCCCGGCTTTTTCGGCCCCTATTGGCTCGGCGCCGAGCCATGGGAAAAGCCCGAACTATTCTGGGCGCGCTCGCCGCTGTCGCTCGTCGGCAATGTCGAAACCCCGACGCTCGTCATCGTCGGCGCCGAAGATTACCGCACGCCGGTCAGCGAGTCTGAACAATATTACACCGCGCTCCGCCTACGCGGCGTGCCCAGCGCGCTGATCAAGGTGCCGGGCGCCAGCCATGGCAGCATCGCGGCGCGCCCGTCGCAGTCCGCCGCCAAGGCCTCGGCGATCCTCGCCTGGTTCGAAAAGTATAAGCAGGGCTGGACGCGGCCGGCGGGGGATGCGGCGGCCAAATAGGCCGCTCGTCTTGCGTCCGCTTTGGGGTGGGAAGCTGACGTTCGCTCACCCCACTTCGTCATCCCGGACTTGATCCGGGATCCACGTCGGCGCCGAAGTCATGGACCCCGGATCAAGTCCGGGGTGACGATGATTGAGAGGTCCGCTCCCGGTCGAAAACTGCCGTCGGGCGGCTGCCAAGTACCAAATCGCCGGCAATCGCAAAATAATATCAACCTGATTCCAATATCCTGTAATTATATCGTATCCGATTTAATCGACTACGCTTGACTACGCTCCGCGACTCGCTTAATTAACTCGCGTCCGATCTAAGCGGATGCGATTTAAATAGACCCCGAAAGGACCCAAAATGGCTGACAAAATCATCTTCACCGGCACCACCCACGTCAAAGGCGGCCCCAACGGTTACGCCCGCAGCACGAACGACGTTCTTGATCTCGCGCTGCCCCAGCCGCACCCGGCCGCCGAAAATCTCTTCGCCGCCGCTTGGTCGGCTTGCTTCATCGGCGCGCTCGAACTCGCCGCCGGACAGCGCAAGATCAAACTGCCTGCCTCGCCCGAAGCCCACACCGGGATCGAAGTCCTGAACCGCGATGGCGGTTTTGTCCTCCGCGCCCGTCTCGACATTGAGGTCCCCGGCATCGAGCGCGACGTCGCGCGAGAGCTGGTCGACGTGGCCCACAGCATCTGCCCCTATTCGAAGGCAGTCGCAGGCAATATCGACATCGAACTCAACCTCGTCTGATGTCTCTCCGGGCGGCGCCGCCTCCCCTCCTAACAGGCACCGCCCGGTTGACACTCGCGGATTCCGATTTCATCGTATGCGCTTGAATTTCGGATATCCATCAAGGAACCCCAATGACGAACTCGCCCGTCTCTGACCGGCCCAAACTCGGCGAATTCCTCTGCTTCGCGGTCTATTCGGCGAACCTCGCCTTCGGCCGCGCTTATCGGCCGATCCTTGAAAAGCTGGGCCTCACCTACACCCAATATATCGTGCTCGTCGCGCTTTGGGAAAAGGACGATCAGACCGTCGGCGAACTCGGCGACAAAATGTTCCTCGAATCGAACACGCTCACCCCGATCCTCAAGAAACTCGAACAATCCGGCTTCATCGAACGCCGCCGCGACCCCGCCGACGAGCGCCAGGTGCGCCTCCGGCTTACCCCCAAGGGCAGCGAGTTGCGGAACCAAGAGATCGGCAACGAATTGTTCGATGCGACCGGCCTCGGCGACAGCTTTTTCGACGTCCAGAAATCGGTCGCCAAGCTACGCGACAATCTGATGCGCTCGCTGGACGACTGACCGCGCTCAGGCGGCGTCGTGGAAAATGACGCCCAGCGTGTGCCTCCGCCCCGACCGGATTTCGCTCACCCCGTGGCGCATCGTGACGCGATAGTCGCCCAGCGACCCACGCACCGGCCGCGCATTCACTGCAAACACCACCGCATCGCCCTTCGCCAGCGGCACCACCGCCGCGCGCGACTGCATGCGTGGCCGCTGCTCGGTCAGCACAAACTCACCGCCAGCAAAATCCTCGCCCGGCGCCGATAGCAGCACGGCTGCCTGCAACGGGAAGACATGCTCGCCGTACAGATCCTGGTGCAGGCAATTATAATCACCGGCACCATATTGCAGCAGCAACGGCGTCGGCCGCCGCTGCCCCGCATCATGGCATCGCGCCAGAAATTCCGCATGCTCGGCCGGAAAACGCACCGCCATCCCCATCCGCTCGTGCCAGCGGTTCGCGATCGACGTGAGGCGCGGATATAATATGCCACGCAAATCCGCGACCAGCGGCGGCAGCGGATAAGCGAAATAGCGATACTCGCCGCGCCCGAACCCGTGCCGCGCCATATGGACATGGCTACGAAACCCCGCCTCCTCGCCATAAAGCGCCGCAACATCGTCGCACGCCGCGCCGTCCAGCAACCCCCGCAGCACCCCCATCCCTCGCGGTCGAGCGATGCCGCAACGGTATCCCAATCCAGCGCGGCGATCTTCGTTTCGATAGTCTGTGTCATGCCGCGACCCTGCCAGCGCCCGCCCGTCCGCACGCTCCGTTTCTTGCTGTCAAATCATTGGCGACGCGGCGCGACCGCATGCAAGGCGTACCAAAACCAAAACAGGAAACCCCGCTCCATGTCCTTGCGCCTTGCCTCCGCCCTTCTCCTCACCGCCGTAGCAGCCCCCGCAATCGCGCAAAACGCGCCCGCGATCGACGCCGCCCACCTGACGCAGACCGTCCGCACCCTCGCCTCCGACCAGTTTCAGGGCCGCGCCCCCGGCACGGTGGGTGAGGAACGCACGACCGGCTATCTGATCGGCCGGCTGCAGGGGCTCGGCCTTGAACCCGCGGGGACGGGCGGCGGCTGGACCCAGCCCGTGCCCTTGCTCCACACCCGCCTCGGCACCCCGACGACGCTCGGCTTCGATCGCAAAGGCACCGCGACCCCGCTGAGCTTCGGCACCGATATTTATGTCTCGACGCTTCAGCCGAAGGATCAGGCGGTGGTCCAGAACGCCCCGCTCGTCTTCGTCGGCTATGGCGTCAGCGCGCCCGAACGCGGCTGGGACGATTTCAAGGACGTCGATCTCAAGGGCAAGGTCGCGGTCTTCCTGATCAACGATCCCGATTTCGTCGCGACCGAGGGCGAGGACAGCTTCGGCAAGTTCGGTGGCCGGACGATGACCTATTATGGCCGCTGGACCTACAAGTTCGAGGAAGCATCGCGCCGCGGCGCGATCGGCGCGCTGATCGTCCACGACACCGATGGCGTCGGCTATGGCTGGAACGTCGTCAAAGCGCCGGGAGGTGAAAATTACGGCCTCGTCATGCCGCCCGAAAAGGTGACGAGCCTCGCGCTCCAAGGCTGGATCTCGGGCGAAACCGCGGCCGGCCTGTTCGCCAGCGCCGGACAGGATCTCGCCAAGCTGCGCACCGCCGCGCGCCGCAAGGATTTCAAACCTGTCGACCTCGGCACCAGCTTCAACGCCGCGATCCCGGTGACGCAGGAAGTCGTGCAAAGCCAGAATGTCCTTGCGAAAATCCCCGGCACGAAACGCCCCGACGAGGTCGTCATGTACGGTGCACACTGGGACGCCTATGGCGAAGGCGCGCCCGACGAACAGGGCCGCATCTATCGCGCCGGCGCCAACGACGACGCGCTCGGCGTCGCGGGGCTGTTCGAGATTGCGCGGCTGTTCAAGGCGGCGCCCGCCCCCGACCGCACGATCGCCTTCGCCTTCTGGACCGCCGAAGAACGCGGGCTCCTCGGTTCTGAGGCCTATGCCGAAAACCCGATCTTCCCGGTGGAGAAAACCGTCGCCAATTTCGGCCTCGACATCCTGCAGACCGCGGGCCACGCAAAGGATGTCGTGCTCGTCGGTAAGGGACAGGGCAGTCTCGAAGACGATCTCGCGCGCGTCGCCGCGACACAAGGCCGCACCGTCAGCGTCGAAAGCCTCCCCGAACGCGGCCTCTTCTACCGCGCCGACCATTTCAGCCTTGCGAAGCGCGGCGTCCCCGTCCTGTTGATGATGGGCATCGCGGGCGCCTCCGATCTCGTCGAGGGCGGCAAGCCCGCCGGGCAGGCGTGGGTCGATGCCTATACAGGCAAATGCTATCATCAGGCGTGCGACGCCTGGGATGAAAGCTGGAACCTGGACGGCGCGGTGCAGGATATCTCGATTTTCTACACTATCGGCGATGAACTCGCCCGCTCGGCCAAATGGCCGGGCTGGAAGGATGGCAGCGAATTCAAGGCGATCCGCGACAAGAGCGCCGCGGCGCGGAAATGAGCGGGCGGTAATTGGCCACTCTCGACCTAATAGCTGCCATTCCGCGTCATTAAAACTTCGTCATTCCCGCGAAGGCGGGAACCCAGAGCGTGCGTCGGCTGACCCCTCCCTGGGTTCCCGCCTTCGCGGGAATGACGAATGTTGGGGACGTCCGCTCACCACCCCCATGCCGTCATTCGGCTCCGATGCGGACGAAATGACCGGAAACGACCGTTAGCGGACATAAGATCCTCCCTGTGGCGAAGCCATGGGGAGGGGGACCGACGCCGCAGGCGTTGGTGGAGGGGCGGCAACGGCAGCGCCATTGCCCCTCCGTCAGCGCTCCGCGCTGCCACCTCCCCATGGCTTCGCCACAGGGAGGATATTTGCATCATCGTCATCCCGGACTTGATCCGGGATCCGCTGCGGCGCTGAAGTCATGGATCCCGGATCAAGTCCGGGATGACGAAGAAGAGGGAACGTCCGCTTCCCACCCCAAAGCCGCCATCCGCGTCACACAACGACAAGCAGGCGCTGGAATAATATTGCGCCCGACCCGTCGCTGCGCAACAAGCCCCTCATTCGAATAGGAGAATGTGATGCGCCTTGCCGTTGCCCTTATGCTGCTCCCCGTCCTGCCCTTCGCGCCGATGACTGCCCCCGCCTTCGCACAGGCGGCGCCGCAAGCCGGGGCGCAGGATCAGGCTCTGCTCCAGTTCCTCGATCAGGCGTTTGACGAGAGGCTCGCCCTCAGCCCCGAATCGCAAACGCAGCTCGGCCTCAAGACCAACTACGCCAAGCTCGACGATTACACCGACGCTGCGACGGTCCGCGATCAGGAACTCGCCGAACGCCAGCTCAAGGACATGCATGCGCGCTTCAAGCCCGACCAGCTCGGCGAGAGCGCGCGCGTCAGCTACCGTCTGTTCGAATATGAAGTCGAACGCGGCCGCGAATCGCTCCGCTTCCGCAACCTCCGCTTCCCCGTCTCGACCAACGGCAGCCCCGCCGGCGCGATCCCGGTGCTGCTCATCAACAACCACAAGGTCGACAACGTCGCCGATGCAGAGGCCTATATCGCCCGCCTGCGCGATACCGACCGCGTGATGCGCGAAGTCGCGGCGACGATGCGCGAACAGGCCGCGGCGGGGATCATCCCCAACAAGGTCAATTTCGCTCCCGCGCGCGCCGACGCGCTGAAAGTCATTACGGGTGCGCCCTTCGACGGCGGCGCCGATTCGACGCTGCTGGCCGACTTCCGCAAGAAGGTTGAGGCGCTCGATGCCCCGGCCGCGACGAAGGCAAAGCTGATCGCCGACGCGAGTTCCGCGCTGACCGGGCCGTTCAAGCATGGCTACACCACGCTGATCGCGGCGATCGACGAAATCGAGCCCCAGTCGAAGGGCAATTTCGGCGCGTGGAACCTGCCCGACGGCGCCGCCTATTACGCCGACCGGCTGAAAAGCTCGACCACCACCAGCCTCACCGCGGACCAGATCCACGCCCTCGGCCTCGCGCAGGTCGCGGCAATCCGCGAGGAGATGGAGGCGATCAAGCGCGAGGTCGGGTTCACCGGAACGCTCGAACAATTCTTTGACCACATCCGCACGGACCCGCAGTTCAAATATCCAAACACCGAGGCGGGCCGCGAAACCTATCTCGCCGACGCGCGCGCGGTGATCGCATCGGTGATGACTGCCGCGCCGCGCTATTTCCGGGTACTGCCCAAGGCGCCGCTCGAAGTGCGCGCGGTCGAAAAATGGCGCGAAGGGACGGCATCGACCGCTTTCTACAATCCGCCCTCGGCCGACGGCACGCGCCCCGGCATCTATTACGTCAACCTCGTCGACATGAACCAGACGCAGAAGGTGCAAGTCGCGGGCATCGCCGCGCACGAAGGCGCGCCGGGCCACCATTTCCAGATCGCGCGCCAGCAGGAACTGACGGGCATTCCCAAGTTCCGCAAATTCGGCGGCTATGGCGCCTATATGGAGGGCTGGGGCCTTTATTCGGAACGGCTGGCGAACGAAATGGGCGTCTACAAGACCCCCTATGACCGTTTCGGCATGCTCTCGCTCCAGGTGTGGCGCGCGATCCGCCTCGTGCTCGACACCGGCATCCATTCGAAGCGCTGGACGCGCGAACAGGCAATCGCCTATTTCAAGGCGAACAGCTCGGTGTCGGACACCGACATCGCGCGCGAGGTCGACCGCTATTTCAATTGGCCGGGGCAGGCGACCAGCTACATGGTCGGCCAGCTCAAGATCGCCGAGCTGCGCAAACGGGCCGAAAGCGAACTCGGCCCCCGCTTCGACATTCGCGATTTCCACGAAGCGGTGCTGAGCGAAGGTGCACTGCCGCTCGACATCCTCGAGGAGCAGGTGACGCGCTATATCGCGGCGAAGAAGAAGTGATGCGGCGACGCCGACGTCCGCTTTGGGGCGGTGAACTGTCATTCCCATTTTCGTCATCCCCGCGAAAGCGGGGACCCAGAGCGATCGTCGGCTGGCCTAGCCCTGGGTTCCCGCTTTCGCGGGAATGACGAGATATTGGAAGCGGGACCTCAGCTCCCGGTCGTCAGCCGCCGTGCGCGCGGATCCACTTCTCCACCACCGGCGCGATCTCGTCGCGCCATTTGCGGCCGTTGAAAATGCCGTAGTGGCCGACGCCCTTGGCCATCAGATATTTCTTCTTCTCGGCGGGCAGCGACTTGGCGATTGTCAGCGCGGCCTTGGTCTGACCGATCCCCGAAATATCGTCGCGCTCGCCCTCGATCGCGAGGATCGCGATATCCTCGATCACGCCGACGTCGACCGGCTGGCCGCGATGCGTCATCTCGCCCTTTGGCAACAGGTGGCGCTGGAACACGACGTCAACGGTCTGCAGGTAGAATTCGGACGTCATGTCGCACACGGCGCGATATTCGTCGTAGAATTCCTTGGTCTTGTCGGCCCCCTCGCCGTCGCCGTCGACCAGATGTTTGAACATCTCCCAATGGCTCATCATGTGATTGCCAAGGTTCATCGACATGAAGCCGGCAAGCTGGAGGAAGCCCGGATAGACGCGGCGCCCGGCGCCCGGATAATAGGCGGGGACGGTCGCGATGACATTTTCCTGGAACCAGGCGTGCGGCCGCGTCATCGCATGCTCGTTCACCGCCGTCGGCGCCTTGCGCGTATCGATCGGGCCGCCCATCATCGTCAGCGTCTTCGGCCGGCACTTATTCTTGTTCGCCGCCATGATCGCCGCGGCGGCGAGGCTAGGCACCGAGGGCTGGCACACCGCCAGCACATGCGCGCCCGGGCCGATATGTTCGAGCCACGAAATCAGATAATCGACATAATCATCAAGGTCGAACTTGCCGGCTTCCAGCGGCACGTTGCGCGCGTCGCGCCAGTCGGTGATCCACACATCATGGCCGGGCAGCATCCGCTCGACCGTGCCGCGCAGCAAGGTCGCATAATGGCCCGACATCGGCGCGACGATCAGCAGCTTGGGCGCGTCTTTCGTGCCCTTATGCTTGAAATGCTTGAGCTGACCGAACGGCTTGCGTGCCTCGATCGCTTCGGTCACGCGCACCGTCTCGCCGTCGACTTCGGTCTCGTACAGCTCGAACCCCGGCTTGCCGCGCGGTGCCGAGGCATGCGCGAAAACTTCGAGCGCGGAGGCGAACATCGGACTGCCGCTGAAATAGCCGAGCGGATTCGCCGGATGCTGCATCACCTGTGCGCCCGCCGTCGCGAGCGCACTCGCGCCCGCGAGCCAGTTCTTCTGCATGTCAAAGGCATGATAAAGCATATATAAATCGTTCCTTGCGTGACCCCGGCGGCGCTCTTCGGCGCCTGCGCATTGGTTAGCAGTCTAGGGGCTCAGTCTCATTGTGCAATGCATCAAAATCATTGCGGCGTGCAAATTTTGTCCATATTCTGCATCCACGGCGCAGGGTGCGCCGATGGAGCGAATATGTCTGAGATTGCGGGCAACCGCTAACATCCCGGCGTAATCGGGATGTGCGCAGCGTGGCGACAAGCGGGTCGGCGCGCCTTTGTTGCTTTAAATCCCGGACATATCCCATGAATATTTCGAAAGCGGAGCAGCGCATGCTCCATGTGCTGGCGCAAGGCGGCATGATCCGCCATCGGCGCGGCCAAAACGGCCATATCGTCGAAGCATTGTGCTTCACCCGCGATGGCTTCGTCCTCGCGAACACAGGCCTCTCCCTGTTCAACCGGCTGCGACGGCGCGGTTTCATCGGCTCGCAGAACGGCGCGCCGTACCGCATCACGCAGGCAGGCCTTCGCGCGGTGCGTGCGCAACTCGATAATCGGTGAGGTGAGATCGGGAGTGCGGTGTCAGCCACCGCGCTCCCTTTTCGGCGCGATCCTGTCGCCGTGCTTCAAAGTGCTTGAAGCCGTGGGTCATTCTGCGGCGTTGAGCGGCATGGGCGGGGCTGCTAGGGCCATCGTCCATGGCGACCACATCCGACAAATCCGATACGCCCCGCCGCAAGCTCGGCAGCCTGCGCATGATCTGGCACTATGCCAGTCGCTATCCGCTGCAATTGCTGATCGCCGCGGTCGCGCTCGGCATCGCCGCGCTTGCGACGCTCGCCATCCCCTATCAATTCAAGGAAATGATCGACAGCGGCTTCGTCGCCGGCGGCGGCGACGTCGCTCCGCATTTCCGCTTCTTCTATGTCATCGTACTGCTGCTCGCGATCGCCACCGCGCTGCGCTTTTATTTCGTGAGCTGGCTCGGCGAGCGCACCGTCGCCGACATCCGCCAGGCGGTCCAGCGCAACCTGCTGCGCCTCGCACCCGGCTTTTTCGAGGAAAATCGCCCATCGGAAATCGCGTCGCGCATGACGTCGGACACCTCGATCATCGAACAGACCGTCGGCACCACCGTCTCGGTCGCGCTCCGCAACACCGTGATGGGGATCGGCGGCATCGCCTATCTCTTCACTTTGTCGCCCAAACTCACCGGCGGGATCCTGCTCGGTATCCCGGTGATCATCATGCCGATCGTCCTGCTCGGCCGAAAGCTCCAGAATGTCTCGCGGTCGAGCCAGGATCGCGTCGCCGACATCGGCGCCACCACCGCCGAACAACTCGGCGCGATGAAGATCGTTCAGGCCTTCGGACAGGAAGCGCGTGAGGCCGACCGTTTCACGACCGCCGTCGAGGCCAATTTCGCGACCGCCAAGCGCCGCATCCGCCTGCGTGCGATGATGACGGCAATCGTCATCGGCCTGCTTTTCGGCGCGATCACGACTTTGCTCTGGTATGGCGCGGCGGGCGTTGCCGCGGGCACGATCACCGGTGGCACGATCGCCGCCTTCGTGCTCACCGGCGGGCTCGTCGCGGGCGCGTTCGGCGCGCTCACCGAAGTCTATGGCGACCTCCTCCGCGCCGCGGGCGCCGCTGAGCGCCTCAGCGAGTTGCTCAACGCCGAAGCGAGCATCGCGCCGCCCGCAAAGCCGCGCCCCTTCCCCGAACCGCCCGTCGGCACGCTCGAATTCGCGAACGTCGAATTCCATTATCCTACCCGCCCCGACGCCCCGGCACTCCATAATTTCTCGCTTGCGATCAACCCGCGCGAAACGGTCGCGATCGTCGGCCCCTCGGGCGCGGGCAAATCGACGCTCTTCCAGCTCGCCGAGCGTTTCTACGACCCACAGGGCGGCCGGATATTGCTCGACGGCGTCCCGCTCACCGAAGCCGACCCCGCCGACATCCGCGCGCGTATCGCGATGGTGCCGCAGGAAACGGTGATTTTCGCCGCCTCGGCGCGCGACAACCTCCGCTACGGTAATTGGGCGGCGAGCGACGAGGATCTGTGGGACGCCGCGCGTGCAGCCAATGCCGAGGAGTTCCTCCGCAAGCTGCCGGACGGTCTCGACACCTTCATGGGCGAAGGCGGGGCGCGCCTTTCGGGCGGCCAGCGTCAGCGCGTCGCGATCGCGCGCGCGCTGCTCCGCCGCGCCCCGCTCCTGCTGCTCGACGAAGCGACCTCGGCGCTCGATGCCGAGTCTGAAAAGCTCGTCCAGGACGCGCTCGAAACGCTGATGCACGACCGCACCACGATCGTCATCGCGCACCGCCTTGCGACCGTGCGCGCCGCCGACCGCATCATCGTGATGGACGACGGCCGTATCGTCGAAGAGGGCAAGCACGACGCCCTCGTCGCCGCCGACGGTCTTTATGCGCGCCTCGCGCGACTCCAGTTCCAGGACAATCTCGCCGCCGCCTGACGCCATCTGGCGAACCGAAGGATTTGACAATGCTCTATGACCTGACCGTGCCGGCCTATCAGAATGGCCTGAGGGCCTTGTCGGGCGAACTGTCGCGCGCGCTTGCATGGGGTGCGGACAATGGCGTCGGGGAATTGCAGTTTGCGGTCGCCCGCCTCGCGCCCGATATGTTTCCCCTCGCCTCGCAGATCCGCTTCACCTGCACGCAAGCACTTCAGCCGCTGGCCCGGCTCGGCGTCGGCGATGTCCCGGAGTTCGCCGAAGACGCGGTCGATTTTGCCGGTATGCAGGACCAGATTGCCGACGCGCTGGTGTTTCTCGACACCGTCGATCCCGCCGCGCTCGGCGGCGATTGGGGCCGGCCGGTCAGCTTCACACTGCCCAACGGCATGACCTTCGATATGACGGCGCTCGACTATCTGCGCGACTGGGCGCAGCCGCAATTCTATTTCCACCGGGTCGCTGCCTACGCCGTGCTGCGCCATATGGGCGTCCCGCTCGGCAAGGCCGATTATGTCAGCTATATGATGCGCCATCTCCGGCCCGGAACCGCGCCCACCGCGTGACGGGCGACGGGCGATGGGAGCCGTTAACGATCAGATCAGTCCCGCATAGGTCTGGATTCCGGGAAAGCCGAGGCTCGACCCCCCGTTGCGCCGGATCGCGCCGATCACTTCATCGACACGCAAATATCGCGCCCGCGCGTCGGGTTCGAGCAGGATCGCCGCAGGGTCGGGCCGCTCGGCCGCCTGTTTGACGAGCATGCCCAGCTGGGTCAGGTCAACCGCCTTGTTGTTCCAGCGAATCACGTCGAAGGTATCGATCGTCACGCGATTTTCGTCGAGCACCGTCGCGTCCGGAGGCGTGCCAGGCAGCGTGACGTCGACACTGTGCGTCGGCGGCGGGATCGTGATGATAAACATCACCAGCATCACCAGCATCACGTCGATCAGCGGCGTCGTGTTGATGTCGGGATCGCCATTGGGATCGGCACGAAAAATGCTGCGATGGAACATGCTGCGGCGTCTGCGCATCGTCTCTCTCCCGCTCGGGAGTACGCCCGCGATTGATGGGCACATACCCCAATCTAGGGCCAAGACAATCCTGCGCCCTCGACGTGATGGTATATCATAATACTACACGAGCAAGAAATATCTTGGATTCGCCATAGAACAAAGATCGCGGCGCAAAGCGGACATAAAGAAAGGGCGGCACCTTGCGGTGCCGCCCCTCTTTATCTTCCAGTCCCTGTCGGGAGCGGAAACCGGTCTTACATGCCCGAGTTCGGGCCGTAAGTGATTTCCACGCGACGGTTCTGGTCGTTGCGGACGCCATCGGCGGTTGCAACGGCCGGGCGGCTTTCGCCAAAGCCCTGCGCGCTGATCGAGCCATCCGAGATACCGCGAGCGGTAAGATAGCTGCGAACCGCAGTGTTACGACGTTCCGACAGGCCGACGTTGTACTTGGCCGAACCCGAACGGTCAGCGTGACCGGCGAGCATGACCTGCGTACCCGTGCAACCACGGTTATAGGCGCTGATCGCGTTGTCGAGCGTCGAAGCCGCTTCCGGCGTGATGTTCGACTGATCCCAGTCGAAGTACACGATATACGGTCCGGGTGCGCATTCCACGACCGGCGGCGGCGGCGGAGGCGGCGGGGGAGGCGGCGGCGGGGGCGGGGGCGGCGGCGGAGCCACCGGTTCCGGCGCCGGAGCACCACCGAAGTTGAACGTCAGCGTACCCAGGATCGAGTGCGAACGGAAGCGCGTCGAAACGTCGCGACCGACTTGGTCGACCAGGTCGATATTGTCGGCGTTGAAGAAGCGATACTTCAGGCCAACATCGATGTTGTCGCTCAGCGGAGCGCGAACGCCCGCAATAGCCTGCCAGGCAAAGCCCGTGTCCGAATCGTCCAGGAAGTTACCGGCGAAGACGGGTTCGACCGAAACGCGAGCGATACCGGCACCACCGCCGACAAAGCCCTGAAGGCCGTCGTCGTCACCGAAATCGAGCATGCCGTTGACCATGAAGCTCAGCGCATTCGTATCGCCGGCCAGATCAGCAGAGCCCGTGAAGGGCGCGCCAGTGCCGGCAGCCGACTGCGGGATACCCGGAGTCGTGAAACGGCCCGACTTGATGTCGGCTTCACGATAACCGACTTCGACTTCCGCACGGAAACCGCCGAAGTCATACCCGACGGTACCTTCAGCGTCGTAGCCAGCGCGATGATCAAGCGTACCGGCATTATTGAACGTGCCGATGTCGAGATCCAAGTCCTCGACGAGCATTGCGCCTGCACCCACACCAACATACCAAGAGTTGTCACGCGCCAGAACAGGCGACGCAAGGGTGGTGGAGGCCAACGCCAGAGCGACGGCAAGCTTCCTCATAATAATTCCCCTTTCAATTGAGATATACGTCTCGAGGACGTCCTACTCGCCGCTTTGGTTCCGTGCAAGCGAACAAATCGTCAATCTGTTGCCAAAAAGTCGCACTTGCCAGACCAATGACCGGAAATTCAGGCTGATATCAGAAGACCCTGCGCGGCGAGGTGAAGGATCAGTGTCGATAGAACACTACGCGCTTCGGAATCGATTGTCGACCCGCCAGAAGGCTCCGTGATCGCCCCCGGCATGGCCCACGCGCCGCCGTCGAAGCGAAGCCGCACACCGTCGGTCAGGCGCGTCGCCCGCATCCCCTCACGCGGCGGCGCAAATCGCCAGCCGCCCCCGGTCCGGATCGCGATCGCATTTTCCTGTCCCGCCCAGGCTCCCGTCGGGGCCGCGCCCACGATCCAGCATTGCCCGTCGACGGGCCCCGGGGGCGGGGCGGCAAGCGGCCCGGCTTCGACGGCCGCATGGACCAATGCGTCGATCAGCGTCAAAGCTTCGTTATGCGTCACCTCTTTCTGCGCCTGCGCTACGCCAAGTAACGGTAACGCGAAGCGTGGCGTGGTCGGCATGTCAGTCATGGCTCTTCCTTTTATATCAATCGTAAGGACAGGGGCGGCGACAGGGCAAAATCCCCCACCTGCCGAATCTCGATCGTGCAACCGGGCGGCAGCATCGCGAGGTCAGCGGCACCGATATTCAAAGTCGGAGACACGCTTGCCCACGGCCCGATCCCCGGAACGGGTGGCACCAATGCGATGCGCCACCCCTCGTTTGCTTCACCAAGCGGCTGATCGACATGGTCGCGCCACCCCGTGTCGACGCGGCTGCGTCGGACCCAGTCGATCGTCACGCCGCCGGCTCCATCAGCGCGGACTTTCCCGTGCACCGGAGCGAGTGGGCGCAGCGCCCGGCCGGCCGCCGGCACCTCAATCTCGGTCAGCGTCGTTCCGCCCCGCGGTGCCCATCCGAGGGTCGCCGCGCCGCCCTCCGCCAATGCGCTTGGGGTCTCGGGCAGCATCAACAGTGCCGGATCATCGAGCAGAACGAACGGCGCCCCGGCCAAATGGGTCATTTCGCTCTCGGTCCCGGCCCGCCCGCGCAGCAATCGCGTCAGGCGCCAGCGCCCGGGTCCGACGATATCGGCGACGCCGAACTGTAGAAGCTCGCCGCCCACCATCGCCTGGTTGGCGCCGCCCAGCAGCGCGGCATCGCCGACCGATTCCAATGTCATCGCCGGATTGACCAGCTGGACCACGATAATGTTCGCAAGATCGAACAGGCAATCGCTCCCGGCCCCGAGCGGCTCGGTTAGCGCGCCCAGTGCCGCAGCCGGACGCACAGTGCCGACCGGGATCGGCTCGGCACCGGGTGACGCGACGAACCAGCAATCTGCGCCGCGCCAGCCGCCGTTGCTGCCGGCACCGGCAATCACTAACCGCGGCGCCGATGCCGCCGGACTTCCGATGTTGGGAAGGTCGAACAGGCGAACCGTCCCGACGGCGTCGGGCCAATCGGGGGCGCCGACCGGAACGCCCGGTTCGGCCGAAAGCTCGGCGGCGGGCAGCGGCTCGTGGCGCCTCAACTCCAGCAAGATGTCGCTCCCACGAACCGTCCGCGCCGCCAGCCGCCAGCGGCTTCCATCATCCAATGCCACGACATGCCCGACCGTCAGTGCCAGCGCCGCAAGATCGGCACGCCAGACCAGGGTTTCGCGTCCATCGGCCGCGGCGGCGGCAAGCCGCTGTGCCAGCGCGCGCGCGGAGGTCGCCGGCAACACCGCGGGCAAGTCGATCCGCTCTTCGCGCACGCCGCCCCCCGCGACCTGGCTCGCCTGCTGGCCCAGCTGATAGTCGCGTTCGGGCTCATAATGCCGCAGCCGGATCGATCCCGGCAGCGACGACAACGGCGCGCGGCGTTGCTCGATCCGGTCGCCCGGCGCCCCGCCCCGCCCCGCCTCGCGAAAATCGGCCAGCGCCAGCGGCGCCCCAGTCAGGCTCGCCGGCGCCATCCGCCATCCGACCGGCCCGCTATGCAGCCGCATGCCGTCCGCCTCGAACAGCGGCGCGAGTGCATCGCGCATCCGATCGCCCGACGCCGCATAACCCGCAATGGGCCATTCGCCGTCGCAGCGGGCGGTTTCCTCCAACAAACTATTGCCGACTATTCCGATATCGATTGCCGCTGGATCGGCCTCGACTTCAAAGGTCAGCGACGGAATCCGGTTGCCGAATGCGCCGAGTTCCAGCTCTTCGAACACCGCATAGGCGCATCCGCGAAACGCGCTGGCCGACGCGATGCCCAGCGCCGACGCGATCAGCGGATCGACCGCCTGATCCTCGCTGCCGTCATGCCAGCGAAAGATGCAGCGTTCCTGGAACGTCCCGCTCGACCCGCGCAGCAGATTGCCGTCGGCCCATATCCGCCCGATTCCACTGATAGGCCGCGAGGACAGTGCGATCGCCAGCGACACGGCATAGCTATATTCGGTCGTCGACGGCCGCCCCTTGCCCCCGCCGCGTTTATTGCGCCGTTCGATCAGGTCGGTCGCCCAGATCACACTGCCTGCGACGCGCATTGTCCCGAACAGCTGCGGCATTTGCTGGCCATAGGTCGAAGCCTGAATCTTCAGATCGGCCAGCCGCGGTCCCTCGCGCCCCTTCGGTTTGAATATCTCCGCGTCGATCTGCTGGCCGACTGCGGCCCCGAACGCGGCACCGATCGGGCCCCCGACAATCCCGCCGACCACCGTCAGCACCAAAGTCGCCATGATGCGCTCCTAACACGAGAATTTCCTCCTCCCGCTTGCAGGAGGGGCAGCGAGACTTGGCAGCTTGCTGCCTAGTTACAGCGGGGTGGGCATTGCTCCAGCCGCCACCACGCCAAGCCGCAGATGGGACGATCGAGCGGCGTCTCGACCACGCGCCGTAACCCAGCATGCGCATGAACAAAGCTAGCGCTCCCCAAGATCACCAGGTGAAACTGCCCCGCCGGATAGGCGATCAGTGCGACATCGCCCGCGTGCGCGCTACCAACGGCCGCCACGAACCCCGCTGCCGTCAGCGCCGCTTCAATCCGCTCGCGCGACCAGCCACGCAGCGGGTAACCGACCGGCCGCACCAGCCGGCAACCCGCCGCCGCATAAGCCGCCCACACCAGCCCGACGCAATCGAGCCCGGTCACCGGGTCACGCCCCTGCGGCCGGAACGCCACCCCGACCATCGCCCGCGCCGCCGCAAAGGCGCGCGCTCCAATCTCACCCACCGGGATAGCGCGTCAGCAGGTCATTGCCGGGCAAATGCGCCTCGCCGCGAAAATTGACGGCATTCGCAAAGCGGCCGCGGCACGTCGCAAGCTGCTTGTCGCACCCTTCGATCAGCCGCACGCGCACCGGTCCCGCGACTGCGAACGCCGGCGCTTCGGCCAGATGCAGCACCGCCGCTTCGACCGCGATAACCGGGCTGGCCAGTCCGCAATTGCCACTCTCGATCCACATGAGTTCGCCGAACGCCATCCCCGGCGCGGCGGCATCGAGCGTCACTGTGCGTCCCTCGACCGCGACGACCCGCCGCACATGCGACAGCGGTGCCAGATCGACCCGGCACGCCCGGTCGCCCAGCACCGCGCGGCACGACGGCGAGGTTGCGGGACATACGGGCCGGTCGAGCAGCCGCGTCACGCCCTGCAACTCCACCGCAAAGGCCGGCCCGCGCCGCTCGATCGCTCCCAGCGATCCGCGCGCCACCGTGACCGGCGCAACGCCGGGCGCGCTCCAGTCGGTGACGAACAGCTCCAGCTCCGCCCCATCCCAGCGCCCCGCGTCAAGGTCGCGCGCCGCGATCGCATCGCTGGTAACCGCGCCCTCCAGGTCCATCGTCGCGATATCCAGGCTATCGCTCGTCTCCAGCGCCGACGGCTTCATCCCCGGCGCCGCGCGGTACAATATCCCGCCGACCATCAGGTCACGGTCGTGCGAGGTCAGCCCGACGACCACCCCGTCACGCCGCGCCAGCCGCCAGCACCACGCCAGCGTCACCAGCTCTTCGCGCAGCCAGCCCGGCGCCGCCGTCATCGTCACCACGGCGCCCTCACCTCGACCAGCGGCACGCTCGCCATCTCGCCCGCCAGGAAGGTCGCGCGGCTCACCTCCAGCCGATCGTCGGCAAAGCGCACCGGCACGTCGAACAGAAAGCCCGCGCGCACCGCCGCCCCTGGAGCGGGCGCGACGTCGAGCAATATCTCGCCCTCGCCCGTCACAAGGAACGCCGCCGTCTCGATCCCGTCGACCGACACGCGCACGCTGGTCGCGACCGGCAGGCGAATGCTGCGCATCTGCTCCGCGTCGCCGTTTCCATAACGTTTGACCAATGCAAACTGCCGCCGCACCCCGTCGCCGGTGCCGAGCATTTGGTCGGTTGCCGTTGGCAGCGCGTTATCGGCCGCCGAACTGCCATCGAACGGGTCGCGAAAACGGAATGCACGCGCCGCCCCTCGCCGTGCGCGAAAGAAATCGGTCAGCGCCCGCACATCGGCTTCCGACCGGACCCCCGGCCCTGCATCAAAGCGCATACGCGCTTCCGCCCACTCACTCGCGCGCTGCTCGTGCCCCGACGGCGCGCTCACGATCTGCGTCGAAAATTCGGTCGCGACCATCGCCTCGCGTCCGATCGCCAGCGGAAAATCCACCGCATCGAAAGCCTGCACCTCATCCTCCCCATCGAATGTCACAAAGCCGTCGCGCGCCACCTGAGGCATCGCCCAGACGAAGGCCCGCGCCACCCCTGCGCGCCGCGCATCATCGGCGGCATCGGCAATCTCCGCCCATGCGGCACGCTGCTCGGGCAACAGCACGAACCCCGAAAAATAATGCTGCTCGTCGATCGGATAGCCGAGCCGCAGTATCATCGCCGCCCGCGCGCCAGCCGTCTCCGCCCCGCGCCCGCCGGTCACCCAGTCATAATCTTCGAGTTGCAGCACATCGAACGCCGGCGCCGCCCACCCGAGCGGCACATTGGCGCGCCGCGCCGCCGGTGCCGCCGGGTCGAGCACCGTCGGCAGATAGACGAGCAAATGGCTCATCAGGCCCGCCGCGCCCGCCTCGTCGCGCGCCGCAGCAACCAGAGCTGCTGTCGATGTCGCCAGCAAGACCCCCAACGCATCGAGCATCGCCAATTGTGGCGGCGCCAGCGGCCCACGCACATCGGCAATCGCCACGCTCGCCGATCCCAGCGCGGCGGTTGTCGCCGCATCATAAGCGCAGATCCGCCCGCCGCTCGCGATCCACCACCAGGGCTCGCCGACCTGGAATTTCAGCGGCAGTCCTGCCATCGCCCCGATCGCGACAAACGCCCGCGCCACCAGTTGCAAATATCCCATCGCAACCGCATTCGCCGGCGACAGCAGGGTCGACGGCGGCTCCCATCCGGTCAGCGCGGGCGAACCATCGCTCGCCCGCTGCTTCCAGTCGTCCCAGCAATAGGCATCGAACAGCTCATAGGAGAGCGACCAGATCACCCCCAGCCCCGCGTCGCGGCACGCCGCCGCAAACCCCGCATGCCACGACGCGCACGGCGCATTGAGCACCCCGCCCGTCAGGCTCGCGTAAAAGCCGCCGCCCGCCGCCTCGAGGCGCATATAATGGCTCATCCCCACATAATGGACGACATCGCCGCGATAGCCGAGCTGCACCATCTGCCGCACCAGCCGTGCCGGAGTCAGGTGATAGCTGTCGTCATAGCCGCTCGCGATACCCAGTGCATGTTCGGGCATAACCACATCGCCGATCGCCAGCACGGAACCCGACCCCGAAGCCGCGATGTCGCTCATTTCGGCCCAGCCCGCGGCCGGCGCTCCCAGCACCCCGTCGCCGCCATCGTAGGTCGGCGGCACCAGCGAAATGAACATCCGGTCAATGTCCCCCGCCCACACGGGATCAGCCTCGGCCGGCAACAGGAAGCCACCGGTCAACGCATCGAAATCGAGGCTGACGACGGCATTTTCACTTGTCCCTTCGGCATAGTTCCACAATCGCACATACCAGGCGCGCGGAGCCCCCGCCGCATCGCGCCCCTCGATCGTCAAGGTCGGCCCGTGCAGCGCGTCGAGCGGCTTCACCCCGCCAGACCGCCACCGAAATTTCAGCTGCGTATGCCGGAAATCGCGCTTTGTCTCATAGGCGAGCAAAGGATGGTCCCACCGATCCGCGGCCTCCCAGATCAGCCCCGCCAGATCCTGCTTGCGGTAAAAGACCGTCTCGACACGCAGCGCCCCCGGCGTATCGCTCGTCACGCTCGCCATCATCGGCCGGGCGAAATCGACCGTCCAGAAGCGCGGATCGAACCGCTTGAGCCAGCCCCGGCGATGATGCGGCTCGGCCTCGGCCACCAACGCCCAACCCATCACTCGTCTCCCGCCGCAACCGCACGCCGCACCGCGCGCGCCAGCTGCCGCCCCGTTTGCGCCAGCCGCTGCGGCTCATTCCCCACCTCGCCGCGCACATTCACCGTGATCGCGATATTACGCACGCCGCCGCCCGCCGCCTCGACCCGTCCGCTCGCGGTCGGCACGAACAGCTCGGGCCCGCGCTCGCCGACGCGATAGGCGCGCCCCGCGCTCACCGGCCCGCCGGTTGCCCGCCCCGGCGCCCCGAACAGCGCCATCGCAATCGAGGTGCCAAGCGACAGCAAGTTGCCGCTCCCGCTACCGCCGCCCGAACCGCCGCCGCCCATCGCCGCCCCGATCCCGTTCGAAATCGCCGCGCGCGCAATATCCGCCATCACCGACAGCGCGAGCCGCTTCAGATCCTCGAACCCCAGCTTGCCGCTGACGATCGCGCGCGACAGCGCCCGCTCGATCGCGCGCCCCGCCTGATCGGCCTCGGCGACCAGCGGCCCGCCAAGTTCGGCACGCAGCGCGGCGATATCGCGCCGGAACGCCCCGGTGTCGGCGCGCACCGTAACCATCATTTCATCGACCTCGTCACCCATCGGGAAACCTCTCCATCATCGCCGCCAGTGCCGCACCGTCGAACGGCGCCTCAGCCTCCGGCTCGGTCCAGCCCGCCAGAACCGCGCGGACGTCGGCCGGCGTTGCGGCCCAAAACTCCTCGGGCCGCCATCCGGCGACGCGCGCCATCACCCCCGCGAGCGTGACCGCCGCAGACCCCAGCCGACCGTCCGCCACCTCACCGCCCTTGCAATATCTGTCCCAGCAGCACGCGCAGCGCGGGCGTCACCGCCGCCAACCCCTGCTCGACAACCGCCTCGCCGACCGCCTCACGCGTCAGCGCATCAGGCCGCTCCTTCACGCAATGCCAGAACAGCGAGACCAGCTCGCCCAGCGCCAGCTGTGCATCGGCCGCGCGCTCGACCAGCGCGAGCAGCGGCCCCAGCTCGGCCTCGGCCGCGACCAGCGCCGCAAAGCTTGGCCGCAGCACGAACACCCGCTCGCCAATGCACAGTTCAGCCTCGCCGCGCAAAAGGTTGGCGCCGCTCACAGGCTCACCACCACGCCGCTCGATTCCAGGTTCAGCGTGTAATTGCGCTCGCCATTATAATCGCCGGCATAGTCGAGCCGCGTGACCAGGAAGCGTCCGCGCATCCGCTCGCCACTTTCAAAGCTCAATTCATAATCGTCGATGGTTCCCGCCAGCGCGTGACTGCGCAGCCGAATTTCGGCGTCCGATCCGGTAAAGATACCCGCCGCGCTCACCGAAACCGACCGCACCCCGGCCCCCGACAAAAGCTCGCGCCACCCGCCCGAATCCTTGGTCGTGACGTTCACCGCCTCGCCGTTCATCGACATCTGCGTCGTGCGCAGACCCGCCACCGTGCGATAGGTGGGCGGGGCTTCGCCGTCGCCGATCTTGAGCAGAAAATCGCTCCCATTTTCAATTGCCATCGTCTAATCTCCTCGGGGAAAAAACACTGCTAACGGGGAGTCGCAGGATGCTGATCACCACATTGCTTTTGGTCGCCATGGCGCAATCGCCTTCGGCGGCGGTCGACACGACGCGCGCGGCCTTCACCAAATGTCTGCGCGACGACATGAAAAAGGCGCTCGAGGCCAAGGTGGAAGAGGCCGAATATGAAATGGCGCTCAAGGCGAACTGTTCGACCGAACGCGCGGCCTTTCGCGCTGCGGTAATCGCCCTCGGCCGTTCGGGCGGCGATTCCGAAAAGGTCGCGTCCGAAGACGCCGACATGCAGGTCGAGGATTACCACGCCAATTTCACCGACAAGTTCAAAGATTATAAATCGAACAATTCGATGCCGGGCGAGTGAGAAATCCTATCCTCCCTGTCGCGCAGCGATGGGGAGGTGGCAGCCCGCAGAGGTGACGGAGGGGCGGCGACGTCGAGGCTTGTCAAACCGCCAGACACCGGCACCGCACCACCACTTCATGCCGCCAACCACCGTCGCGCACGAAGGTGAACCGCGTCCGCATCGTCCGCGCTCCGACCACCGACCAGGCGCCCGCCGGCCCGCGCAGCGCCGCCACGACAGCTTCGACGCGCGCCGCAGCCCGATCGTCGGCCACGCTTCCAACACCGACCAGGGTCAGCGTCAGGCGAACCTCGCGCCCCGGCCGGTCCTTGGTTCCCCAATCAACACCCTCCGCCGCGCCGACCGAAACATAAGGGGCGCTGGCGCGCGGCGGCGTGCCATCGAATATCCCATGCACGATCCCGGCCAGCGCATCGTCGCGCGCGAGCAGTTCGAGCGCCCGCGCGCGCAGCGCGCCCTCGGCGCCGCTCATCGTCCGCTCCCCAACGTCACCCGCCGCCACGGCTGCCACAACGCCGCAATCACGGCCGGCGGCGGGGCGCCTTCACCATCGCGGGCGCCGTGCAGATGCTGCGTCATGCGTATGATGCCCTGCCGGATCGCTTCGGGAACGCCGTTCGCATCCTCGGCTATTCCCGCGCGATAGGCGATGCGCACGCGCGCCGCATCGCCCGGTTCGTGGATCGTGATCCGCGCCGTGCCGTCGCGCCCGATGACCGCACCGTATCGATCGTCCGGCAACACCGTCTCGCCCTGCGGCGACAGCAAAGCCACGCCGTCCACTCCGACGACCGGACGCACGCGCAGCACGACCACCTTGCCCGCCAGCGGCACCACCTCTTCCCCCGCGCGCACGATCAGCCACTGCCCGATAAAGGCTTCGCAGATGTTCGTCGCGGCGCGCACGAGCTGCGCAACGACAGCATCGTCGGTGGTCGCGCCCATCCGCAGCCAACTCCGCGCCTCATTCAGGTTAACCGGCATCTCGCCCGGCACCGCGCTCGTCGCCATCATCTTTCCTCCACCCGCACGGCGACCGACCGTTCGTCGATCTGCCCATCGCTCATCGTCACGCGATTGGTCACGCGATAGACATGACCCGCAACCCCAGTCGCCAGCGTCACCGTCGCCTGCGTCAAATCATGTGCCGACCCCGCAATCGACAGACCGCCTTCCTCGTCCGGGACCACCGCCCACGCGCTCGCGACGATCGCCTGCCCGTCCGGATAAGCGGCCGCCCAGTCGATCTCGAAATCGATGCGTGTGCCGGGATCCTTCACCATCATCGTCATCGCTGTTCCTTTTCTTCAGGGGTTGCGTACAGTCATATGGCGACGGGTTTCGCGCGGCACGGGCAACGGCGTCTGCGCGGCGGCAGGCTCGGGGCCCGCCCATTCGCTCGCAATGTCGCGCCGCGCGGCATCCCCGATCGCCCGCGCCGCGAGCGCCGATCCGTCGATCATGCCGCCGCCTCCAGCTCCGCCAGCCGCGCCTCCTGCGCCGCGAGCAGGAACAGCGTCAGCTGGTCGGGCCGGATACCGAACCGATAGCCCGCCGGGCGCACCACCTGATCGTCGCCGTCACGTTCTTCGGGCCAGGCGTCGTGGCATAAAAAGGCATAGCGGCAGTCGGGCGACTGACCGGCCGTGGCGGGCGCGATCAGGCCCTCTTCTGCCATGATTGCCCACACCGCCTGCGCGCGAACGCCAAAGTGCAGACGCGCGCCTTCGCTGCCCTTGGCAACCACCGCGTCGTTCCACTGAAAGAAACCGAGTTCGCCCACGATCCGCCTCGCCGCCGCCATTTCGGCCGCAGTGGGGTCACCGCGCCAGCTCTTTTCGCGGGCATCCGACGTGTTGATCGCGCCGGTCGCGGAGAAAACGACGGACCAGCGATGGCTGGCATCGCCAATGGCAAAGCTGTTGTCGCTCCCCGGCCGTAGCGCCCCGTCCGTCCCGATCGCCAGAAATGGAGGCAAGCCATTGAGGCGGAGGTTGAAACTATTGTCGCCCGGCGTGCCCGATCCGCCGATCGTCCACGCGGCGATTCCGTCGCGCAGAAAGATGATGCGCGGAAACTCCGGACCATTGAATTTGGCCGACCCTGCCACGTGCAATTTTTCGTCGGGCGTCGCGACTCCAATGGCGACGCCGGTCGATGTCAGGCGGAGCCGCTCCGCGCCGCCGGTTGCGAAGCCGATGCCGTCGTTCGCCGCGCTAAAAAGGCCCGTGTCGCGATCCGCTGCAAAGCTGATCGCCGGGGCCGCGGCGCTTCCGCCCGGCGCCCCCAATGGCCCGTCAAGCGCATGAAAACCATCGCTGTTGCGAAAGCCGAGCGTCGACAGCGGGATATTGACCCAGCCGGCGCCGCGACGAACCGTCACCCTGTCGCCGTTGGCGCCCGTCCCTGCGTCGCCATGGGTCGTCGAAAGCGGCTGTTTCGCCTCGATCTCGGCGGCAAGCGCCGCGATGTCAGCGTCGCGCGCCGCGAACCAGTCCGCCGCGACGGTCAGCGCGATCGTCTTCAGCCCCGCTGCGAAATCGACCGGCGCGCCGCCGTTCGACGAGGCCGCGACGCTGTCGCGCACCAGTCGGCCGGACGCGTCGATCCGGCCCAGCCCGACTTCCCATTGCGCCGTATGCGCGATCCCCGCGACGGCATAGTGAAAGGGCGTGTCCGGCGGCACGGTGCCCGCAAAACGGCGATGACCGGGCACCGCGCCCGTGGGCGTCAGCGGGCCAGTCCCGCCCTCCTGGCACAGCTCGCGCACCAGATCGGCGAAAAAGGGAGTCGGCATGGCAAGGCCATCCTTTCCAATATCGATGACAAGAAAATTGGCGCCCGGCCCGCCCGAAAGGGAGAGCGTGGCCGAGCGCCCATCGCGCACCAGTCGCTTAGCTGGCGGCGAATTTCATCAGCTTGATGGCCTGCGAATCGATGATCGCACCGCCGACCCTTTTGGTTGCATAGAAATGCACAAAGGGCTTGTTGCTGAACGGATCGCGCAGGATGCGCGTCTCGCCGCGGTCGGCGATCAGGTAACCGGCGCGGAAATTGCCGAACGCGATCGACAGGCTGTTCGCAGCCACATCGGGCATATCCTCTGCCTCGACCACCGGATAGCCGAGCAAGGTCGCCGCCTGCCCCTCGACCATTCCCGGCTGCCAGATGAACGCGCCGTCGCTGGTCTTGAACTTGCGGATGCGGCTCAGCGTATCCGAATTCATCACCCAGCTCGCGCCCTGCCGATAGGGTGCCTTCAGCGAATGGACGAGCTCGATCAGCTTATCCTGCGGGTTGGACGCCGGAAAGGCGCCCGCGGTCCCCGTCGCCAGATATTGCAGCGACCCGAACGCGCGCACGCTGTCGATCTCGTTCGTCGCGGTATAGGTCAGAAAGCCCTTCGGCCGGTTCGTACCATTGCCGTTCACGAACGCGCTGCCCTCGGCGACCGCGAACTCGCGGCCGAGCTGTTCGGCCAGCCAGTCCTCGACGTTGAACATCGCATCGTCGAGCATCGCCTGGCTCGCCGCCGGATTGGCGTAAAGCTCGCCCGTCGGCGGCACGATCTCGGCAAAGCTGCGCGTCGCGGTCTCGGGCCGTGCTGCGGTCTCGCCGACCCAGCCCGTCCCCATCGATCCCGTCGCGACCAGCTTGCGATAGCCGCTCGTCCCCGTCTGCACGACCGTCGCGATGCCGCGGATCGGCGACAGCGTCTTCAGCGTCGCGGCAATGCTCCCGTCGATTTCGCGCGGCACCGCAAAGCCGCCCTCGCCGCCCGATGCCCCCGACAGGCTCTTCATCTCGACGCCCGCATCGATCCCGCGCCGCAGATAGCGTTCGACAAAGGCGTCGCGCGCCGGGTCGGCCGCCTTCGCCCCGTCGAGCGGCAATCGCGACGCCGCCACCGCTTGGCGCTCGACCTGTGCCCTCAGCGCCGCGACCGACGCCTTCAACTCATCGACCGCCTCCGCCGCCAGCACCGCATCGAACGCCCCATCGAGCGCATCGGCTTTCACTTCCATATCGTCCATGCTTGTCACTCCTTCACCACCTGAATTACCCGCGCCGCCGGTTGCATCGGCGCCGCCACCAAACTCACCTCGGCGAGGTCGAGCGCCGTCAGCTCGCGCGGGTTCTCCCCGCGCGCCGCCCGCACCCGATATCCAAAGCTCAGCCCCGTCAGTGCGCCCCTCGCAACAAGCGCGGCCGCCGCCGGATGCGTCACCCGCGCCACCACGCGCAGCCCCCGCGCATCTTCCGCCAATGTCTCGATCACCCCGATCGCCGCCCCCGGCCGATGCTGCCAAAGCAGGGGCACCGCCTGCCCCGCCTGCAAACTCGCCGCAAAGGCCCCGCTGCGGACGACATCGCCCCCGCGATCCACCCGGTCGAACACCGATGCATAGCCCGCGAACCGCACGCTCATTTGAGCAGTCCCGCAAACCCGAGCTTCATCGTCAGCCCGACGACCAGCAGCGCCAGCATCCCGCGTACCGCCCAGTCGATGACCGCCGCCCACACGCTCTTCTTCGCATCGCGCCACGCGCCGAGCAGTTGCCGCAAATCGCTCATATCGTCGCGCGCCGCCTCGTCGGCGAGGCCCAGCCGCGCCAGCGCCCGCCGCGCCCCCAGCTCGCTCGCCTCCTCGACCACCGCGCGCAGCAAAGCCGCATCAGGCGCACTCGTCCCCGCCAGCGCGATCAGCCGCGCCAGCGCTTCATCTTCGTCCATGCCCATTTCCTTTCGTCATCCCGGACTCGTCACCCCGGACGTGATCCGGAGTCCGGGATTCACATCGACGCCGAAGTCATGGACCCCGGATCGAGTCCGGGGTGACGACGCAGGCTAGCTAAGCCCCAACAGCGCCTTCTTCTCATCCGCGCTCAGCCAGTCCGCCCCCGAAACCTCGCGCCACAATGCCATCCGGTCCTCGGCCAGCGCCGGCACCTTATCCAGGTCGACGCGCAGCTCCGCACCGTCGAACCACCCAGACAAACCCTGCGCCACCGCCCCCAAAATCTTCGCGCACAGCGGCAACACCGTCAGCCGCCACAGCGCGCGATTGGCCTCGCGATAATTGGCATAGGTCGCGTCGCCCGGCAGCCCGAGCAGCATCGGCGGCACCCCGAACGCTTGTCCAATCTCGCGCGCGCTCGAATCCTTCAATGCCAGGAAATCCATCTCGGCGGGCGACAGCGACAACGCCTGCCATTTCAGACCGCCCTCGAGCAGCAAAGGCCGCCCCGCATTCGCCCCGCCCGCAAAACTCTCCGCCAATTCGTCACGCAGCCGGTCGACCTGCTCGGCCGACAGCGGCATGCCCTTGTCGCCCGGGTCATGCACCAGCGCGCCCGAAGGCCGCGCCGCATTCTCCAGCAGCGCGGCGTTCCACTTCGCCGCAGCATTATGCGCCGCGATCGCGCCAGATGCTGCGCCCAAACACCCCGCCCCATAATGGTCGTCGAGCGGATGCAGCGCCTTCACATGCACCACCGCAACACGCCCCGCGCCATCCTCGGCGGGCAGCACCGCCGCGCTACCGCCGGCCTTGTACCGATAAGCCACCGGCCATCCGCGCGCGTCGGCCTCGACCGTCACCCGCTCGGGCCGCAGCGCAAACAGCTCCGCCGGCGCCCCCGCGCCATCGGTCAAAATCTGCACATAACCATTGCCGTGCAGCAGCAACTGCGACGCGAGCGTCTCAACGAGACCCTGCCCACCCGACGTTGCCGACACCAGCGCGCCAAGCGCCGGATCGCTCGCCACCAAAGGCGCGCTCCCCGCCGCTTCGGCCACCAGCCGCACCGCCCGCTGCACGATCGCATTGCCCAGATACCCCTCGCGCACCTGCGCCTCCCAGCTCAAAGGCGCGGGCGCGCTCCAGCTGCCATACACACGCGACAAAGCGGGCCGCGCAGAATGCTGCGCGGCCTTACGGCCAAACCAGTTCATGATGATCTCCTATGTCGTGCCCGAACGAGGCCTTGTACCCAAGCTCGTCACCCCGGACTCCGGGGCCTGCCTATTCCACTCTTTCGTCATCCCGGACTTGATCCGGGATCCACCGCAGCGCCGAAATCATGGCCCCCGGATCAAGCCGGGTTGACGATAGAACTACATGCCGCCCGCTCCACCCCGATTGAAGGGCGTGCGAGCAGTTGATATGTCCATGCCCATGTGGCGCCGATCCTATCGCAAACTCTTCCGCGGAATCGGTGCAGTGGCCTTTCTTACGCTCCTGGCTGCAATCCCGCTTGGCCTCATCTGGTATCTGGCAGCAGCCGAACATGACCGCCGTGTCACAGTGTCGAATGGAGGTGTCATGGCGCGCGCCATAGTCACCGAATCCTCGCAATCGTTCCTCGGCCGATCCTGCCGTTTCCGGTATCGCTTTTCAGCCGGCGGGATTCAGCACGAGGGCGGTGAAGGCGGTTGTCCGCTCGTGACCTCCCATCCCATTGGCAGCTCATTGCAGGTTCGCTTCGATCCCCAAGACCCTGGCAATTCGGTCGCGATAGGCGCGGACTTGTGGCCCGGCTGGGTTGTTGTCCCGCCCCTTATCGGCCTCCCGATTCTCCTGTTGGCCGGTGTGTCGATTTATGCCGTTGTGAGGAATAGCTTTCGCAAAAGTCGATCTCGGCGCTGATCAAACCCGCCGCACCCCCGGCGCCTTCCCCCTCTTCTGCCCCTCCAGCAAAGCCGCCAGCGCCCAAACGCACGCATCGGCCCGGTCGGGCGACCGCCCCGGCCCCGCATAGCCGCCGCCGACCTGCAACCCGCAAAGCTCGTCCTCCAGCGCGGCGAACGCCCCCGCATGAACCACGCGCCCGCGCTCGTATGCCAGCGCGACCGGCTCCGCCCGCCGCGCCTTGCCGACGCTCGCATGCACCGGCACCACCGGCAGCGTGCAGTCGGCCTGGCGCAGCGTATTCTCGACCATTTCGCCCCCCATATTGCTCTCGGCGACGATTCGGTCGGCGCCCCAGCGCGCGGCGGCCGCGGCGACCGCCTGCGCCCACACTGCGGGCGGCGGATTTTCGACGCTCGCATCCTCGACCACCGCCAGCCGCCCGTCGCGCAGCAGCGCAGCGACGACGATTCCGCACGCATCGCCCGTGCTCGTCGCCGGCGGATCGACGCCGATCACGACGCGCACCCGTTTCCCAATTTCTTCGGCGCCAATCCGGCACCGCTCGACCAGCGCGCGCGTCCACAGCGCGCCTTCGATATCTTCCAGCATTTCGCCGCCAAGCTCCTGCCGTCCCAGCCGGGTCCCGCCATAGCTTTCGAGCATCGCGGCAACGAACGCCCCCGGCAGATGCGGATTGTCGCGGGTCCGGCCCAGCGTCCGCGCCAGCCCCGGGATCGCCAGCACCCGGCACATCGCCGCATTGACGCGCGGGGTCGTTGTCACAACCACGCGCGGCGCATCGCCGAGCCGCATCCCCATCATCAAATTATCCCAGGCCGCGTCACCCCGCCGCCATTTGGCAAGTTCGTCGCACCACGCAAAATGATGTTCGGGTCCCCGCAATCCCTCGCCAGCTTCCGCCGAATAGAGGGTTGCCGACGCGCCGCTCGCAAAGGCCAGCTCGCGCCGGGAGGCGGTCCAGCGCACTGGTTCATGGGCGCGAGCCACCGCGATCAGTCCGCTCGGACCCTCGATCATCACGCGCTGACCATCGGCTATGGTCGCCGCAACGAGCGCGATCCGCGCCTCGGAGTTCCGCCGCGCCACATCGCTCACCCATTCGGCGCCGGCTCGCGTCTTACCAAAGCCGCGGCCCGCCTGGATCAACCATATCCGCCAGTCGCCCGGCGGGTCGCGCTGCCCGTCATTCTCGAATCCGAACCATCTTTTGGTAAATTCGGCCGTCTGAGACTTGCTGAGCCCGTGCAGCACGCGTCGCCGGTCGCGTTCGTCCATTTTCAGGATGCGCGTCAATATGTCATCGGACTGCGCACGCAATAAGCTCGGGTCCGCCATCATCCCGCGTTGCTCCCCCCCTCGTCGTCGAGTTGCGCTTCACGCGGGGCGCGTTGGCGCTCGACCATCGCGATCCGCTTGAGCAGCACCGCATCGGTTTCTTCCTGCGTCGCGACATGGCACAGCCGCCGCTGGTGCGCGCGGCCCTGCTGAACGCTCCGCCGGTGCAGGTTCATTATGTCAATCGCCTGCGCGACGCTCATCTTATCGACGGGTTCGGTGCGTTCATCGAGGTCGAGTTCGCCCAGCACTTCGAGCGCGCGGCGCAACAATGCCATCTCCAGCCGATCATATCCGATTTCCAGCGCCGCCTGCCATTGCCGCGCAAATTCGGCGTCGCGTCGGCGCAAGGCATATGCGCCGCGCTCCCCCATCCCGGCCGCCTTGTGCGCGCGGCCAACATTGCAGCTATGCGCAAGTTCGGTCAGGAACGCCGCACGCCGCGCCTTGGTCCAACCGTGCGGCTTTGCCTTGCGCAGCTGCGCCGGTCCCATCTGGTTCGCCGCGATCTCATCGTCCGGTTCTCTCGCCACGCATCACCTCCACACGCAATCGGGCCGGATCACCGCTTCCGCATCGGAAGAGGCACCGGCCCGACTCGCAATTCTTCATGATGTGACACTTGTGCCATATCAGCGTTACGATGTCAATATAAAATAACCTATTTGGTTCCAAATGGCAAACCGTCGCATCGCGTCTGGCTTGCGTGCCGCGGCCGCAGCCTCTACATCAGCCCGGCAAACGGAGACTTTCGCCATGGATCAATACCTGCCCGCAACGCCCCACCGCCTTGCCGCCAGGAAAGTCCATGTCCATGCCCGCCATCACAATCTCCAATCTCAACTGGTCGACGCCTGACGGCCGCCCGGTCCTTTCGGACCTCGACCTCCATATCCAGTCCGAACGCGCCGGCATCGTCGGGCGCAACGGCGTCGGCAAATCGACGCTGCTGCGGCTGCTGACCGGCGAGCTGGCGCCCGCATCGGGCAGTATCGCAATCGACGGTAGCATTGCGATGCTGCGCCAGACGGTACAGGTCGCACCGCAGCAGACGATCGCCGACCTGTTCGGCGCGCGGGGCGCGCTCGCCCTGCTCCACAAGGCGGAGGCTGGCGAAGCCAGCGCCCAAGAGATCGGCGATGCCGACTGGACGCTCGAAGCGCGGATCGACGAGGCGCTCGCGGGGGTCGGCCTGCCGCTTCCCGCCGACACGCCGCTCGCGCAGCTCTCGGGCGGCCAGCGCACGCGCGCCGCGCTTGCCGGGGCGATGTTCGCCGCGCCCGATTTCCTCTTGCTCGACGAGCCCACCAACAACCTCGACCGCGAAGGCCGCGAAGCCGTGCGCGATCTGCTCGCCCGCTGGCGCGGCGGCGCGATCGTCGTCAGCCATGACCGCGAACTGCTCGAGGAAATGGACGCGATCGTCGAACTCACCAGCCTCGGCGCAGCGCGTTATGGCGGCGGCTGGGGCGCGTATCGTGCGCGCAAGCAAATCGAGCAGGCGGCGGTCGAGGCCGAGCTTGCGGGCGCAGAAAAGCGCGCCGATGCGGCGCAGCGACAGGCGCAGGTGGCGACCGAAAAGCAGGACCGGCGCGACTCGCGCGGGCGCGCCAAGGCAGCACGCGGCGACATGCCCAAGATCGTCATCGGCGGCCTCAAACGTCGCGCCGAGGAAACGCGCGCCGCCGGAAGCCGCCTCGCCGAACGCCAGCGCGACGACGCCGAAGAGCGCCTCGCCGCCGCGCGTGCGAAGATCGAGGTCATCGCCCCCCTGTCGGTCGGCCTACCTTCGGCCGGTCTTCCGACGTCACGGACCGTGCTGGCCCTCGATCATCTCACCGCGGGTTATGCCGAAGGCCGGCCTGTGATCGAAAATCTGTCGCTCACCATCACCGGGCCCGAACGCGTCGCGATCATGGGCCCCAATGGCTCGGGCAAATCGACGCTGCTCGCGCTGATCGCGGGCACGCTCGCGCCGTGGGCAGGCGACGTCCGTGTCGGCGTCGCCTTCGCGCTGTTCGACCAGCGCCTCGGCCTGCTCGATCCCGCGCGCTCGATCGCCGACAATTTCCTCGCGCTAAACCCCGGGACGACGAACAACCAGTGCCGCGCCGCGCTCGCGCGCTTTCGTTTCCGCGCCGATGCCGCCGACCAGATCGTCGGCACCTTGAGCGGCGGCCAGATACTCCGCGCCGGTCTCGCCTGCGTCCTCGGCGCGCCAGAGCCGCCCCAGCTGCTGATCCTCGACGAGCCCGGCAACCATCTCGATATCGATTCGCTCACGGCCGTCGAAACCGGGCTCGCCGCCTATGACGGTGCGCTGCTCGTCGTCAGCCACGACGCGGCATTTCTGCAAGCGATCGGGATCACCCGAACGATCGAACTGGGGATGGCCGAACGCCCATAGTCGAGCAGACACGCCGGCGACCGACGGCAAGAAGGGCTCCCCCTCGCGGCGGAACCCTTCCGTCCTCTTGAATATGGCTACGCAAGAGGAACCCCCTCCGCCATCCCGGGTCGCGAGTCTGGCGTCAGTGCGCCGATGATTAGCGAAGGTCCGTGGCCTCACCTGCAACATAGATTAACCTCGCCCCACCAAATTGCGCCGCGGACACCCTTGTTTTTTTTGCGCCAACGCGCCGTCTTTTGGCGCGTCCGCTAACCTTCTTTTAACCAGCAGACACCAACAACCGCTTATGCCTATTTACGGACATTTTCTGCCATCGGCGCCCGGCGGCGAAAAACGTTTCGACGCGCGCCGGAAATTGAGCCTTCTCGCCTCGGGTTTGCGGCACGACGGCACCGGCCTCGAGGTGCAGATCCACAATATCTCGGGAACCGGGCTGCTGCTTGAAAGCGACGTCAAGCTGGCCGCCGGTGACCGCATCGAAATCGAGCTTCCGCACGCCGGCGACATCACCGCGGTCGTCATCTGGGCCAGCGGGCGGCTTTTCGGCTGCCAGTTCGAAGGCCCTGTATCGCCGGCCACGCTGAGCGCCGTCGAACTCAAGAGCGCCATCGATGCGGCGCCCGCCATTGACCCGGCGCCCACCGTCGACGGCGATCCGGTGGAACCGGTGATCGACGAAGCCGCGCCGGAGGGAATGCATGGGGTGCAGGAGATACAGGCGCTGATCGACTACCGCCGCGAACAGATCGCGCGCGACCTCGGCATCGGCGCCGACCGGGTCCGGATCGTCGTCGAATTCTAGCTAGCCAGCACCCGCGCGATCAGCCGCTCTTCCTTCGCAATCCACGGCGCCATGCTCGGGCGCGACAGGATGGCCTCGCTCCACGCCGAAATTTTCGGATGCACAGCGGGATCGATGCATGCCCCGCAATGACGGAGGTTCATCAACGGCGACGCGACCGCCAGGTCAGCAAGCGTCAACCGGTCGCCGACGAGAAACCCCGACGCCGGGATCGCGCTTTCCAGATAGGCGAGCAGCTTGGGCAATTCCTCACCCTCGGCCTGCACCGCGGCGGCAAGGTCACCCTCGCGCCCCAGGAATTTCGGCGCGACGATGCGGTTGAAGAACATCTTGCCGCTGCACGCCGCAAACACCGTATCGCCGAATTCCTCCCACCAGATCACCCGGCCGCGTTCCTGCGGGTCGGCGGGGATCAGCGCCGGCTCGGGATGCTTCGCCTCGACATATTGGATGATGGCGCTCGAATCGGCGAGCAGAAAGCCGTCGTCGTCCATCGCGGGCATCTTGCCCAGTGGCGAAGCGGCGCGGAAACCCGGATCGGGATCGCCGATCCCGACGCCCTTCAGCTCGAACTCGATCCCTTTTTCGCCCAGAAAGCCCAGCAATTTCCGGACGAACGGCGACACCAGCGAGCCATAGACAATCATCCTGATTCTCCCTTGATTTCGCACCAGCATAGGCGAAAGGTTGCGGATCGCAACCCGCTGGGCGTGGCCGTATCGGCACGAAATATGCTTGCTATCGGCTGCCCGCCATGAAACATCGGGCGGCAGAGGGGGGCGCTGCCACGGCAGCCATCAGGCAGGATGTATCAATGCGCCCTTCAACTTGGGCAGATCGGCTGCTGGCGCTGCTGGTCCGGTTCGTCGGGCTGGTCATTCTGCTCGCAACGATAGCCGCCACCGCCGGCAGCTTCCTCTACAATCAGTCCGAAGAGGCCGATCAGGCCGAGCAGGTCGCGGCGCAGGTCAATATCCGGCTGCGCGACCATATCGCCGTGCTCGAAGCGGTTCGCGCGCTCTATCAGTCCGACAGCGACGCGAGCGGCCCCGGCATCCGCGCCTATCTCGGTGCGCTCCAGCCGCAGATCCGCGCGCCCGGCATGGAGGGCGTCGGCATCGCCGCGGCGATGCGCGCCGCCACCCCCGCCGCGCTCGAGGCCAAGCTCCGCGAAAATTACGGCAAGGATATCAAAATCTGGCCCGCGACCGACCAGCCGATCGGCTTCGCGATCGTGTTTGTCGAACCCTATACGCCCCGCCGTGACGCCGCGCTGGGGTTCGATATGTACAGCGAGCCAGTGCGGCGGGAGGCGATGCGCCGCGCCTGGCAAACCGGGCAACCGGCGGCGAGCGGCATCGTCCAGCTGGTGCAGGAGAGGGGCGAGGCGGCCAAGCAGCTAGGATTTTTGATCTATCTTCCCGTGTACGCGCGCGCAAGCGCCGGGACCAACCCCGAAACGCTTGCGAGCGCGCCCGGTGCGCGCCCCATCGAAGCCTTCGTCTATGCGCCATTTCGGACGCAGGACATGATGACCGCGGTGCTCGGATCACAGCTCAAAGGCATCGACGGGATCGAAGTCTATGCCGGCGAAGGGCCGTCGGCGCCGCTGGTCTTTTCCAGGGGCAAGATGGGCTGGGACGCGCAGGAACAGAAATTGCGCGTCGCCGACCGGGTCTGGACGATGCGCCTTTCCTACGGCCGCTTCTTCGAACGCTTAGGCCGCCCCCTCGCCATCTTCCTATTCGGCGTCGCGCTCGCGCTGCTCGCGACCCAGCTTCACCGCGTCCAGCGGCGGCGGCTCACCGCCTTCCAGGCGCTCGCGGCACAAAAGGCGCGCCATGCCGAAGACCGCGAGCTGATGATCGGCGAGATGGCGCACCGCATGAAGAACGCCTTCGCCCGCATCGGCGCGCTCGCGCGCATCACGCTGCGTGAATCGACAAGCCTCGAAGAATTTGAAACCAAGTTCGACGGCCGCATGCGCGCGCTGTCCGACGCCAAGCAGATGCTCGTCACCGGCGCCGTGGATAGCGTCGAACTCCGCCGCATCGTCCACCGCGAGCTCGAACTCGCGGGGGTATCAGCCGACCAACTCGCCGGCATCGCGGGGCCCGAAGTCCACCTTGACGACGAGGGAGCGCAGGCGCTGTCGCTCGCAGTGCACGAATTCGTGACCAACAGCATCAAATATGGCGCGCTCGCCGACAAGGGCGACCTCACGGTCGACTGGCGCCGCGTCGGCGAGGATATCGAACTCAGCTGGATCGAAAGCGGCCTGCCCGAAACCCCGCACATCGACACCGAAAGCTTCGGCACCCAGTTCATCCGCACCCTGATCGAGCGGCAACTGAAGGGCAGTTGGCAGCGCGCTGCGGTTGACAACTGCCTCACCATCGTCATTCGCTGGCCGGACAATGTCCCGACAAACTGACGACCGCTGGCAGATCTGGATCGACCGCGGCGGCACCTTCACCGATGTCGTCGCGCGCAGCCCTGGCGGCGCCGTCGTCACCACGAAATATCTCAGCGAAGACCCCGCGCGCGCCGGGGACGCGTCGGTCAATGCGATCCGCGACCTTACCGGCGCGGGCAACGGCCCGTTGCCCGCGCTCACGATCCGCATGGGCTCAACCGTCGCCACCAACGCACTCCTCGAACGCAAGGGCGAGCCGACGCTGCTCGCGATCACGCACGGCTTCGGCGACGCGCTGACGATCGGCTATCAGGATCGGCCCGACCTCTTCGCGCGCAAACTCGACCGCATCCCGCCGCCGCATGCCGACGTGGCGGAGATCGCCGAACGCGTCGGTCCGGACGGCGACGTCCTGATCGCGCTTGATGAAGCGGCGGCGCGCGCATCGCTGCAATCCGCCCGGGACCGCGGCCTCACCAGCATCGCGATCGTGCTGATGCACGGCTATCGCTACCCCGCGCACGAAGCGCGACTCGCCGAAATCGCGCTCGAGGTCGGCTTCACCCAAATCTCGACCAGCCACGACGTCAGTGCGCTGATCAAGCTTATCGGCCGCGGCGACACGACGCTCGCCGACGCCTACCTCTCGCCCGTCGTTCACCATTATGTGCGGCAATTTGTCGCAGAGCTCGGCGAAGACGCCCAGCCGCAGTTCATGAAAAGCTCGGGCGGCCTCGCCGCCGCATCGGCCTTCCACGGCCGCGACGCGATCCTCTCCGGCCCCGCTGGCGGCATCGTCGGCATGGTCGGCAGCGCCGCGCCCTTGGGCAAGACGCGCCTGATCGGCTTCGACATGGGCGGCACCTCGACCGACGTCAGCCATTATGCGGGCCGCCTCGAACGCGATAACGAAACCATCGTCGCGGGCACGCGCATCCGCGCGCCGATGCTCCGCATCCACACGGTGGCGGCAGGGGGCGGCTCGATCTGCCGCTGGGACGGCGCGCGCCTGCTCGTCGGCCCCGAAAGCGCGGGCGCCAACCCCGGCCCCGCCGCCTATGGCCGCGGCGGGCCGCTCACGGTCACCGACTGCAACGTGCTGCTCGGCAAGATCCAGCCCAATCATTTTCCCAAGCTGTTCGGCCCGAACGGCGACCAACCGCTCGACCGCGATATCGTCGTGCAAAAATTCGCCGTAATGGCGGCCGAGGTCGGAAACATCACCCCCGAAGCGCTCGCCGAGGGCCTGCTCACCATCGCGGTCCAGCAGATGGCAAACGCGATCAAGCGCATCACCATCGCGCGCGGCCATGACGTGACACAGGGCTACAGCCTCGTCGGTTTCGGCGGCGCGGCGGGCCAGCATGTCTGCCTCGTCGCCGACGCGCTCGGGATCGACGAAATATTGCTCCATCCGCTCGCGGGGGTGCTCTCGGCCTATGGCATGGGCCTCGCGCGCCCGTCGGCGATCCGCGAGCGCACGCTGGCGCTGAAACTCGACGACGAGTGCGCTGCACCGCTCGACAAGGTCGAAACCGAACTCACCGCACACGCCCGCGCCGACCTGTCTCGCGGTGCCGAAACAACCCGCGAAACATTGCTCTTCGTCCGTCTCGCCGACAGCGACAATGCGATCGAACTGCCGCTCGCGCCGCCCACAGAGGTCCGGCAGGCCTTCGCCGCAGCCTTCCGCCAACGCTTCGGCTACGCCCCGCACGCCAATCTCGTCATCGATCGCATCCGCGTCGAACTGACCGAAGCCGGCGACGCCCCCGCGGCCCTGCCCCCGCCCGCACCGACCACCGAAACCGAACCCGAAACCGTCACCGCCTGGCTCGCCGGCGCGCCGCACGACGTCGCGCTCCACCAGCGCAGCACCCTCGCCCCCGGCCGCAGCATCGCGGGGCCCGCGATCATCATCGACGCGCTCTCGACAACGGTGGTCGAGCCGGGCTGGACCGCGACCGTCGAGCAGGAAGGGACGCTGCGGCTCACAAAAAACCCCTCCCCTTCAAGGGAGGGGGAAGGGGTGCGGTCCATTGGCCTTGCGCATGGCAGCGAGACCCCACCCCCGGCCCCTCCCCTGAAGGGGAGGGGTGAAGAAGTTTCCCCCGACCCGATCCGCCTCGAAATCTTCAACGGCCTGTTCATGGCGATCGCCGAGGAAATGGGCGGCGCGCTCCAGCACAGCGCCTCGTCGATCAATATCCGCGAGCGGCTCGATTTCTCCTGCGCGATCTTCGACGGCGCGGGCCGCCTCGTCGCCAATGCGCCGCACATGCCGGTGCACTTGGGCTCGATGGGCGAATGCGTGCGCACAATCCTGCGCCAGAGGACCGGCGACGGCCGCGGGATCCGGCGCGGCGACGCCTATGCGCTCAACGCGCCCTATGACGGCGGCACCCACCTGCCCGACATCACCGTCATCATGCCGGTCTTTGTGGAAGGAGAAAGCCCCAGCTTCTTCGTCGCCGCGCGCGGCCACCATGCCGACCTTGGCGGCATCGCGCCGGGTTCGATGCCGCCAGACAGTCGCAGCATCGACGAAGAGGGCATCCTCTTCGACAATTTCCTGCTCGTGGGCGACGGCCATTTCCGCGACGACCCGGTCCGCGCGCACCTGAACGACGGCGCGTGGCCCGCGCGCAATCCCGCGCTCAACATCGCCGACCTGAAGGCGCAGGTCGCGGCGTGCCAGCGCGGCGCCAGCGCGCTCGCCGACCTCAGCGCCGCGCACGGCGCCGCCACCGTCGCCGCCTATATGGCGCACGGCCAGCGCCAGGCCGAAGCCGCGGTGCGCCAGCTCATCGCGCGCCTCGACGACGGCCAGTTCCGCTATGCAATGGACAATGGCGCCGAGGTCGTCGTCGCCGTGAAAGTCGACTGCGCGGCGCGCCACGTCACCATCGACTTCACCGGCTCCAGCGCCACCCTCCCCGACAATTTCAACGCCCCACTCCCCGTCGTCCGCGCCGCCGTCCTCTATGTCCTGCGCACGATGCTCGACGACCCGATCCCGATGAACGAGGGCTGCCTCGCCCCCGTCACCCTGATCGTCCCGCCCGATTCGATGCTGTCCCCGACCTATCCCGCCGCCGTCGTCGCGGGCAATGTCGAGACCAGCCAGGTCATCACCGACGCGCTGTTCGCCGCCTTCGGCGCGATGGCCCCCGCGCAGGGGACGATGAACAATTTCACCTTCGGGAACGACGCGCACCAATATTATGAAACGATCGCCGGTGGCTCGGGCGCCGGCCCCGGCTTCGACGGCACCAGCGTGATCCAGACGCATATGACCAACAGCCGCATGACCGACCCCGAAGTCATGGAAACGCGCTTCCCCGTGATCGTCGAGGAGTTCTCGATACGCAAAGGCTCGGGCGGCACGGGCCGCTGGTCGGGCGGCGACGGCGCCACCCGCCGCATCCGCTTCCGCGAACCCATGACCGCGAACATCCTCGCCAACCGCCGCAAGATACCTCCTGCGGGCCTCGCGGGCGGCGAGGATGCCGCCCCCGGCCGCAACTGGGTCGAGCGCGCGGACGGACGGGTCGAAATGCTGGGCGCCACCGGCAGCGCCGAGCTCGCGGCGGGCGACGCCTTCGTGATCGAAACGCCCGGCGGCGGGGGCTATGGGAAAGCCGAGGGGGATGAGACTTGATGGCAGCGGCGCAAACCCTCCTTCTCCCTCGATGGGAGAAGGATACGCAGCCTTATCGCGCAGCGATTAGGCGAAGTTGGATGAGGGTGAAGGCGCGTCCCCGCACCACCATCCCGGGCCAAAACCACACCCCCACCGCTGCGACCAGGCAGCAAGCAGCCAAGTCTCGCTGCCTCCCCCATCAAGGGGGAGGGAAATAGATGCTCGTCCTGATCGGTATCCTCATCATCATCGCGGGCTTCCTGCTCCGCTTCAATCCTTTGCTCGTGATCATGGCCTCGGCGCTCGCGACCGGGCTCGCTGCGGGGCTCGACCTCACCGCGATCGTCGCCGCCTTCGGCAAGGCGTTCAACGACACGCGCTATGTCAGCATCGTCTGGATCGTCCTCCCCGTCATCGGCCTGCTTGAAGCTTACGGCTTGCAACAGCATGCCCGCACCTTGATCGGCCGCATGAAGGGCGCGACGCTCGGGCGCCTGCTCACCTCCTACCTGCTGCTCCGCCAGGCGATGGCGGCGGTCGGGCTGACCTCGGTCGCGGGGCATCCCCAGACCGTCCGCCCGCTCGTCGCCCCGATGGCCGAAGCCGCGGCCGAGGCAAAGAATGACGCGCTCACCGACGACCAGCGCGAAGAGGTCAAAGCCTTCGCCGCCGCGACAGACAATGTCGGTCTCTTCTTCGGCGAGGATATCTTTCTCGCCATCGGTTCGATCCTGCTGATGAAGGGCGTGCTCGACGGCTATGGCTACCAGATCGAGCCCTTGCACTTCTCGCTCTGGGCGATCCCGACCGCGATCGCCGCCTTCCTGATCCACGGCTTCCGCCTCCGCCGCCTCGAACAGCGCATGACGAAGAAGGCGGTCGGCGCATGATCACGCTCGGCTTCGTCTATGTCCTCACGGGGCTCACCTTCGCGTTGTTCGCCGTCCTCGGCCTCGCCGACCGCGGCAACCCCAAACGCTTCGGCAACGCCGCCTTCTGGGGCCTGCTCGCACTCTCGATGCTCGCCGGGGATTATCTCGGCGACTTCGGCAACGGCTGCCTCGTCCTCGCGCTCGTCGCCATCGCGGGCACCGGCCAGATCGGCCGCGCCCCCGGAGGCGACGTCGCGCCCGACGTGCAAGCTGAACGCGCCGCAAAACACGGCCCCTTCCTGCTCCTCGTCGCGCTGATCATCCCTGCGGTCGCGCTCGCGGGCACCTTCCTGTTCAAATGGATTCCCGGCCTCGCCGATCCCAAGCAGGCGACGCTCATCTCGCTCGCGCTCGGCGTGCTGATCGCGCTTGGTGTCGGCATGGCGCGCCTCAAACCCCCGCCTTTGCTCCCACTCCAGCAGGGCCGCCGCCTGCTCGACGCCGTCGGCTGGGCGGCGATCCTGCCGCAGATGCTCGCCAGCCTCGGCGCCGTCTTCGCGCTCGCCGACGTGGGCGAAGTCGTCGGCGATCTTATCGGCACCGCGATCCCGCAGGGCAGCCTGTTCGGCGCCGTGCTCGCCTTCGGGCTCGGCATGGCGCTGTTCACGATCGTGATGGGCAACGCCTTCGCGGCCTTCCCCGTGATGCTCGCCGCGATCGGCATGCCGCTGCTCATCAAACAATATGGCGGCGATCCCGCAGTGGTCGCGGCGATCGGCATGCTCGCGGGCTTCTGCGGCACGCTGATGACCCCGATGGCAGCGAACTTCAACCTCGTCCCCGCCGCCTTGCTCGAACTCAAAAACCCCTATGGCGTGATCAAGGCGCAGGTCGGCACCGCGCTGCCGTTGCTCGCGGTGAACATCCTCTTCATCTGGCTGTTCGCCTTCTAACACCGTCCTTTAATCCCGTTCGTGTGGAGCGAAGTCGAGACACCCATCGATTGCGCGCTCCATCGGGGCATCTCGACTTCGCTCGATGCGAACGGATATGGAGGTTGCATGGAATTGACCCCCGACCACGCCGTCCGCTTCGCGACCGCGACCCTCGCGCACCTCGGCCGCGAATATCCGTACAAGATGGACCTCGTCCTCACCGGCCCCGAAGATGCGAAACCGCCGCGCGAGCATCACCCGATCTTTCACGGCAGCTTCGACTGGCACAGCTGCGTCCATGGCTGGTGGCAGCTCCTCCGGCTCGCCCGCCGCTTCCCCGACCTCCCCATCGCCGCCGAAATCCGCGCGCGCGCCGACGCGATGCTCGTCCCCGAAAAGGTCATGGGCGAACGCGCCTTCCTCGATCGCCCCTATTCGGCCGCCTTCGAGCGCCCCTATGGCTGGGCGTGGCTCCTCGCGCTCCATGCCGAGACCGAAGCGCACGACGCCCCCTGGGCCGCCGCGCTCGAACCGCTCGCCGCGGCCTTTGCCGCGCGCTTCCGCGCCTTCCTGCCCAAACTCACCTATCCGCTGCGCGTCGGCACCCATTTCAACATCGCCTTCGCGCTCGTCCTCGCCCGCCACTGGGCCGAAACCCGCGACCCGGCGTTGGTGACATTGATCGACACCAATGCCCGCGATTGGTTCGCTCAGGATCGCGACTGCCAGGCATGGGAACCCGGCGGCGACGAATTCCTCTCCTCCGCACTCACCGAAGCGCATCTGATGGCGACCGTCCTTGCCGACGACTTCCCCGGCTGGTTCGACGCCTTCCTGCCCCGCGTCGCACATCAGCAGCCCGCCACCCTCTTCACCCCCGCCAACGTCTCCGACCGCAGCGACGGCAAGATCGCGCATCTCGACGGGCTCAATCTCAGCCGCGCGTGGAGCTGGCGCGCCATCGCGTCGGCGCTCGGCCCCGCGCACGCTGTCACGCCCGTCGCCGAAGCCGCCGCGCAGCGTCACCTCGCCGCCGCGCTCCCGCATGTCACCGGCGACTATATGGGCGAACATTGGCTCGCGAGCTTCGCGCTCCTCGCCCTGGACGGCCTCGCCGATTGACAACCCCCGCCCTCGCGGCGAGAGACGGCGCGAGGGGGAGAAGCCGAAGGTGAACGGAAAGATGCTGCGTCCCACATCGTTCGATGTTGCCGAGCGCGCCGGCGTGTCGCAATCGACCGTCTCGCGTGCGCTCCGCAACAGCCCCGGCGTCAACGCCGAAACGCGCGCGCGCGTCTCTGCCGCGGCGCGCGAGCTGGGCTATGTCGTCGACCGCCACGCCTCGTCGCTGCGCCTGAAAAGCAGCGAGACGATCGCGCTCGTCACCATCTGCCGTCCCGGCGAGGACCGCAGCGCGATCAACCCTTTCTATTTCGCGCTGCTCGGCAGCATCGCCGCCGCAACCTCGGCGCGCGGGTTCAACCTGCTCGTCAGCTTTCAGGAAAATCCCGACAATTTCCGCGCCGATTTCGTCGCCTCGGGGCTCGCCGACGCGATGATCGTCATCGGCACCACCAGCAACCGCCCGGCATGGGACTATTTCGCGCAGGCGCAGGCCTCCGGCCTCGACTTCGTCTGCTGGGGCAGCCCGGGCAGCCCCTTCCACTGGATGCGCAGCGAGAATGACATCGGCGGCCAGCTCGCCGCCGAACATTTCGTGCGTGACGGCCGCCGCCGCATCGCCTTTGTCGGACCGCAGCAGTCGCCGCAGCGCCAGTTCGACGAGCGCCGCGACGGCTTCTCCGCCGCGCTCGCCGCGCACGGCCTCACCGCAATCGTCGCCGAACCACCCGCCGCCGCCGACCGCCACGCGCAGGGCGTCGCCGCGGTGCAGGCGCTGCTCGAGGCGCATCCCGACACCGACGCGATCTTCGCCGCCAGCGACATGCTCGCGCTCGGCGTCTTGCAGGGGCTCAAGGACGCCGGGCGCCGCGTGCCCGAGGATATCGCGCTGATCGGCTTCGACGGTATCCGCGCGGGCACCCTCGCCGACCCCGCGCTCACCACGCTCGAACCCGACCTCGACGCCGCAGGCGAGGCGCTCGTCGCGATGGCGCTGGAGGATGACGAACGCACGCGCAGCGGCACGCGCATTCCCGTCCACCTTGTCGTTCGTGGCTCCACCTAGAAGCCGCGCTACCGTGACTTAACTACTGGAAAAGTAACAACTCGTTATCCATCGGCTGCTACCAAGGGGCGGAGGCAGAAAGCGGTAGTTTGAACGGACAATTTTTCATCCAATTGCTCAATCCGGGCATCGGCCTTTTGTTCGCCACGGCCTTTCTACTGCTCTGGCTGAACCGCCGCGAGCGTTATGTCGCCTACGCCGCCGCCGCCTATACCGCGTCGGCCATCGCTTTCCTGATCCTCGACGTCGGCCCGGTGCTGCCGATGGAACTGCAGCGCCTGCCCGCCAATATGGGCTTCCTCGCCACCGGCATGTTGTTCGCGGCGGCGATCATCAAACGCTATGATCGTCCCGTCCCGTGGCGCGCGATGAGCGTCACCGCGGCGATCTCGATCGCCGCCTTCCTCTGGTTCCTGCTCGGCCACCCCAGCATCGCCGCACGCATCCTCACCATCAGCATCGGCGCGGGAATCATCGCCGCGATGGTCGTCGTCGCGCTCTGGCCGATCGAAAAACGCCATCTTATCGACCGTGTGCTGTTCTGGGTCGCGCTATTCTCGGCGCTCAACCTCATCGTCCGCCCCGTCGTGCTGCTATCGCTTGGCGGCGGCTTCGACGATTATATCGGCTTCCAGCAGTCGGTCTACTGGACCACCGTCCAGTTCACGCAGGCGATGGTGTCGATCGTCGCGGCGATCAGCCTGATGGTCGCGGTCGCGCTCGACCAGATTGCCGAGCTCCGCCGCGAAGCCGACGGCGACGATCTCTCGGGCCTGCTCAACCGCCGAGGGTTCGAGGCGCAGGCGGACGCCGCGCTCCGCCGCGCCCAGAGTGAAGCGCGCCCCGTCGCGCTGCTCGTCGCCGACCTCGACCGGTTCAAGTCGATCAACGACACTCACGGCCATGCGGTCGGCGACGCGATCATCGCCGCGTTCGGCGCGCATGTCCGCCGCATCGGTCCCGCCCATATGATCGCGGGGCGCATCGGCGGCGAGGAATTCGCGCTGCTCGTCCCCGGCGCGAGCATCGAGGCCGCACGCCAGATCGCCGAGGCGGTCCGCACCGGCCTGCAAGCCGCGTGCGCCGACCGCATCCCCGCCAATCTCTGCCCGACGACCAGCATCGGCCTTGCCATCGGCGCCCCCGGCGCGACGCTCTCGGCATTGATGCAAGAGGCCGACCAGGCGCTCTACGAAGCCAAGCGTACGGGGCGCAACCGCGTCCGCACCTTCACCCCCAAACCCGTTCGCCTCGCCGCCGGAGCCTAATCCCGACGCGCCCTATTTGCCGGGCCGCCGCAAAACCGTGGATATGCGCGGCCAGATCGGTGTGAAACCGCGTGATATCGACGACATCGTCTCAGCTAGCCCCCGCGCGACAGCGTCGCGGCGATATGTTTGAAGGCGCGCTCATAGCCCGCGTCGAGCCCCGCCGCGCCCTCGCCCGCCGGCCCCGCGACTACGCCCGACAGATAGACGGTGTCGCCCGCGATGACTGCATCGGCATAGCCAACCGCTTCCTGAAAAGCGCGCGCTTCGGGGTTGTCGGGCATCAGCACGGCGCCGGGGTCAGCGCCATTGCGGGCCCTCGATCCAGGTCACCAGACTGTGTCGCGTGCCTTTGGTAACGGGCAACACACGGTGCTGTAGAAAGGAAGGAAAGATCAGCATGCTGCCGCGCGGCTCGAACACCGTGCCCGGGTGCGCCACCGTGGAAAATTCGAATTCACCGCCTTCATAATCGTCGCGGTGTGACAGCTGAATCACCACCGACAGCTTGCGATCATAGGGCGCGCTGCTCGTCAGGCGGACATCATGATGCCAGTCGTATTTTCCGTTCCGGCTGCCATGATATTCGGTAAATTGAATGTCGAACGGCTCGACGATGTCGAACCCGAAATTTGTCCTGTTCGACGATCTGACGAAACCCATGATGCGCTGAACCAGCGCGGGTTCGCGATGCGGGGGCAACCATCGGACCGACGATTCGCGTAATTTCTCGTCCACGCGGTTGCTCTGTTCGAAGCCAACCGTAGCCGTCTTGACGGGATAGGCTTCAGCTTTTGCGATGATGTCGTCACATTCTTCAAGACTGAGAGCAGAGGTCCAGACTTCCCATATATTCTTCATTGATCGCTTTTCCCCCGTCATGATTTGCATTGCTTAACGATGGCAATCGGCCGCCATGGGCATTCCCATGACGACCGACCTGAATGTTCCGATGAGGCAGCGAGAACCGACCCGCCGGACCACCATAAAATCTCAGAATACGCTATGCTCCCGGAGGGCCTGGAGGTCCCGGAGCCCCCGGGAAACCCGGGGGTCCGTCGTTCCCCGGAGGTCCCGGCGGCCCGCTTGGGCCATCGTTCCCCGGCACGCCCGGAGGCCCGCTCGGTCCGTCATTCCCCGGCGTGCCCGGCGCTCCCGGAGGCCCGCTCGGTCCATCGGACCCCGGCGCGCCCGGTGTACCCGGAGGTCCGCTTGGCCCATCGGTCCCCGGCGCGCCCGGTGTACCCGGAGGTCCGCTTGGCCCATCGGTCCCCGGCGCGCCCGGCGTACCCGGAGGCCCGCTCGGCCCATCGGTCCCCGGCGCTCCCGGCGTACCCGGAGGCCCGCTCGGCCCATCGGTCCCCGGCGCGCCCGGCGTACCCGGAGGTCCGCTTGGCCCATCGGTCCCCGGCGCGCCCGGCGTACCCGGAGGTCCGCTTGGCCCATCGGTCCCCGGCGCGCCCGGCGTACCCGGAGGCCCGCTCGGCCCATCGGTCCCCGGCGTGCCTGGTGGTCCGGCAGGGCCGTCTGGCCCCGTCGGGCCGTCGCTCCCCGGAGCGCCCGGAGGTCCGGACGGCAGCTTGCGCGTCGCATCGGGCATATTCGCGGCATCCCAACGCAAATAGGTCGGCAGATTGTCTTCGCGGTCGCGCCGCACCAGCGGCTTGTTTCCGCTGCCAAAGGCGAACCGCAAGCCGAGCAGGAAGCTCACACCCTGGTCGCGCTCGATGTCATAACCCGCTTCGCCGAACATCTGTGCCGCGGTGCCGTTCCCGAACGGAATATTATAATCGATGCCCCCGACCAATTCGCGCCGTTTCGTAAAGCCGTCGTCATGGGCATAGCCGATGTTCAGCTTCAAATTATCATCGGCATACCAGGCGACGCGACCGTCGAAGAACAGACCGGTGTTCCGCTCAAGACTATCCCACTGCCCGCCGACGATGCCCTGCAAGGTGAATTGGTCAAGATAGAGCTGCCCCTCGACGCCGGCCTTGACGGCTTGCGCCCCCGCAACCACTCCATTCTTTCCGAGATAGTTTCCGGTGCCGTGCAGGAAACTGGCATATACGCCGACGGCGCCGCGATCAGGGTCGCGGTGGAACAAGTGCGTTGCGGCGCCGACAAAGCTACTGCTGCCGGCGATACCCCCGATCAGGTCGACCTGCGCCCCCAGATCGTCGCCGAGCGGCAAGGCGATCGAGGCATCGGCGAAACCCAATCCGGTGCTCGTGCCATCATTGTGCCCGCCGCCAACGCCCAGACGAAAATTGGGAGCGGAAACCGCCGCAACGACCGGCGCCGCTTCGACCTTTGCCCAACTCGCCACGGTGGGGGCGTCGGGGTGGGAGGTCTCGCGTGGCGACGTCGCGCCCGACCTCGACTGCAAATCAGCAAGTTCGGCCTTGGCCTTCGTCGCCTCTTCTTTCGCCAGTCGCAGTTCGGAACTCAATATTTCCTGCCGTCGCTCAAGGTCTTTGAGCATCTGGAACAATTGCTCATTATTTGGTGTTTGAGCGAATACGGAATGCGAAAGTGAAATAGATATTGATATAGCAAATATCGACGTAGCACTTTTTAGAGATCTACGACCCTTGTTATAAACGGCAAATTCTGCCATACCTACTCCAAGATAATAGCCTATAACCTATGTAACATACTCAATAACCTCATATATAACATATGGGTCAAGATCATTATTTTAGTACTATCCAGTATAATGGTGCCACAATGGCAACATTATACTGTCACAATAAAAGTGGTTTCTTTTTGGAACAGTTTTGATGAAGTGATGTCGGTCGACGACGGTTGTCGATGCGCTTGCGCTGCTTTCCGGATCCGGCAACGCATCCGCCAACTTGCGCACCGCCACCGCGCCACGACCAACTTCCCCCCACCCCCTTGCATTTCCCACCCCCCGGCGTAAGGCGGCGCCAACATAAACCCGCGCGTGCGACTCCCGTTGGCCCCGCTCTCCCGCTTGGCTTTCGGACAGTCATTCCCCGCCGCGCCAACATGGGGACTGATATCCTATGACGACCACGGGCAACGACACGCTTGCTACCCGCTCGACGCTGAGCGTCGGCGGCAAGAATTACGCATATTATTCGCTCGACAAGGCCGCGGCCAAGCTGGGCGACGTCTCGCGCCTGCCGTTCAGCATGAAGGTGCTGCTCGAAAACCTGCTGCGATTCGAAGATGACGGCTTCACCGTGTCGACCGCCGATATTCAGGCGCTGGTCGACTGGCAGAAGGACCCGCATTCGAACCGCGAGATCCAGTATCGCCCCGCGCGCGTGCTGCTACAGGATTTCACCGGCGTTCCGTGCGTCGTCGACTTGGCGGCCATGCGCGATGCGATCGCCAAGCTGGGCGGCGACACGTCGAAGATCAACCCGCTCGTCCCCGTCCACCTCGTCATCGACCACAGCGTCATGGTCGACGAATTCGGCCATCCGAAGGCGTTCGAACAGAATGTCGAAATCGAATATTATCGCAACGGCGAACGCTACGACTTCCTGAAATGGGGGTCGAAGTCGCTGTCGAATTTCAAGGCGGTGCCCCCGGGCACCGGCATCTGCCACCAGGTGAACCTTGAACATATCGCGCAGGCGGTGTGGTCGAGCGAGGATGCCGACGGCACGACGGTCGCCTATCCCGACACCTGCGTCGGCACCGACAGCCACACGACGATGATCAACGGGCTGGGCGTGCTCGGCTGGGGCGTCGGCGGGATCGAGGCCGAGGCCGCGATGCTCGGCCAGCCCGTGTCGATGCTCATCCCGGAAGTCGTCGGGTTCAAATTCACCGGCAAGCTGAAGGAAGGCGTCACCGCGACCGACCTCGTGCTCACCGCGACGCAGATGCTGCGCGCCAAGGGCGTCGTCGGCCGCTTCGTCGAATATTTCGGCCCCGGCCTTGCGTCGCTGAGCCTCGCGGATCGTGCGACGCTCGCCAATATGGCGCCCGAATATGGCGCAACCTGCGGTTTCTTCGGCGTCGATGACAAGACGCTCGACTATATGCGTCTGACCGGGCGCAGCGACGAGAATATCGCGCTGGTCGAGGCCTATGCCAAGGCGCAGGGCCTCTGGATCGTCGAGGGGGCCGCGGACCCGATTTTCACCGACACGCTCGAACTCGACCTTGGCAGCGTCGTGCCGTCGCTCGCGGGGCCGAAGCGTCCGCAGGACCGCGTCTCGCTCCCCGACGTCGACGATGTGTTCAACGCCGACATGGTCAATGTCTATAACAAGAAGCAGCAGCGCGTGGCCGTAGAGGGCAAGGATTTCGACATCGGCGACGGCGACGTCACCATCGCCGCGATCACCAGCTGCACCAACACGTCGAACCCCGGGGTGCTCGTCGCCGCAGGCCTCGTCGCGAAGAAAGCCGATGCGCTGGGGCTGAAGCCCAAGCCGTGGGTCAAGACCTCGCTCGCCCCGGGGTCGCAGGTCGTCACCGACTATCTGATCAAGGCGGGCTTGCAGCAGCATCTCGACAATATCGGCTTCAACCTCGTCGGCTATGGCTGCACCACCTGCATCGGCAATTCGGGGCCGCTGGCCGAGCCGATTTCGAAGGCGATCAACGAGAACGGCCTCGTCGCCGCGGCCGTGATCTCGGGCAACCGCAACTTCGAAGGCCGCGTGTCGCCCGACGTGCGCGCGAACTTCCTCGCTTCGCCGCCGCTCGTCGTCGCCTATGCGCTCAAGGGCACGGTGATCGAGGATTTCACCACCACCCCGATCGGCCAGGACCAGCAGGGCAAGGACGTGTTCCTCGCCGACATCTGGCCGACCAATCTCGAAGTGGCCGAGGCGGTTGCGGGTGCGGTCGACCGCGACATGTTCGTCGCGCGCTACGCGCATGTCTACAAGGGCGACGAGCATTGGCAGAAGATCGAGGTCGAAGGTTCGGACACCTATCAGTGGCGCGCCGGATCGACCTATGTCGCCAACCCGCCGTACTTCGAGGGCATGACGATGACCCCGGCGCCCGTGGCCGACATCATCGACGCCAAGCCGCTCGCGATCCTCGGCGACAGCATCACGACCGACCACATCAGCCCAGCGGGCTCGATCAAGGCGGACTCGCCGGCTGGAAAATGGCTTATGGAACATCAGGTTAGCAAGGCCGACTTCAACAGCTACGGCGCCCGCCGCGGCCACCACGACGTCATGATGCGCGGCACCTTCGCCAACATCCGCATCAAAAACGAAATGGTCCCCGGCATCGAAGGCGGCATGTCGCGCTATGGCGAAGAGGTCATGCCGATCTATGACGCCGCAATGCGCCACAAGGCCGACGGCACCCCGCTGGTCGTCATCGCGGGCAAGGAATATGGCACCGGCTCGTCGCGCGACTGGGCGGCGAAGGGCACGAACCTGCTCGGCGTCCGCGCGGTGATCGTCGAAAGCTTCGAGCGCATCCACCGCTCGAATCTCGTCGGCATGGGCGTGCTGCCGCTCCAGTTCGTCGATGGCCAGACGCGCGAAACGCTCGGCCTGACCGGCGACGACCAGTTCACCATCACCGGCGTCGCGGACCTCAAACCGCGCCAGACGGTGACGGTGAATGTCACCCGCGCCGATGGTTCGACCTTCAGCTTCGACACGCTCTGCCGCATCGACACCGCGAACGAGGTCGAATATTATATGAACGGCGGCATCCTGCATTACGTGCTGCGCAAGCTGGCAGCGTAAGCGAGGCCGGGGCGAGCTATGGGCAAGCTGCTTTTCCTCGCCCTGGGCCTCCTGCTGGGGCTTTTCCTTGCCAAATATATACGCGGGCGAGGGCGCGGCGATTTGACCGCGCCCCCGCCGTCTCGGCCTATGCCACGCGCGTCGGCGCCGCCACCTATAGTAAGGATCGGCGACGAGCGGATCGACGAAGAGGAAATCCGCGAGCTCCTCCGTCAGGACCGCAAGATCGAGGCAATCAAGCGCGTTCGCGACCGCACCGGCCTGGGCCTTGCCGAAGCAAAGGATGCAGTCGAAGCGGTCGAGCATAAAATGCGCTGAACGGCCCGGCACTCGCGACGCGCCGCCTCGGAATAAGGACAAGGATATGGGGGCCCTCCAGATTTCCATCGAGGTCATCGGCTGGGTCGCCGCCGCGATTATCCTCGCCAGCTATATCCTGCTTTCGCTCGGCAGGATCGCACCGCGCGGATATCTCTATCAATGGATGAATGTGATCGGCGCGAGCGGATTTGTGCTGAATTCCGGCTATAATGGCGCGCTGCCCTCCGCGGGGTTGAATGTCGTGTGGGCAGCGATGGGCCTCTTCACCTTATGGAGCATCTGGCGCGCGCGTCATGTGGCTCAGGCTGCGGTCCCTTAGGGCGCCGCCGCCTCGGCATTCCATGCCGCAACCCGGGTTTTCGTATCGGCGAGCATCTTGTCGAGCGCCGCGCGATCATGCACCGTGCCGCGCATGACCACCGTGTCGATCGCGCGCGTCGCAGTAATATCCTCAAGCGGATTACGGTTGAGCAGGACCAGGTCAGCCTCCATGCCGGGCTTGATCGCGCCATAACGATCGAGCCAGCCGAACCACGCCGGCCCGGCGCGCGTTGCCGAGGCGAGTGCCTGCGCCGGGGTCAGCCCCTTTGCGGCGAACAGCGCGATCTCGTCGTGCAGCCCAAAGCCCGGATAGTTGAAGCTGTTGAGAAAGCCCGCGTCCGTCCCCGCGATGATCGGCACCCCGGCCTCTGCGAGCATCGGCAGGATCGAAGCCATATCGTCGATATGTTTGTGCCGCGCCGCGATCGCCGCAGCGTCGGCTTTGGCGGCGCGCTCGACACGCCAGTCATAGGTCTTGCGCAGCTTCGGCCCGATATAGGCGAGGCCAGCATCGTTCGAATGATCGTCGCGGTCGAGCCATGCTATGATGCGGCTACCGTTCAGCGTCGGCGTCACGAACACGCCCTTCGCCGCGAAGCTTCGATAAGCCGTCATCGCGGTGTCGCGATCGAATCCCGCGTCAAGTCGGCGATTCGCTTCGGCGCGGTCGATGCGGCCCGCGGCGAAATCGGCGGCGATCGCGGCCTCGTCCCTCGCGCCGGCATTATAGGCATAGTCGAGATGTTCGATCGAACTGATTCCCGCGCCGACAGCCTGCCCGGTCGTGAGCGCCATCGGGATATGGCCCGACGTCCGCAGCCCAAGCGCCTTCGCGCGCCGCAGCGCATAGAGGAACAGTTCGGGTTTCAGCGTGCTATCGGTGATCTTTACAAAATCGACCTTGTCACGGTCTTTCAGGCGCGCGAGCGCGGCATCGACCTCCGCTTCGCTGCCGACTTCGATCGTCCCTTTCCAGAGCGGGGCAATCCCCTCGAGCTTCGCGCCCGAGCTGAGGAGGCGCGGGCCGAACAGGCTGCCGTTTGCGATCTCGCCGCGCCACGCAAGGACCTGGTCGGGCAGGTCGCCCGACGCATCGCGGATCGTCGTGATGCCGTTCGCGACATAGAGCGGCAACAGCGCCTTATTTTCCTCGATCAGTTCGGGGCCGCCGCCGAAATGGACATGCATGTCCCACAGCCCGGGGATCAGATAGCGCCCCTTTCCCTCGACGGTTCGCGCCGCACGCCAGTCCTTCGCGATCGCGGCGTCGGCGCCGACCGCGACAATATCTTCGCCCTTCAATACGACCGCCTGCGCTGCAACCGTCTTCGCTCCTTCGACGTCGACGATTGTGACGTGCCGTATGATGACATCGCCCTGCATCTGCGCCGCAAGCGCGGGGGAAGCGAGGACGAGCAACGATGACAGGAGCGTTGAGAACAGCGGCTTCATAGGCGACCTTTCCAGACACGGAAAAGCCTTAGCGCCCACGCGGCGCATACGACAAGGAAAGGATGGTGGGCGATGACGGGCTCGAACCGCCGACCCTCTCGGTGTAAACGATAAACCACCACACGAAACGCGCTCAACGCCGTCAACCGGCAATCGAACGGAGCGTGAAGATATGGCGAACAATACGGGACATGCTGGCCATTTGCTGTCCACCCCCGTCATCTACCACGGCACGCCGCTAACCCCGCGCGCGGCGCTCAATGCCGTGCTGCCGGGTCGCGCCGCCTGCGTCTCATTCTACCGCCCCGACGACTTGGAGGCTCTGCTGGCTATCTGCCCGCAGATAATGTTTCGATCACGGAGCGTTCAGCTTCTGGATGGCTGCGATGCGCGCCGGGAAGGAATGGGACGAGGCCGACCGGCAAGTCTGGTGGCGAGCATATTACGACTGGTTGGAACGTATCCTGTTCACACCGGGGCGATGGGCGATCATGCCCGACAGCCCAGCGGCGCCGTCCCAGCTCAACGATGGGCTTCTGAACGATTGGCCCTTCGGGGATCGGGGAGCGCCGGTCTGGCATATGGACGGCTCGATAGAGCGCTTGGCCCGACTGTGCGACCGATACTCGCGCGTCTGCCTTGGCTGGATCGGCGACCCGAAACGGGAGCCGGTGGGATGCGACGCCTATCATCGCAAGATGGACGAAGTGGCAGCGTTGATGGGCAACACCTGGCATCCGCTGCACATGCTGCGGGGCACGCTGGTCGCTCGGCAATACCCATTCGCGTCGGCCGACAGCACATCTCTAGCGCAGAACGGTCATCGCTATGACTATCAGGACGGGCAGCACGACGCCTTCACCATTTCCGGAAAGTGGAGCGGGCGAAACCGCTACGCAGACCGGCTTGAACTTGGCCTTTTCGGCGGACGAGTTCAATCAGAGGTGCGCACAAATCGTACAGCAGCATTGCGGCCACAAAGCGCATCGAGAACTGGACCTGTTGATCACCGAACTCCTGTCCAACTCGGATTACTCTAAGGGCATGCGGCTATTCATCACCGCCACCCGAGACTGGCACCATCCTAAGTTGCGCTATCCTCTTCCGCTACGCCCACGTTGGCTATGCAGGATCGGGCTTCACGCTTGGACTGCTGACGTTGACGACGAGGCACCGTGGATAGCCGCTGAGATTTGCACTGAGTGCGGCAAGCATCGGAGTTTTAGCCCATGTCCATGACCGCCTCCCCCCACCCCGATCCATGGACAGAGCGCGGCAAGCGATGGATCCGCGACGGCGCTCCGCTCAGGGCCGCGTCATGCTTTTCCGGCATCGGCGCCCCCGAACTTGGTGGGCCGCAGTTCGAATGGCTGTGGCACGCGGAGATCGAGAAATTCCCCGCCGCCGTCATGTCCGCTCGCTTTCCCGACAGCACGAACCTTGGCGACGTGACGGCCGACGACTTCCTGCAACGCGCCTCTGCATTCGGGCGGCTCGACCTGCTCGTCGGCGGCCCGCCCTGTCAGGATTTCAGCGTCGCAGGCCTTCGCGCCGGCGTGGCGGGCGACCGCGGCAATCTCTCCCTCCGTTTCATGGAAATCGCTCATGCAATTAGACCTCGAAACCTTCTTGTCGAAAACGTCCCCGGCTGGCTCAACCTGCCCGACAACGCCTTCGGCTGTTTCCTGGGAGCGCTTGTCGGAGCAGATGATGCCCTGCGTTCGCCACTCGACGGAAAGTGGCCCAGTGCGGGTATGGTTGCCGGGCCAAGGGCACGGGCTGCATGGCGGGTTTTCGACGCTCAATATTTCGGAGTGGCCCAACGACGCCGCCGTGTGTTCGTTGTCGCAGATTTTGGAGAAGGGGCCGATCCCGCAGCGGTTCTTTTTGAGCGCAAAGGCATGTCAGGGAATTCTCCGCCGCGCCGAGAAGCGGGGCAAGGAACTGCCGGAACAATTAGCGCGCGCTCTGATGGCGGTGGCGGCCTTGGAACCGACTTCGACCTTGCCGGAGGATTGCAGCCAGTCGGATTCGGGGGGGGCAATTGCTCGGGACCGATCGATAAAGCCGCCTGCTTGACCGCCAAGGGGCAGCGCATCGACTTTGAGGTCGAGACGTTCATCGCTGGCGTCGCCGGGACGCTGCCAGCGGGCGGGAACGGCACTGGCGGCGATCGTCAGCCCGGAACCAGCGCCGACACAGCTGATACGATGCTGATCGCCCACAGTCTTCGCGGCGAAGGCTTCGACGCCAGCGAGGATGGGACGGGACGGGGAACGCCAATCATCCCGATCGACATGCGGCAGGCCAGCCGGGGCGCCACCATGACGAACAACCGCGCTGAGGGGTCAAGCGGCGGTGCGCCGGGGACTGGCATTGGCGAAGCCGGCGATCCATCGCCTACGGTTTCGACCTCTCACCCGCCCGCCATCGCCTACGCCATCCAAGCCGGTGCGCTGCGCGAGAACCCTGACAGCGGACCCGACGGCATCGGTGTGCAGGAAGTCGGCGCATATACGCTTGAGGCGCGCGCCGAGGTGCAGGCGGTGGCTTGGGGCATATCGTCCGATGTACTCGACCGTTCCGGCGAAGCGGCTTGCGGCACCGCTGGCGGGCGTTCTGGCCTTGGCATCGTCGAGGATGTCTCGCCTACCGTAAAATCAACGCACGCCAATGCCGTAGCTACCGCTTGGCAGGTCCGCCGCCTCACCCCGACCGAATGCCACCGCCTACAGGGCTTCCCCGACGATCATTGCGCGATCGACTACCGCGGCAAGATCGCAGCCGATGGCCCGCAGTATAAGGCGCTCGGCAATTCATGGGCGAAACCGAACGGCGCGTGGATACTCGCCCGCATCGCAGAAAGGCTCGCAGCATGACGGTCCGCGACGGTGAGGATTATCGCATTTGGCACGAAGCACAGGAGAAGGTGGGATGAGTGAGCTAGAGTCATGCCCAAAATGCGGCGCCCTCCCGTGCGATTGGGTGGACAACCCCCATTTGTCATCCAGTAAGCGCGGCCGTGTTTCCGAAGCGATGGAGCAGATGGAAGCATTCATCCACTTCCGTCGCAACGGTGTCCCGCGCGTTCCGTCCATCAATCAGCTTACGGAGTGGAGCGATTTGCTTGGGAATATGCGCGAATCTCTAGCCGCGTTCGTGAACGTCCGCGACCAGTTTCCGCAGTCGATGAAACTGATCGACCCCAAGCTCGACGGCCTCACACCGATGACGATAACGATCACCAAGGCGCAATTCATAACGGCCGAAATGCTGGTTTCCGGTCCAGCCGAGGAGCAAGCCAGTGCCTGACCTTAACTCCACTCCCTCCGAACAAGGCTGGCAGGCGATTAATGCAATCCGTGAGTTTATCGCTGCGCGCGATAACTTGGAGGTCGCGCCGACTCACAATGGGGCGGTGTTCGACGCAGCCCTAGAGCGCCATAATGCCGCCGTAGAGTCCTTGCGGATGCTTGCCGAAGCCAGGGGTGCATCATGAGCTACCTTTGGGAAAAGCGCGCGCTTTGCGGGTGCGGCAGGGCTTTCCATGCTTGGCGCGGCAAGACGTTCTTCGTGGACGTTGATTGCTGCCCTGACTGCGGCGTCTCGCGCGACGACATGGTGGTCCGAACGGTTCGCTGGAACCCGCCAGTTTACGAAGGCCCTTGGTATCGCCGCACCCTTGTCTGCGAAGGCCTTTGGGAGATCAAGCCCTCAGGAGAACCCTCATGACCCCCGATAGGACCACACAGGGGGAGGATGGCGAGCGAGCGGCGATTATCGCTTACCTCGACCGCATGAAGGTCGAAGCGTCCGAACTCGGCAATCCGAACGCAGTTTTCTGGATCGTCCAGATTAAGCGGGACATCGAGCGCGGCGAGCATCTCAACGCCGCAGGAGTTTTGCATGACAACTGAGCGCGTCTATCACGAGATAGCTGAACTCGATGACCCTGACGGCCCGCCATGGGCGGTTGTCGCGATCTATCCCGACCGCCCGAACGGCAATGGCTGCGTCGGCATCGTCAAGTCCCTGCACACTGTTCACGCGGACGCACAGCTTGCAGTGGATGCTTACAGGAGCGGAATTCAATGACCCCATCTGATGAAATGCGGGGGCTGATCGAACGGATCGAGGCGGCGACTGGCGATGACCCCGAATTGTTCTGGGACGTGCAGCGCATCGTCAACCCCGACCCGCCAACGATATGGAAGAACGAACAGCGCGAAGTCTGGACGCCAGAATATGCGGCCTACATCGCTTGCTGGCATCGCTTCGGCGACTTGATCGACGCGGTGGCTTACACGGATGCCGCGATCACGGTGATACCTGATGGCTGGACGTTATTCCACCTTGGTGGGCCGTTCAATGACAGCCCCTGCCATGCGACTGTCGGCGGTGGCAATCCGGTCGGCCTATGCGAAGGGACAGCCGCCACCCCCGCGCTAGCCCTATGCGCCGCCAGTCTCCGCGCTATCTCCACTATGAAGGGGAAGATTGATGGCTGAGGCGGGCAGAATAACTATTAAAGTCCGCTTGCGCGACAAACATTCCGCCCTGCTCAACCGCCAGGCGGCGGCCGTCAATCTGGTTTGGAACTATTGCAACGAAATTTCGCGCAAGGCTTGGTCGCGCGATCGGAGGTGGCTGTCCAAGTTCGACATCGCCAAGCTCACCGCTGGATCCAGTGCAGAACTTGGGCTGCACAGCCATACGATCATGCGGACATCTCATGAATTTGCAAAGAGCAGAGATAAGGCGAAGCGCGCAGGCCTGCGGTGGCGCAGCCGCAAATCATTGGGATGGGTGCCGTTCAACACTGGCCACGCCCAGGTTATCAGCGCGGGACAGATCAAATTCAAAGGCGTCATTTTCGAGGCCATGCACTGGCGGGACGAGTTGCAGCCGGGCGTGAAGATCGGCGCAGGCAGTTTCAATTGCGACGCTAGAGGGCGCTGGTATTTCAACGCGCCAATTGAAGTGGGGTGCGACGAGCCGACAGCACGCCCCGCCGTTGGCATCGACCTTGGCCTGAAAGACCTCGCCACCCTGTCGGACGGGGGGAAGATAGAGGCGCCCCGGCTGTATCGCGCTAGCGAGGCCGCATTGGCCACATCTCAGCGCGCACGAAAGGCGCCAAAGCGCATCCGCAATATTCACGCGAAGATCGCGAATCGCCGCAAGGATCATCTGCACAAGGCGTCCGCGGCGATCGCGAAGAAGTACGGAACCATTGTCGTCGGCGATGTGTCCGCAAAGAGGCTTGCTCAGACCAAGATGGCGAAGTCGGTAAACGACGCCGGATGGTCGATGCTGCGAGATATGCTGTCGTACAAGGCCCTGAGGCATGGCGGTAGATACATCGTAGCAAACGAGCGTATGAGCACCCAAACCTGTTCGGAGTGTGGCTCAATCCCACCTTCGCGGCCGAAAGGTATCGCAGGCCTTGGAATAAGAGGATGGGAGTGCAGCGATTGCGGGACGGTCCACGACCGCGACGTAAATGCCGCGCGCAACATTCTCCGCGTCGGGCTGGACGCGCTTGCAGAAGGAGCCGGCGCATGACCGGAGCAGCCACCGCCTCTTTCGCTTCACCCCACCGATAGGAGAGCAGCCATGGACAAAGGAACAATAACCTCCCCAGAGGCGGTCAAGGTGACGCAGGCTGATCGCGAACTCTATCTCGCGCTGGGCATTTTTCACACCTGCACAGATCAGGCGGTTCTCGAATGGGGCTGGGCGGACAACAGCCCCGAGATGCAACGCATCGCCCGTCACCGCGAACAAGCCGAGAAGCGCATCGTCGATTGGCTGCGGGACTTGGCTGAGGACTGCCCGCCCGTGATCGACAAGTTCATGGCTTCCGCCGCCAACTCTATCGAGCGCGGCGACCACATTCAGGAGAACAGTGATGGCGATGATTAAACCAACTCCAGCCAATCCCGAACTTGACGCGGCAATCGAAAAGGCCCGCCACCATATTATGACGCCAGCCGAAAAATTCGAACAGCGCGTTTCGTTCGTCTATGGTCAGCAGGATTTTGACAAACCCGGCAAATCGAAGGACGAAATCCGCGCTATGGTGGCCGAGAGCGTGGGCTACCCTCTCGACGAGATCACCGCCCTACGCGAGAGGGTGGCGCACTTCGAAAGCGGCGCCGGGATCGCGCATCTGCAAAAGCTGCTCGCGGGAGAGGTTGCGACCATTGCCGCCCTACGCGCTACCATTGCCACCCTACGCGCTACCATTGCCACCTTGGAGGCTGACCATCACAAGCTCGCACTCTTCCATGCGTCGGGTGGAACCGAGGTATCGTGGGAGGACGTCGACGTAATCGTTTCCCGCGCCCTCCTCGCCAATAGGGTGGGGCAAATGGATGAGCTGAAACACGAAATACGCAAAACGCTCAGTGCATGCGAATGCACCGTTGACGACGTGGCTGCCGCCGTCCGCACCTTCCTTGCCAGCGATGAGGTGGTGGAGAGGCACGCTGTCGCTGACTTCCGCGCGATGAATGGCTCAGCATCGGACTGGGCAAAATGTGATGACCGGCTGCGCGAAGAGTATCGAGAGAACGCCCGCGCCGCTCTTGCCACTGCCGTGGGGGATGGGAAGTGAGCGAGGCTGAAACCATAGCAAAGGGGCTCAGAGAGGCGCAGCGGGACTTTCTGGTTCGGGTATGCGATAGCCAACGCCTCGGCCTTGCTGATCGCTCGCAGGACAAGGTGAGACAGCGAATGAGGCGAATGGGCCTTGTTCATGTCGCCAAGGAGCCGCGCCGTTGGGAGCCCCGCCCGCTCGGGCTCGAAGTCCGCGCGCTATTGAAGGACCACAATGCCTAAAGCCCTAGCCCTGTGAACCCCTTACTCCACCGTGGGAAGATGTTTGCCATTGGGTTGGGGGTGGTGATCGTGGTGGTGGCAGGGCGCTACGTCTGGGCGTGAAACGACGAAAGGCGCGGGACAGCCGAAGCCACCCCGCGCTCCCTGCGCCCCAGCGATGTTCGATAATTCAGCCCAACGATGCCTTGGTGCGCTCGGCGTGCGCGTTCACAGCATCGGCAAAGGCATCGAAACCAGCCTCAACCTCCGCGGCCTTCGCCGGATCGAGCGCGACCTTGATCGTCTCATAGGCGCCCTTGGCCGACTTCACGATGCTTTCGACCGCGGCGACTTCCTCAGATATCCCGACCAGCGGGGCGGCGGCTTTCACGATGCCGAGCAGGTCGTCGGCGAGTTTCTCGAAATCCATCTCAGTTTCCTTTGAGCAGAGCGGTGATCTGGCGGAAGGCATTGGTCGCCCGTTCCAGCGCCAGCACGGGGTTTTCTTGGCTGAGCCCTTCGCGGACGGCGCGCGCGGTGTTGAGACCGTCCTGAGCCGTCTGGATGAGGGCCTTGACCTTGAGCGCCTTGGGGGTGCCAGGTTGCAGCACCCCGGCCACCACAAGGCCGTCCACGGCGGTCAGCAGCACGTCGAAGCCAGCATAGGCGGCAGTCAGCGCCTGCTCGTCGATATGCGTCTGTGCGAGGGGTGCCGTGGGCGTGTCGGCCAGGGTCGCGCATCCCGGCAGGGATAGTGCGAGGGCGGCGGCGAGGATGATGCGTTTCATTCGTGGGTTCCTTCAGCTTGGGCAGTCTCGCCCGGTTTCAGGGTGACGTCCGGTTCAGGCGCAGGTGTCGACGCTGCGGCGGCTGCGATGGCTTCAAAGGCCTTGCCGGTGTTCTCGGTCGCGGTTTCGTCGGCGCGGTTGGTGCGGAAGATCATGGCTGCGATCGTGCCGAGCACACCGACCAGCCCCGTCACGGTTTTGTCGGACACGGCGATAAGGCTGTCGGGCAGCGTCTTGCCCATGATGCCCGCGGTGACGACGGGCGCGAGGCCGAGCGTCAGGATGGCGACGATGAGCGCGATGAAGGCGACGAGTTGCTCGCGGTTGGAGAGGCTCACTGGAGTTGCTCCCGGCGCAGCAATTCTTCGATCAGGTCGTCGGCCATGGCTTCGACGGGCGCGAGGCCGATCGTCCCGCCGTTGATCGCAATCCGGTCGTCTTTCCATCCCGGCGTCGCTGCCTTGGCGTCGAGATTGTTGGCTTTCCAGTAATAGCCGGCCGACATCATGCCGCCTTCGGGGGTGCGGATATAGGCGGGCACGTCAGCGAGCGGGATGCCGACCGCATCCGCGAAATCCTGCTGGTTCTTCTTGCCGGTCGTTTGCTTCGGTCCGAACCCGCGGTGACGCCAGCCATCGCCAGACGAGGGCGGCCCGTTGCCCATGCGGTTCGCATAGACATTGTTCGCCAGCTTCTCGGGATTGTGGGCGAGGCTTTTGGCCAGCGCGTTCGGGCCATTGCTTGCCTTGCCGCCGATCGCATAGCGTCCCGGCCACACCTCGGCCATGCGACGCGCCGAATAGTTCATGTTCTCTTCGAGCCGCGTCAGGCCGGCGGATTCGACGCTGATATTCGCGAAGAATGAGGCGACCTCGCGGAAGGTGTCTATCCCCCACCGATAGCAGGCGTCTTGCGCGGGCTTCACCCATTGGATGAGGTTCGCCCGCTTGTTCTGCGGGAAGGCGAGGCAGAGGAAGTCGATGTCGATCTGGCGCTGCGCGAAGGACAGGTCGCGGTCGATGTGCGGGGCAGGACGTGGCGGCGGGACGACGGGGGCCACCGGAGCGGGGGCGATTGCCTTCGCCGCGAACAGGCGTGCCGTGTCGAGCATCTGTGCGAGGTTCATTGTTTTCGCTCCCTGCGTTTGATGGCTTCGACTTGCAGCTTCATGGCTTCGGGGACATTCTCACCGAGCGTACCGGCCTCTGCCATGCCAAGCGCGATATCGAGCGGCCCGACGATCTCCGCGCACGCCAGCGTCAACCGGATCGAAGCCGCTTGCACCGCACGGATGGCGGCGATCTGGCCGTTGCCGTTCATTTCATTCTCTGATCGAGATGCTGGATCGTGACGGTCAGAGCGGTCAGGGCCTTCGCCAACTCGATATCCGATGCCGCGCGCGCGAGTTCGACCTGACCGCGCTTTTCGGCGCCGGTCTTTTCGCGCCAGACGAGATAGAGCACCATGAGGCCCATCGATCCGAATTGGCCGAATGCGGTTATCAGTTCAGGGGTCACCGGTAATACCGCCAGTAGAGGTAGCCGAGCGATGCGATGGCAATCACCGCGAGGACGAGCGCGGCCCAGAGGTGGGGTTCGAGGAGGTCCGTCACCGTCAGAAACCGAACAGCGGGCGGGGATCGGGGACAAGGCCGATCCAGAAGCGCTTGATGATAATCTCGCCGGTGCCGGAAGCCGCGCCGTTGTAGAAGACGCGCAGCGTCGGAAGGAGGTTCGGAGTGGCGGGAATCAGGAGCGGCGGCGAGATGAGGGTGAATTTGCGCGCGCCGTCGAGATCCAGATTGCGGAGCGGATCGACATCGACGCCATATCCCGCGCCGCTGCCGCCAAATCCATCCAGGCGGATTTGTTGAAAGCCGCCCCAGTCGGAAATCTCGATTTCGGCGAAGGCGCGCGCGAACTGCCCGTCATCAAAGGGTAGATATTCCGGGTAGTTGCTGTCCCCAGGCTGAATTCGGAAAGATTCGGTTCCCGATCCCGCCCCCGGATCGATGACGAACTTCTGGCCGGCGGTGACCTTGGACGCCGTAATCGTCGTCGTCGCACTGCCGCCCGGCGCGAACCAGTTGTCCGCGACATCGCCGGTCACTCGGCCAGCTTCCTTTTCGCCGCCCGAACCCGCCATCGCGCCGTTGCTGACAGCGTTGGTGTCTTCGACGTAGAGAACGGTGTTGGCGGGGATGGATTTGATATTCTTGCGCAGCGCGGGCAACCATCCGTAGATGGCGCCGAGAAACGCGCCCTGCGGAAATGGGTGCAAACCGTCGCGCAATAGGTCTGCGATGTTAGCGGGCTGGTTGCCACCATAGGCCGCCGAAAGGTCTACCAACTCGACGCCGGGGGTGGCAGCGGCATAAGCTGCAATGAGGCCGTTCAGGGTCAGGCGGTTGACCTGATAGGTGCCGCCGTTGTTCCATTCGGGAACCGAGCCATAGCCGTACAGCACGGGGCGAATGTTCGCGAGCTTGACCGGGATGCCCGCGGCAAGGATGGCCTCGCACAGCGTCTCGATATTCGCCATCGTGGCGGCAGGCGCAGTGCCGTCCCCGAGATCGTTGGTGCCGATCGCAACGCAGACGACATCAGGCGACATGCTGAGCAGCTTCTGGACGCGCGGCAGCATGTCGGCGCTGGTTTCGCCAGAATAGCCTTGGTTGAGGCCATCGAAGTATCGAAGCCCATCGGTGATCGCGTCATCACGCCACACGTCGAAATTGAAGTATGGGAACTCCGACTGCAGCCAGAAAAATTCGCCATACATGTTCGTGGCTGCGGCATAGGGGTTATGGTTTGCCTGAATGATGCTGTCGCCCAAGACGCCGACGCGCGGGGCGCCATTGATTGGATCCACGACCCCAGCGGCCGCCTGTGCCGACGCCGCCGCGGCCTCGGCATCATCGACCAACGGCTGCACTGCCAACGCGAGCCCGTTGTAATAGCCGTCCGCCAGCCGGGCCCCGCCGACATATTCGTAAACGCCATTCGCAGCGTCGTCCGGTGAGCCGTTGTTGTTGTTGACGTAAACTAGCTTCGTGCGGTTCGCTGTCGTCGCATAGAAGGCGTCGCGCGCTGCCAGGTCGGCGACGATCGTTAGGCCGGCTTGGGCGGCGTTGATGCCGGTGATGGCCTGGTTGCTCAACTCAGTGAACGCCGCCAGGACACCTTCTCGAGACGGCTCCATAGTTGACGAAGGGGGGTTTCCGAAAAGAGCGTCCCGGAGTGTTTCAATCGCGCCCATGCTTCATCCTTGTAAGAATATTACGCCATCATAGCCAGAGGCGTAATTTTATACAAGTTTGTTGAAACAATACGAAAGCCGGTTAGGTCACGGTCCCGCTCACCGGGCCAGTGGGAGTGGCTTCGATCGAACCGCCATCAGTGGCCACGATCCAATAGTAATAGGTGTCCGGCGCGAGCGGCGTATCGGTGATGGTCTGAAGCTCCCCGAGCCCGCCCGCATACCCCGGCGCGATGAGCGTTGCCGAGCCAAAGACGTTCGTCGTCCCGCGGTAGATATCAGACGAGAAAAACCGCAGGTCGTTCGGGTTTTTCCACGTCACCGCAGCCTCGCCGACCCCGCCGTCGACCGTCAGATTGGTGGCTGGCGGCATCGTGTCTTCGGGCGTGATCGTCGCATATTCATAGGCCGATCCCCGCCCCGACGTGACGACATAGCGATAGCGAACGGTATAGCTGGCGCCGCCCTGCACCGGCCCGCTTACCGCCGTATCGACATTGACCGTCATCGAAACCCACGGATCGTTTTCGCTCCCGGTGATTTCCGAAGTCAGGATATATTCGCCGACATATGTCGCGTCGTCGCGGGGCAAGGCAGGAAAGTCGATCCTGATCGCGCCGTCGGAATAGGCAACGCTCTCGCCGCTGATCGCGGGGAAGCTCACCGTCCCGATAGAACCGTCGACAACGGGCTTCGGCTGCTCTTCGCCGGGTAGCAGCGTCCAGCGGCTCGAATTGACCGGAACAGCGCCGAACCCGGTGAAGATGCCGGCGCCGTCCAGTTCGACGGGGGTGGCGATCTCATAATCACCCGCGAACGTGTTGTCGTAATCGATCGCGACGATGCGCTCGTGCCTGCATTGAAGGCCGCGAAGATTGGCGATCGGTGCAATTTTATGCCGGGGCTGCGCCCGCTGGCCGACAGCCTTGGCAATACGCATCGCCTGGTTGTGATTCTGGCAGGGTAGAACATCGATCGTCAGGAACTTCGGCGTCGTGAAGGGGTCGTAATAGAGCGGGTTGATCCATGCCGCCGAAGGCTGCGCGGTGTAATTGGCGGCGGGGTCCGTATAGCGCACGATGACACCCTGCGTCTCGCTCTCGCCGTCCTGCGCTTCTATCGATGACATCGCCATGATGTCCCGGTTGCGCGACAACGAGATGGTCGGAGCGGTGTAATGTCCGACGTTGACCCATGCCTTACCGTCTTCGCCGAAGAAGATGAATCCGTCGCACGCCGCAAGTATCTCTTGCTCGGCATCCACGCGGCGCGTTTCGTCGACGATCGCGACGCCCGCCTCGTATCGTTTCTGGGTGCCCTCGATGCCGACGACGTCTTGATCGCAGATGTCGGCCTGTTCGGCGATGCGGCCCCAATCGATCGAGCTTTCCGCCTTTCCGCGGCCGAACGGGTGCGTGCGGAACCATGCCCATACCAGCACCGGATTGCGCGTCGGCTTATACGTTGTGCGGTCGCCAAGGGTCTGAGCTTCGTCGCGCGGATCGAATGCGTTCGCCCAGTCGCCAACCACGCTGATAGCGGGCTCTCCCAATCCGATCGGGCCGCGCCAGCGATATATTTTGTAGCGGTGCTCGATCTCTATCGCATCCATGCACACAACGCTGAAGGTGGTTCCGACTAGCCGGTGATCGCTCGTCCATTTGGACGCGAATGCAGCGTCGAGTTCGGAGATGCGTGGCGGCGTCGGGTCGGTTTCCGAATAAGTCGTCGTCCAGATTCGGATATAGCCTTTGCCCTCCCCATCGGTTTCGGCGGGGTCCTTCGCCTTGTTCGTCTTGAGGCGGAATTCCTTTTCGTTGACATAGCCAGAGCCGTCGAGGGTCACTGGCTCGTCGTCGAGGAAGTAGGAAAATCCGTCGTGCAGGATCTCGTCGCTATGAACCACGAGATACCACCACCGCCCCTCGCCATCGAACTCGGCGAACAGGACACCCCCGCCCTGGCGCGCGCGGCCGCAGTTCAACCAGCGCGGCGGTTCGGGGATTTTGACGTTGACCTTGCTGGCCTCCATCTTCGACCGGTTCTTTGGCCCGAATACTGCGCCGATTGCCGCGCCCAGCAGCTTCGGCCCGACGATCAGCGCTACCTGCGGCACGAAAACCGCCAGAGCGGCGAGCGCCACGAGCGAAACGATTTTCTTGACCGATGCCATTAGCCGCCCCCCGCCCAGACGCCCAGAACAGTGACGAACCGGAGCTTGAGCTCGACAACGCCGCGATCAAGTCGCACTGCGGCGCAATCCCCGGTGCAAAGTCCTCCAATCGAGCCGCCATCATAAGCGATTTCAAGCACATCGCCGCGCGCAGGGGCGCCGGGCTTAGGCGCCGCGCCAGCCAGTGCAATCAGGCCCGCAACGCCGCCGTGCGCGGCCATTTGAGCCTCTGCGCCTTCCGCTGTGGTGTATCGGCCAAGAAACTGCCCCGTCACGTCCTTGTGGCCCGCCTTTGCGAGATACCGGCCGATCGACAGCATGCAATCGGACTGGCCATAGACAAAGGCCGCGCGGCGCCATTCGCGCAGCGTCTCGTCGACCAGGTCCATCACGGCACCTGATAGGTTCGGTTGGCGAGCAGGGCGAGATACTCGGAGCCCTTATCGACGGAAACGCCAAGCTGGTTCGCGCGGCGCTTCTGCATCGTGTCCGCATACGTCCTGCCGGGGATTTCGCTGCGCCCGTGGTTATTGTCCTTCGCAGTGATTGATGCGGTATAAGTCTTCACGATCGCACCCGACGCCGACCGCCCGATGGTCTCCGAGAATTTCGGCGAGAACATCGTCATCTCTTTGTAGAAGCTGACTGGCGTGCCAGGGCGCAGCCCCTCGCCATCGACGAACAGCACAAGATAGCAGACCAGTTTGCGGCCAAAGACCTTTGACTGCTCCGACTTCAGCGCATTGTAGAGCTCCAGCGTGTCCTGCCCCGGAATCGACGGGATGCTCAGAGAGAAATTATAGGATGCGGCGGTGCCGTCGCGGCCGTCTTGCAGCGAAGGCGTCTTGTGCAGATTGCCGCCATTGGCGTCGACCGTTCCCATCCACTCGTTGCCATCGCTGTCGACGAAATTTCCCTGCCCGTCCCAGAGACGCACGGGATCACCGAGGAAGTCGTAGAACCAGCACTTGCGGACCATCGCGACGATGTCACTCAGGTCATCCGCTTCGCCGAGGATCTCGTCGATCTGATCGTAAAATGCGCTCATACGATCGCTTCTTGCAGGACGATGTTGCCGGGCTTCACATGGCCCAGATTGTTGTACGCCGATCGAATATCGGCCCCGTTGCTGATGCGCCCGGTAAACCATGGGCGGAGATAGCAGTTGTCGCCCACATAGACGTCGCGGCGCAGGGGCGGGCTCACGATCGCGGTCCCGATGTCCCCTTCATAGGTGATTTCGTCGATCAGATAGCTTTCATAGGCATGGCCGACGACATGGCCCGGCGAGACGATCGGGCCGACGCCGGTCAAGTCGAATTGCATGACGACCGAGCCCTTGAGCTGCCCCGCCGACATGATCGCGGTGAAGTCGCCGTCCCATTCTTCCTGGTTCGACCATGACTGGCCATTGTTCCACGGCACGGCCATCATCCCACGCTTCTTGCTGTAAGCAATCTGCGGAGAAGGTGCGAGGCGGACCCGGAAAATCTGTCCGCTGACCTTCGACATGATCCACGACGCGAGCGGGGCGTCCCATTCGGTGTCGATGATCGCCGGCTGAATTTCGAGGACGCCGAAACCGCCCGGCTCTGGCGTGATGAACTGCGCGCCGCCCGCGGTGAGGCCGCCGTCATACCCTGCGCCGGGCGAATGAAACAGCTGCGTCTCGACGCGAAAGGTCGGGAACTGGTAGATTTTCATTCGACCACCGCCCCGTTCGTTTCATATTCTGCGGCGATGCTGGCAAAGTCGCGGCGGATCGTCGTGACCGCCTGCTCCCCAGCTTCGCGCGCAATGGCAATCACGGTTTCCGGCGTCATTGCCCCCTCAAGCCGAATTTCGAGGTAGACATCGCCCATCCGAACCGAAGGTCGCCCGCCGCCGTGCGACTGGACCCCGAGCTTGCCATCCGGCCCGCGGGTGAGCGGCATGATCGCTTCCGGCCCGGCCTCGCCCATTTCTCCCATCGCCGCCCCGTTGGCGAATTTGAACAGGGTCGGGGACGTCACAATCTGGTTTGTGAAGGCGCCGCCCTTGGCGAACTTCTGCGCCGTGCCAAACGCCCCACCATTGGCGAAGCCGAGGAAGCCCCCAATCGAAGCAAGGAAGCCGCCTCCGCCGCTCGCGCCAGCAACAGAATTGAAGAACATTTGCTGGATCGCGGCCTCGATCAGCTTGTCGATGATCCGGTTTATGCTATTCACCGCCGCGTCAGCGAACGACTTGAAGATGTTGCCGCTTTCTCGGACGCCGCTACTCCAGTCCGAGAAGAAACCCATCGTGATCTCGCGAGAGTCCGCGAGCGACTTAGCGGTCTTGTCTACCTCGTAACGCGTATTGGCGTATGCAGAGCCGGCGGCGTTGATGGCCGCGACCTCTGCCGGCGACAATTCGATGCCAGCGCGCTTCGCTTCGATCAGGCGCTCGGAAATATAGGCATACTCGATTGCGGCCGCGCCAGTCAGGCCAATCGCGCGGCGCTCAAGATCCATGGCATAGGCCGCGTCCTCGCCAGCCTGCTTGATTCGCGCGATCCGCTCCAGTCGGTTATTCTGCTCGATCTCGTCGGACTCTTTGCCGGTCAGGTTGCCGGTTACGGCAATCGCACCGTTCGGCAGCGCGTCGCTCAGCTTTCGCTGCGCATCCATCTCGCGGCGCGCGCGGTCGTATGCCTCGCCCCGCAGACCGATCAGCTTGGCCTCGTCGGCGAGGGCAGCCCGGCGTTTATCGATGTCGTCCGTGACGCCCTTGGTCACCTCCGCAACGTCCGCCGCGACTTTCGCATCGGCATAGGCAGCGGCGAGCTTGTCGATTTGCCCGGTGAGCGCAGGCGTGATCTTCAGTCCGGCAGAGGATGCCGCGTTCAACAGCTTTGTGCGCTGCTCCAATTCCGCCGCGGCTTCGGCCGACATCTGCACCGCCTTCGACCGGTTCTGCTCGACGGTGATTTCGGCTTCGGCATTGCGAACGAGATCGGCGATCTTCTCGGCGTCGGTCTTGCCGCCGCTACGGCCCTTTGGTGGCTTCTTCGCCGCGTCGGGTTTCAGGAAGGCGGAATCCAGTTTGCCACTCTCAAGGGAATCCAGCGCCTTCTCGAGGAGTTTCTGATTTTCCTTTTCCAGCCCGATGCCTGTAACCGCGCCCAGCAGCTTAGTGTACGTTTCGTTCTTGATATTGCCCGAGGCTTGCATGCCCGAGAGCGTACGCATGGCGTCTTCCGGCTTCATTGTTCCGGCCTGAACGCCCTGCGCTACTTTGGCTTCCCATGTGGGCGCATACCAACCGAGGCCGTAGCCGCCAGTTTTGGGATCTCGGACACCGCCGCCCTCCCACCACTTTTTTTCCGTACGCCCGGTTTCACTTCCGACGTTGGACAAATAGCTGTTGTGCTCGGCTAGCTTGCCCATCGATTGCGCCTGCGCAACGAGAAGCTGCGCGCGAGCCAAGTCGTGGAGCGCGCCCGTTTGAGTTTTGATTTTCCCGGTCGTCAGGTCGAAAACGCCCGAGAGAATTCCTTGCGCGTCGCTAAGCGCGTAGGTGGAGAATGACGTGGTATCGAATGCTTCTGCCAGTTTTTTCGCATCCTCGGTGGTGTCGAACAGCTTCGCGGCCATTTCGACCAATGCCGATACAACCGACCCGATGATAACGCCCGCCAATCCGCCAAGAATTCCCGCCAGACCTGACAGGATCGCACCCGCCGCGCGACCGGAGACGCCGACGGCTGCTATTCTCGGCGCCGCAGTCCCGCTCGCTGCCGCCGCCGCAGCGTTCGCGGTCGCCAGCCGCTCAAGATTGGCCCTATGGGCTATGACGTGCGCGTCCGCTTGCTGCGTCGCCATGGCGGATCGGGTGACCGCCGTGGCCATCGTCGTTTGGGCAGCGGCCGCCTGCCCCGAAGCCGTGACGATGCCCTGCAAATGGTTGCGATAGGTGACGACATGGGCGTTGGCGGCGTTCACCGCCGCGGCGGCTTTCGTCACGGCCCCGCCCGCCTGATCGGCAGCGCGCGCGGCGCGGGAGTAATCCCCGGCGAGCTTGGCGGCATTCCCCCCGCCCGACAGCTTGCCGCCAGCCGCAGCAGCGCGATCGGCGGACGCGGCGAATTTGTCCAGGTCCGCCGTTGCGGAAACGACGTCTTTGGAATCGACGCTTAGAGACAGGGCTGCTACGTCCACGGCCTACCCCTTCCTGCGATGCGAGGTGGCGCCGCGAAACGCCTCCATGGGCGACACGGGCGGCGCGTCGTCGTCGGACCCGTTGGCCTTCATGAGATAGGCCCCGTCCAATGCCCGAATGCAAAATTCGAAGGTGTCGGCGTCCTCATATCCCCAGCCAGCGACATGGCGATCGATTGCACTTTGGGGGATGGGGCCGACGCCGAAGCCAACTTGGCGCTCGGTCGAGAGTTTCCAGAAATCCGCATACCAGCCCCCGAACCCTTCCAATAACTCCGGCGGGTCGAACTGATCGGGAATGTCAGAACCTTCCGCGTCTGCCTTTTCCTTCGCCGCCTTCCACTCGTCGCCGTGATCCAGCCACCAGAGGAGAGCGGCTTTTAGTTTCCCGCCGCTTCCGTGGCCGTTTCCCGGATGCGCTCGGCAACCTGGTCGCCAGCCCATTCGACCGCGCGCCGGAACGCGTCGCCGATGCCGAAGCTGTCGTCGGCTGTCAGGATCGCGAGAGCGCGCTTGGCGTCGTATTTCAGCGGCTTGCCGTTCTCGGTCGGGCCTTCCCAATCGAGCAGGATATGCTCGGCGAGCGCCTTGCCCGAGATGACCGAGAAGTCGACGATACCCGCGTCGGTGCGTAGCTTCTTGCCGCTGCGACGCGCGAGGCCCGCGGTGGCCACCTTATAGGGCTTGAAGTTGGTCGAGCGGACCTTGAAGCGGACGCCCTCCATGTCAGGAATGTCGTCGATCCACTCGCCTTCGTTCAGGTCAACTTTCTTGGTGAGATTGCCAATGTCCATGTTTAGTCTCTCTCGGGTCGTTCGGGTCTAAGGACGGCAAGGGACCCGAACCCCGCCGCCCTTAGATGATCAGATTTCGACGATATTACTGTCGACGGCGATGGCCCACGTGCGGAGCAGCGCCGTGTTTGCAGCGCCGCCCTGTTTCGCACCGGGCATAGCAAGGCCGAAGAACAGATCCGTCTGCCCAGCGGGCTGCGCGGTCGCGGTGATCGAAGTTGCGGTGGCCGCAAGCGTCGTGGCGATAGCGCCGCCGCCGGGGGTCGCCGATACGCTGAAGGTGGTGGGGGTCAGGCCAGCCTCAACGACATAATAGACGGTGTCCGCGGTGAGCCCGGTCGGCATGTTGCCGCCTTCCGGGGTAAACATGACCGGCGAGCCCGCTTCCAAGCCGTGCCCGTCGGGCCATGTGATGACGCCTGGCGTCGCGACGCTGATCGTGACTTCGCCCTCGGAAGCGCAGCCGGCGCCCCATTCGACCTTGAACGCATAGGGCGAGCAGCTTTCGATCGCCGCCTTGAACTTGATTTGGCCGGGGTCGTTGGAATCGGGCGCGAATGTGTTTTCCATCGATCCTCCGATGCGGGTGCCCTTGATCTGGCGTTCGCGTCCCTCACCGATGAACGGCTGGGTGATCAGGTTCTGGGTGTCGCCGAGCGAACCCGACTGCGTCCAACCGCCGATCTCGTCCCACTCGGTTTCCTGCGCCGTGAAATCAGCCAGCGTTACGGTGCCTTTCGGCGCGACGCGGGTTCCGATGTAGATCTTCGATCCGTTGACAGCCTGCAATGCCATGTTCCGACGCTCCTGTTGCCCATAGCCGGGCCGCTCCGATAAGACGGAACGTTACAACAGAAGGCCAGTGCGCGCAAGAATGTTGCGCGGTGGCATGATTTTAGTTCGCGGGCGTGATGCGCTCGCCGATTTCATAACGCGACATGAGCGGCTGCGGCTCTTCGGTGCCGCAGTCTTCTTCCATATCGTCATCGCGGATCATGTAGGTCGAGCCCATGAAATACCAGTACGTGCCGTCCCATTCGGCGGGCGACGGTGGGCGGTTTGTTTCCCTTTCCCTGATCCAGTAATAGCCGGGTTCGCGCGTCATTGCGCGCCCTCGCTCAACGCGGCGTCGATCATGGCTTGCCACACCAGTTTCGCTTCGGCGTAATTCGACCAATGGAGAGGCCGATCTTTCCCGGCGCCCAGCACTTCGCCGCCCGCGATCGCAACTGGATCGTCGAACGATTGAAACGGCTCGCGGATCACTTGCAGCATCGTCCTGACGAGGCTTGCCGCGTCCACCTTGGCCACTTCGATGAAATCCGTTTCCCCGCTCTCGCGCATCTGCTTGCCAAGATCATAGAGGACGGCGTTGGCGGCGCGTTCGATCGGGGTCACAGAGGTCGCCTCAGTTGATACTCGCCGCGAGCAACCATCAGCGCAAGCATTGCCACGCGCACCTCCTGTCGATTTGGCTGGCGAGCCCTTCGAACCTGTTCGGCTGTCCATCTAAAGCCGTCCATTTCAAGCGTAAGGGCCGCAATTTCTCGGGCTTCGTGTCGATAGGCATCATTCCAAGGGGTTGCCTTGCTCATTTCGCCTCCCTCCGTTCAAGCTCGCGCTCTACCGCCTCGCGGATGAAACCAGCGCGGCCATAGTTGCCGACAAGCGCATCAATTCGCTCAAGCGCGTCCTTCGACAGCCGCACCGGCGTCGGCTTCATATTCATCGGTGGCCTGCCCATTGGGCGAGGATTAGCGGGAGTCCGATCTGCGCGCAAGAAAACGATACCTTTTTCTCTTGACCCTATAAACGATGCTGTTTATATAAACGGTATTGTTTAGGAAAGGCAAGCAAAATGGCAAACGAAACTCTCGAACGATGGATGCCCAGCAATCTCGCCGAGCTTCGCGACGCAGTGCAAGAGATGGTGCGCGGCGCCTTTGAGGGCGGGGAAGGCGACCTCGAAGCCATCTATGTCGATGTGCGCGACCTTGCTCTTGTGAAGCAGACGCTCACCGACGGCTCCACGGTCCTCAACGTCGTTGTCAGGGAGAACAAGTGATGAGCTGGACCAAGGTCGGGCCAGGAAAGTATCGGGTGTGGGTTGCGGACGTTCACCTGACCTTCAAGACGCAGCGCGACGCGGAGCGCTTTTGCGCTGCCGCCTATCGCGCCACCAAAAGGAGTTGGGAATAATGTCCACCGACCGCGACTTGCAGTTCGCCGAATGGGCGCTGGAATGGGCCATCGATATAGACGAGATCGCCGAGCGCGCGGAAGCGGCCAGCGATACTCGCGCGACCGAGATCATTTCTCTCCTTCGGCGAGCCGAGATGCTCTGCAATGAATTGCACGAGGAAATCACTGACAGCGCCGGATAGCTTCTACATCGACGACCAGAACACCCGAACCACCGCCACGCGACAGGCGCCGTCCACATAGGCCTGCAACGCCTCCGAATCCTGCGTCACCTTGAGCCGCGACGGCCCGAACGACATGCACTGATCAGCGGGGAAGTGCGCGGCGACCTGACCGGCGATTTCCTTGAGCTGGGTATGAGTGACAGCGCGCGCGATGGGCCATTGGATGGCGAGCATGAACGTGCCCGAACGGATATGCAGGCGCGGGTCTATGCCCGCGCGCACGGGCTCGTTCACCACGTCCGACAGCAGGATATAGGGCGCGGGACCGGACGCGTCCGCTGGCGGTGTGACGATGGCGCCGGGCTCGAAGCGCAGCATAACCGGCGAAGTGACCAGCGTGTCAGCGCGGCCCTTGAGCGCAAGCCAATCCGTCGTCTGGATCGATGGCATTATCGGCCTCCCCCGGCATTCCCCATGTTGCCGAGATTTCGCGTAATATCGGCGAGGACCGAGTCCCGGCCAAGGCGCAGCGCTGCCTCTATCTGATCGGACGTGATCGCACCTGTAAGGCGATAGCGATAATACCGAACCATCGGGCGAGTTCCGAGATGGACGCCGACGGCCCCGGCGAGCATCGCGACGGCGATATAGGATAGCGCGCGCATTATTTCGGCCCCTTCACCGGCTTTTCGCGGTCTAGCTTCTCGTCAATAGCCTCGCGGATGAACTTGGCCCGGCCATAGGTTCCGACCTTTTCGTCGATCGCTTCCACCGCCTCAGGCGCAACCCGGATTGGTATGCGAATCATATGCAAAGGCGGGCGTCCCATGGCGCGCTGAGTAACGAGGCCATTTGCGGCTGGCAACTAAACGGCACCTTTTTCTCTTGCGTTCGTAAACGGCCCCGTTTATATAAACGGCACACTTTATAAACGCAAGTCAGGAACGACCATGCTAGCGATTGCCGAAAAAGCCAAAATCGAAACCGTCCCTCTTGAGCGCATCGCACTGGACGACGCGGGCGGCGATCCGCAGGCGGCGGTCGAGATGCTGACCGATCGCATCCTAGCTGAGCCGGAAATCGTACAGAGCCATTTGCGCGATTGGGCAAAGGCATGGGCGCACGCGAAGGTTCACAGCCTGCTCGCTAACCAGCGCAAGCGCATCCTCGGCACCGCGACCGGGACGGGGTTCGCCAAAGCCCTCGCCGCCGGGATGGAGGCCGAAATGGGCCGTTGGATGGATATGCCCCTCTATGGCGGCAAGTTGATGAAGAACGCCACGCCGGACGAGGTTCGGGAGAGCGCCGCATCCTATCAAGCTATCGCCGACCACAATGCAGGCGAAGCACGCTGGCAGCGCAAGGTTGCCGATGCCGCAGACGCCAAGGGCGGCGGTATCATCGGCAAGGTTCTGAACGAAAAGACGCTCGCCGCTCTTCGGAGTGAAGCCGATGCTTAAACAAGACTCCTCGCGAGAGGATGCCGGGGCCACCCTAAAGGCGACAGCCAGTTCACCCCCGCCCCGGCAAGATATTCCGCAGGCCAATCTCTATGCGACAGCCAGCTTGATCGCGCCTGCGGAACCCCATTCGGTCGGCCACTTAGGGGACGAAGCCCAAATTAAATTCGCCGACCGAACCCCTTCCGACTGCGGCCATTTCGTCAACGCTTCCCATGACAGGGGCGCCGCAGTCGGTTCCGAACTCACCGATCAGGGCCAGCCATGCTTTGGCACCCCAGCTCCGGATTCCCTGATCGGTGAGATAGTATCCATCTACCGCCGCTATGAGGACTTGCGCCGCGCACGGCAGCGTATCGAATTGCAGGCCATCGCGACATGCCGCACGGTCTGCGGTGGCGACAAGACGGAGGGGATGAAGCTTTACAAGGCCCCGACCGAACAAGTCGCGCTCTGGCTTATGCCGTATGGGGCGGCGATGGCGCCACTCACTGTCGCGATCAAAGAGCACGAAAAGCTGCTGACCAAGCTGGGCAAGAAACTGCCGGTCGCCGCATGGGCGGACACCGTGCCCGGCCTGTCGCCCCGCTTCCTCGCAGCCATCGTCGGCGAATGCGGCACTGGCCCCGGCGAGTTCAAATCCGTGTCGGCGCTGTGGAAGCGCATGGGCATGGCGGTCATCAATGGCGGGCGCCAGCGGCGCGTGACCGGCGATGCTGCGATTGAACATGGCTACGTCGCCCGCCGCCGCGCGCTTATGTGGAACATCGGCGATCAAGTCGCCGTGCGGCAAGGCGTCCGCAATCCCAAGGATGACGATGGCAAGCCCACGGGCGCGAACGCGATCAACGACTGGGGCGCTCTCTATCTTGAGCGCAAAGCCTATGAGATCGCGCGCGAGGTCGAGCCGGGCAAGCCGGTGACGCCGATGCATGCCCACAATCGAGCGAAACGATATGTCGAGAAACGCCTTCTGCGCGAATTGTGGAAGGCTTGGAGGCGGGCCCTTGCGAGGCCGGAACCCAGTGGAATTGCGCCCGCCTCCTGAAATCCAGAGATAGGGGTCGGCCAAGGTTGCCCTGACTACCCGGTGAAGACCGCTGGCCCCTAACTATCGCCCTGCTAGCTTACTCGCTTCCGCCTGCAAGATGCTCGGCCATTTGGCGGCCGTTGCTTCGGCGAAACCTGCGCCGCTTTGATTAAACACCCGGCCAAGGGAATCCGCACCGACGAAGCCATAATTGACGCGTTTCGAATATTTCGCTTGCCAGCCGATCCAAATCGTATCGCCGGGCTTGATGTTCGCGATGCCGAGCGAATAGTCGCCCGTCGCCAGCCCTTCGATCACCTTCGGCTCTTTCGTGTCGACAACGACCGAGCGCGCCAGATTGCCGGTAACCACCGGCACGCGCCCGCCGTTCGGGATCGTCGTTGATGCCACCTTGGCCAGTTCCTGCACGCTATTGCGCAGCAGCGCGGTCAGGCGCTCACCCGTGTTGCCCGCCCATGCGGACGGATTCGTGCCAGACCAGCCGGTTGCCATTTACTTGCCCTTGGACGCCGCTTTGCCGGTTTCGACGATCTCTGCCACAGTTTCGGGCGAGATTGCGCCAACGATCGAGAATTCCTGCTTCACCTCGACCGGATCGGCCTTGAGCCCCAGCTTTTCGCGTAGCGCATCGACCGTCAGGCCAGCAGCTTCGGCCATTTTCCCATGCAGGATTGCCGCACGGATCTTGTTGCAATTGACGCACGCCATCGTCTCTCTCCTTTTACAGCCCGTAGGCCCAATCAATTCGCTGCTCGCCGCGGCAACGACAATTTGCATTGTGCTTCGCCCCGCCGGCGGGATCGTGCGGGAACAGCATCAACGTTCCGTCGGGGAGCAAAAAGTTCGTGTCGATACCGACGATTTCCTTGCCGTTCATCGCCAGATGCTGGTCGCGGGCGTTCTCGGTGCCGCCCTGGTGGATCCAGCCCTTGGTGAGGGCCTCGCTTGGCAATCCCGCCTTATCGAGCGCCTGCCTCGTCGCTTCGGCCCGCGCCATCTCGACACCGGACGCCGTTTCGGTGCGCGCAATGTCCTCTGCACGCCGCGCAAGCAGCCGATCAGAATATTTCGCCGTCATCTCGTCGATGCGGTCGGCCGTCAGCGGGTTGGGCTTGCCCTTGGCGATGGCCGCGATAGCGCGCTTGATTTCGGGATCGTAACGACGGTCACGGCGCGTCAGTCCGGTTCCCGGTTTCCATTTCCCTTCCTTGTCGAAGCTGCCGAGCACCTTCATCATCTCGTCGGGATCGCCAGATTGAAGGCGCGCGCGCATGCTCTCGACATAGCCGACCTGCGGATCGGACAGGCCAATGATGCCGCCCTCGCGCCGCCCGCTGATCGGGTTGATGCGCCCGGCGATATCGGTGGCGATCGTCTGCGGGCCTTGCCCCTTCTGGAAGCCGTCTGCGATGACGCGGCGGGCGGTTTCGATCTGCTCGACGGTGTAGCCTTCGACGCGCAGCGCGGCCTCGGTGCGGATCCTGTTTTCGGCGCGCGGGTTCGTCATGTCGAACCTGAATTGTATGTCACCGCCACCGGGCGCGACCAGCGTCGGCGGGCTGGGCGGGTCGGCGGGCGGCGGAATGATCGGCGAGGTGATGGACGGGAACTTGGTCGTGTCGCGCTTTGGCGCAGCGCGCCTGCTCTTCGTGAGTTCCTCGGATGCGAAGGCGCCCGCCTCGGCAAAGCCCGCCTGCTTTTCGAGCACATAGCCCGAGAACGCCGCGCGCTCGATGTTAAGCGCGTCGATCGCCGCGTCGATGTCGCCAGCTCGCAGGGCAGTTTCCAGCGCGAGAAAGTTGATACCGCGGCGCAGGGCTTCGATTGCCGCGCGAAATGCGTCTCGCAAACGCGGATCGAGCTTGTCGATGAGAGCGGCGAGGTCTTTGTCCATCACCGCACCACGAATTTCACGGCACAGACAGTGCCGACCGCCGGGATATTACTGATCTTGAGAACGGTCACGGGAGCGCCGTCCAATTCGAGCACGTCGCCCGGCTCATAAGCCCCGCCCCACGGTGCGACGATGACCTGGCGATCGGTGGCGACGATCTGCCCGCCTGTTTCAACGGGGGCGCCTATCAGTTCCTTGCCTACGCCAGATGCTGCCCCGTCCAGCGGAGTGACGACGCGCGTCGGTGGCGTGGGCGGGTCCCACGGATTAGGGCCGGGCGCACCGGGCGTGTAGCGGACGAGTTCGATCGTGCCCTGCCCTAGCCCGCCCTCGCTGGTCGGTGCGAGCATCTCGCGGGCCATTTGGGCCATCTCGTCGTAGAAGTCGGCCATCAGCAGCCACCCAACGCCCACATAAACGCGGCGCCCGACGTGTCGCAGATGAAGGCCGAGAGCATCCCGTCAATCTGGCTGTCGATGAATGCGGGGCCGCCGCCGACCTCAGTCTTGCCGTCGTCGAAGAATTCTCGCTCCACAGCGCCTTCGACACGCTGCCGCTTGATGCGATTGCCCGCCGACGGTGCAGATCCGATGAGGATACCCGGCGTCTCAGCCTCAAGCCATGCCGCGCGATAGGATGCGGTGATGACAGCAGGCGGAATCACGTCATCAGGAATGGCGCCGGTGCAATTGATCGTGGCGCCCGTGCGTGGCCAGCCTTCTTCCTGCATCACGCCGCCCGTGCGCTGGCCGGTCCAATATCGTTCATATCCGTCAACATAGGCACTACCCCGTGCGCGAAGGACAGCAGGTGCAGGCGCATCGTCGGGCAAGGTATATCCCTGCTCGGCGAGCCAGCCGGTGAAGCCGTCGTCGGTTCCATATGCCGCCATCAGTCGCCGCCCCATCCTTCAAGCCGCGCATCCAGCCGCACGAAGCGCATCACAAAGGAGGCCGCGCGATCGGAAGAAATCAGCCCGAGCCATGCCAACGGCAGGAAAGCGCGAAGCACGAACGAAGCCATGCGCGTCTTGGCGCTGATATGAAGGGTCATCGGTGCGAGGGTTGCCATGGGTCAGTCCTTACGAAAAAGGGCGGGCGGTTATTCACCGGCCCGCCCTTTGCCCCAGGAGAAGCGGGGTTGGTTACTTGGCTTCGCGGGCCAGCTCGATCGCTGCCTTGATGTCGTCGTTCGTGGCGCCGTCTTCGACGGTGACGCCTTCGGCGGCTGCGATTTCCAGAAGCTCGGCCTTGTTCTTGTTGGTCAGCGCGACAGCTCCTTCCTTCGGGCTATCGCTGATCACGTCGTAGCGACCAGCCCAACCGGCGGGAGCCTTGGCGACTTCGATTTCGGTGCCGACGGGGATTTCACCGTTGCCGCCGAAGATGCCCGAATGCTTATCGCTGCCGTTGAGACCTTTGATGCGAATTTTCATGCCAGCGCGCTCCTTTCTTTCTTCATAGCGCAATAATGTTGCGCGATAAAGAGAAAATCGGGCAGCAAAGTTGCCTTGCTATTTTCGTCTGATATGATGATCGGGCGGGGAGTGTTGGAAGCACTCGACCCGCCCTAACCGCAACGGATCGTACGAGGATCACGCTATGGCTAAATCGGAATTATGCTCAATTGATGGCTGCGGCAAGAGTGTGAAAACCCGCTCGTGGTGCAATGCGCATTACCAGCGGCAACTCAAATATGGAGATCCTACCGGCGGCCCGCGTGGGCCTAGAGCCGCAACCGGGGAACCGCTGGCATGGCTAAGGCAACACCTGTCCTATGACACGGCCGACTGCCTCCTTTGGCCATTTGCTCGCTTTCCGAACGGCTATGGCACGATAGTTTATCAGGGCGTCACAACCCACGCATCAAGGGCCATGTGCATCGAGGCGCATGGCCCTGCCCCGGATGATCAACCGTTTGCACTTCACTCGTGCGCGAATGGGCACAATGGCTGCGTAAGCCCCAAGCACCTAAGATGGGGCGCACAGGTGGAGAACATGGCAGACAGCGTGGAGGACGGAACGCGCGCGCGGGGCGGCGCCAACGCTCAATCGAAGCTATCCGAGGGCGATGTGCGCGAAATCCGCTCTCTGATTGGAACGATGAGGAAGAAAGATATTGCCGCCCGTTTTGGTGTAAATGCCGATCACGTGCGGGCTATCGAGCGCGGCATAGTTTGGGCATGGCTGGAATGAAAAAGGGCGGGAGTTACCCCGCCCTCTATATGGTCAGCCCAGGCTCGATTACGTATCGATATCCGTGCTGTAGAATACGCCGCTGCGCCCATTGATGTCTGCTCGGATTTCAATGCCCATGGCATTCCAGACCTCGAACGAATAATTCGAACGCGGATGCTGGCGGGGCATCGCGACGGTCGAGGTAGCCATCGCAACCAGCGGGCGGATATACTCTGCCCGCGGCACGAACCCGAAAAACGCGTTACCCGACAGTTCGAACGAAACCTCGATCTTGGCGATACGGCGATTGCCGAGGATCTGGTCGCGCAGCGAACCGCCCTTGAACCCGCCGGCGAGCGAATAGGGGCGATCCCAATTGCGCGCGATTTCCGGCGAGATGTAGAGATTGACCGGCGCCGCGATGAAGTTGGCATCGAGCATGGCGCCTAACGGGCCATTGAAGAACGCTTCGATCGCGTCCGACGTGGTGCCCGATGCCGACAGGTCGATGTTGGCGCCGCCGCCTGCTGTTCCAAGGTTGATGGCCTTCGAATAGGGCGAGGTGCGGATGCCGTAGGCGGTATAGCCTTCGACCACGATCGAGGCGTCGCCGTCGAGAGCATAGAGCGCATTGTCGCGCTTGATCTTGGCGGTGATCGCTTCCTGATCGTCCGACAGCGCGTCGAAGTTCTCGCTCTGCAGCGTGTTCCATTCGCGCCATTCGCGGCCATAGCCCGACGAGAAGATCGGAACCGGCGTGCCGCGATAGTCATAGGTGACCTTGTCGAGCGTCGTCGGAACCTGACCCGACATGCTGCGAACGACCCGGCCCGCGTCGGACGAGACGCGGTTCAGGTGAACCAGCTTGCCGATGTTTACCGGCTTGGCCAGCGGCATCAAGTCCGCCATCCATGCCTGACCTTCGTCGGCGCGCATGACGCGGCGGGTGATGCCGTCGAGGTCGAGCCATGCGTCGCGCGGCAGCACCGCGGCGGCGTTGGCGATTTCATAGGGCGCAAGAGCCGCTTCCGAGTCCTGGAAGAAGTCGCGGGCGCCCCAAACTTCGGCGTTCCACACGCCATGCTGGCGGGGGTGGGCTGCGATCAGTGCTTCGTCGAAATAACGCATTTTCTATGCCCCCTTACGCGGCCGAGAGATACGACTGGCTGCCAGCCGGTCGGATCATGAGAAGCTGTTCGCTGCCCGAGTTGTTGTTGTAGATCTCCGCCGAGTAGGCGCAGACGAGATCGCCCGTGCTGGCGATGCCGAGCGTGCCGTTTGCCGCCGGGGTCAGGGCGGTGCCGATCGCTGCGATGTTCACGCCGTTCGCGATACGCGCGGCATAAAGGCACTGATCGTCCATCTCGATGGCAACGGCGCGATCGTCAGCGGCCCAATCGGTGTCGACGTCCTTCTGGGTCAGGTAGTTATCCTGAACGAGCAGCACCTGACCGACGGTCGTTGCACCGGCGAGAGCGAATTCACCCGACGACATCACGACGAGACGACCCGGCTTGAGCGCGACGGCCGCAATGGCTTCGCGAACCTGCGGAAAGTTCTTGTCGGTGGGGCCGAGGAAGATCTTGTTGAAGCGTGCCATGATCAGCCCTCCGCCTTCAGGGCGAGCGGCTTGCGCTCACCGTTGGTTGCCGGCTTGAATGCCGAATTGATGCGATGGGCCGGAAGCGGGTTCGCGTCCTTCGCCTTGGCGAGCAGCGCATTGAGCACCGGCGCGGGCGAAGCCTTGGCCAGTTCCTCGGTCAGCAGTTCCGCCTCGACGACCTGATTGACGAGAGCAGCATGCTCGGCCTCGGCCTTGTCCTTATCGGCCTTGGCCTGCGCCTCGAGCGTATCGGTGACGGGCTTGAGCGCGTTCCCGACGATTTCCTTGACCTTGTCTTCGGTAAGGGTCGATGCGCTTGCGAGCGCATCGACCTTTGCCAGAAGAGCATCAAACTGCGCCTTATCCATGTCTTCGTGCTCCGTGTTCAGGGCAGCGCCCTCGATGGTCTCGGACGTCGGGTCGCCCTGAACTAGGTCGGTGATAAACGTTTTGATACGTTCAATCAATGAAATTTGTTTCTTTCGTTCAACACCACGCAACATACTTTCAATGGACCATCCGATATCGCGGTCGATGTCTTCGGAAAGCGTGCAGTTGATGACGTCGATTTTGCCGCCGTCCTCGGCTTTGGCGGCGTTGACCATGAGGCCCACGCCCTGCGCCGGGGTGGCCGCGCCGTCCTCGCCGACGAGGATCGCATCATGGTCGAAAACGATGTCGGAGGCGTCCCAATCGGCGTCGTCATCGTTCTGCACCGCAGTCAGCATGCAGTAGAGGCCGGTCGAAGAATGGATCGGCTCACCCTTTTCGATCGCGGACAGCACGGTCTTGCCGCCGTCGAGCTGATTGGCGAATGCGACGTCGATGACCTTGTCGACGAACACGCGGCCATTCTCGCGGCGCACGTTCTTGTTCCAGGCGCCGATGAAGCCGCGCACCAGTCCCTCTGGATCCTTGGCCGACACGAAGGCGCCCTCTATCGTCGGATGGCCGAGCGGAGCGGGCGTGTTTTCGAGGCTGCCGAACGCCTTTGCGATCTCGTCTGCCGAATAGCGGACGCGATTCATGACGATGCCGTCGGGCATGGTCGCGCTCGGGACGACGATATAGTCGCGGCCATCGCGGCGCTCGCGGCGAATGGCGCTGTTGTCGATTGCGTGGCGGACGTTGACGCGGACTTGTTTGGTCATGAGAAATCCCTTGGGTTAAGGATGGGGTATTCGGGGTGACCGCCAGCGGCGAAATCCTGCACGAACGCCCATGCTGCGACGAGGGACGGAAAGTCGCTCCAACGAACTAACTGGTTCCATCCATCGTCACGGATGAAGTGGGCGACGGCGCCGCTCGCCCCCTGTTTGACGCGAGCCCTAGGCTTAGACGAAATCATTCAGCCACCTCGCCAGCCTCATCATCCGGCACCGTCTCACTCGGCCCATCCTCGGCTATCTCAGCCGCGCGCGCCTCTTTCTCAGCCAGATACTCGGCAAAACCCTCAACCTCGTCGGCGACCTTGTAACCAGCCTCTTCGCGGATCTCGTCGGGCAGGAAGACGAGTTCAGTTCCCGCCTGCTGGTTGATCTGCGACATCTTCGAAGCGCGATCGAGCTTGTCGTCGGGGCTGGCTTCCAACAAAGAAGTCCAACCTATCACCCAGTCCTTTGCATCGAGCACGCCCCACGCAACGAGGCGGTCGATGAAGTCCTGAAGGATCGGCATGACGCGGTTTTCACGGCGGGACATGCACGTTTCCGCCCACCCCTTCGCATCTTCGGTGCTGGCGCGCTCGCCGGTGACGTTGCCGATCAATTCCTTGAACGGGATGCCCATCGAAGCGGCGAACGACTGAACACACGGCTCCCAAAATTCCTTGGGCTGCGGCAAGGTGATCGTCAGCGGGCTCACCGTGAAACCGCCGAGCATCAGCATATTGTCGTGGCCGGACTGGAATTCGCCGACCTGTTCGTTCAGCTTGTCGATCGTCTCTTTCGGCGTCGTAGTGCCCATGCCGCGCTGAACGTCGCTCGGGCTGACCCCTTTGGGTGCCTCAATGATCGGGGCCCCGCGCGACGACTTCCAGAAACCTTCCCCGCCGGCGCCCTTGATCTTTTCCGCATCGGCCACGTCGTTGTAACCAGGTTCAAGCGCGGACTTGCAATTCAGCGTGCCGTCGTCCGACCAGATGAGCACGCGGTCGCGATGGATGCGGATCTGGCTCTTTGCCGTGTTCTGCGGATTACCGACGGCCTGCTCGTCGAACTGGTAATAGAGCGGGTCGCCATAGGTCTCGCTGGTCTGGACGTTATCCCATTCGATCGGGGTGAGCTGGCCCTGCCATGCGGGAATGATGCCGACGACGTTCTCGATGCCTGGGCGCACCCTTGCGACGGGCTGGTCGAGTGGCTTGCCATCGCGGAGCAAGATGATAGCCCCGGCATACTCGCCCACCATCGACCGGCGATCGGCGTCCATGAGCGAGCGCCAAATCTTGCGCTTGGTGAAGTGCTTGCGAATGGCCTTTTCGGCGGGCGTATCAGCGGGGGCTTCCGATTCCCACAGCGCGGGCATTGTCGCCCATGTCTTGCCGATCGTCTTGTCGATTGCGGCAGCCGCCAAACCAGAGCGTGAATAGAGGCGGTAGAACTGGTCGAACCCAAGCTCTTCGGGCCAGCCATAGTCCTTCGCATAGTCGTGCTTGGTGTTGAAGCCATAGGCCCACGGGAACGCGCGCGCGAGCCGGTCGCGCACAAATCCCGATGCGTTTGCCAAGAGAGAATTGTGCGACGCCATGGCACATAGTTACGCGATGTTGCGGGACCGCGCAATAATATTACCGTGTCATGATCCAGCCCTGTTGAGCGTGCGTCTCGGCGAGCATGTCCGCGATCGCATCCATCAACGGATCAACCTGGTCGTCCCATCCGGTGCCGAGCCCGTCGAACATCTGCAATTCGGCGCGGAGAGCGACGGTATATTCCTCATTGGCGGGCAGGTTCACCATGCCAGTCGCCACCCATGGCGCCGCATCGAGGCCGCGGGTATATTTGTCGCGGTCGCGCGGGATGCCGACGACGGGGATGCCTTTCTTGCGCAGTGACTGGATCAAGCCGGTGCCGGAAGCCTTATCCTCGACATTGAAGCCGCGGATGTGCTTGCCCTTGTGCTTTTCCCAGAAGGCGATCGACATCTGTTCAAGCTGCGGCGCCTCCCACTTCCCGCGAAGCTGATCGACGAGGTAGATCCCGGTTTCGGCCTTGCCCCAGAGCTGTAGAACCGAGAAGTCATTGCGCTCGCCCGTCTTCTGCGCGGTATCGGCATAGATGCTGTAATATTCGATGCGCGGAAGCTCATTCCACCATTTGAAGCCCTCCATATCGAACAGCGCGCCTTCGATCGACACGGGCCGCTGCATATACTGGCTGGCGAAGGTGTAGGCGTCGGCCTTGAGGACTTCGATCTCCTCGGCGCTATGCTTGTCCTCCCATAGCGGGCCATCAGGCAAACCGTGCTGGATCGGGATGCCGTGTGTCCACTCGACAGGGTATTCCTCGGCGTTGTTGATGACGACGGGCAGATTCAGGTGGTGCCATTTCTCGCCGGTGGCGCCGGTCAGCAGGTGGCCCGCGAAGTCGTCGGAATGCAGCCGCTGCATGATGACGATGATCGGCACGTCGTCATGCGCCAGGCGGGAGCGGAAGGTATTGGTCGCGCGCTGGTTCACGGTTTTCCGTTTGGTCGGCGAGAAGGCGTCGTCCGGCTTCAAAGGGTCGTCGATGACGAGCGCGCCCGTGAACATGGTGCGATCCATATAGCCAGCGCGGAAGCCGGTGATCGGGCCGCCAGACGCCTTGGCGAGCATTCCCCCGCCCTCGGTCGTCTTCCACCGATCCTTGGCCTTGCTGTCCACGCGGACGGACACGGCACGAACCTGTTGATATCCGTCGAGCCCGACGAGCTGCAGCACCTTGTCGCTGTTCTCGCGGGCAAGATCATCCGAGAATGTCGCGTGGATGAACCGCGCGCGCGGGTTGATATGGAAGCCCTTGGCGATGAAGTTGACGACGGCCGCCTCGGTCTTGGTATAGCCGGGCGGGATAGTGACGATGAGGCGCGTTATCTCGCCGGTCAGCACCCGATCCAGCGTCTCACCTATGACGCGGTGATGCGGACCTTCGATGAACTCCATCCCCTCGCGCTCGGGGAAAAACCAGCGCGTGAAGTCGAGCAGCTTGCCGCCGGGGGCAAGTGCTTCGCGTTTCCTCTTCGCAACGACCGCCGCCAGCAGCGAGACACGGGCGGCCTGATCATCAGGAGAGGCCGAGCGTGGCGGGGTCAATACCAAGGCGTTTCGCCTCCTCTATCAATGATGCGGTGGTGCGGTCCTCGGTTTGAATCGGCCCGCCGTTCTTGCCAGTCAGTTCGCGGCGGTTAGTATAGGCATTGCCGACTTCCTCGGCCGCCTGCTTGTGAAGCTGGGCCGCGAGCGGGAGATTGCCTTTTGCTTCGGCGCGCTGGGCCATGCGCTGCAGCGCGCGCAGACGAACGCCGCGATGAGCGATCGGAACAAGCGTCGCCTCTTCGATGAAGCCAGTGCGCGACGCCTCGAACATCTCCCGCCATTTCGGCGCAAGGTTGCGGCCAGCGAATTTCGTGGGGTCATGCGCCTCCACAACTTGGCGCGCAACATCGAGGCCGAATTCCTCCATGACAGCCGCCGAAACTTGGCTCGGCGTGTCGAAAGCGGCCAAGCCATTGATAATGAACCTCTTCACGTCATCGGGCAGCGATGGTTTCTTAGCGGCCATTGGTCATGCTTCCGTCATGCTGCCGCCCGAAGGCAAGTGCCACAGATGCCGTCGATGTCAGCGCCATCGATCAGCGGCTTCGCATTGGCGGCGTCAATCATCGGCTGAACGCCAGCAGCCTCGGCACCATATCGCCGGACGACGCCGACGAACTCTTCCACGTCGTGCCCGCGGATCGCGAACGATGGCATCCCATCCTTCTTGAACTTCGGCATCCCGAACTCGTCTCGGGCCTGACCGCAATGATAAAGCTCATGCTCTATCAGAGCGCAGAAGGTGGCATCGTTCATTCCCTCCGCAGCCGGCGCCGAGAAGGTCAGCAGGAAGTCGGGCATCCCGTCGAACCATTCCTCGATTTGCTGGACGGCGCGGGCGCGCTGCCATTTGCCCATCGCCATAGGCGGCATCAATTCAGCCTGGCCAATCACGCTCCGCATGTTCCGGCTGTTGTCGCAGTTGGTCCAGAGGACACCGATATGCGCGTCGGCGAGGTGTTGATGCTCTTCGTTGATCAGTGGGCCGTCGCCTTTGATGAAGGTGTCCATTATCCAGTCGTGCAATTCCTCGCTCGGTTCGAAGCGGTAGAAGGCCATATACTCAACGACGTCGATCATGTTGCGGGGCGGATAGGGGCGGGTCATGCGCTCGCCGCCTCCCTCATCGCACGGCAATTTGCGACCATCGCCAGCATCCGGTTTCCCCGCTCGACGAGAGCCGGTTCGCCCGATGCGATATCGAGCCGCGATGTATGTTCGACCGGGCCGAACCGATCGGTCAGGATGGCGCCCGCCTTTATGGCCATCGCCTTCTTGCTCAGCGCGATGTCGAAGTGGACCCATGACGCTTTGCGGTGCTTGCCGAAGCTGAGCGTCGGGTGGCCCTGAATCCATTTCCGCTGCACGCCGATCTTGTCGACCATGGCGAGCAGCTCATCAAGCGTATCGGCCCACAGGTGGCACATGACCATATTGCCGAACCCATGGCGCACGTCGTCGACATAAACGCTCACGCCCCCGGCCCCTCAACATCAGCCCAATGGGTAGCGTTCTGAACAGGGCGGCCAACGGGATCGCGCCAGCCGTCGCACCATGAGCAGAGGACGACATAGCCCGCATAAAGAAGCATCTCGCGGCCGTCGAAGCGGTCAATAGGCATCCGCGAGAGGTCGAAGCGCCAGTTGATCGGCGCGAGCGCAAATGCGTCCGTCGCCAATCCGCGAATATCGTCCGGGTGCATCTCCACGCCGTGGTGGCGCAGCGTCGCCGTGAGCACGGAAGCGGCGCGGTCAAGAATTGCAGGCGCGTTCATTTCGGTCCCTTTTCGAAATATTCCCCGTGGAAGGCATGGCCGCCGAGCGGGAGGACGGTGACGACGGTATGATCTTGGACGATGGCGCGGTGGCCGGACGGCAGGATGACCGAGCAGCGTCCGAGATGAGCGGCGCAGTGGAAGGCGCGGGTCGTCAGGGCGCGTTCGGCTTCTGCGTCATCGACGTTGCGGACGCGTTGTCTGTAGCGAAGCACGGCGTGGGCGGAGACGGTGAGATCAGCCATTGGCCGGCGCTCCCGGCTTGAGCAGGTCGCGAACCTGTTTCGCGCGGCGCACGTCGGCGGGATTGCGGACTATCCCCTTGCTGTCGTGCCATGTCAGGCTGTGCCGCTGGAACCAATCGGCGGGCAGTTCGAAGATGCCGCCGTTGATGAAAGGTTCAAGGTCGCGCGGGTTCTCGGCGAGGTAGCCGATGATCCCGCCAGCGGTTTCCATCGCGCCGACACCGGCCTGTTGACCGAACGCGGTGGCGCGCGACGCGATCAGTTCGATGATCTCTTGGGCGTCATAGGTTTTCATGCTGCCTTTTCCTCCCATTGATCGATCGCAAACGCGTCATCGCTGCGCCGCCAGTTGCTCCACCACTTTGCTGGGCGGAATTCGGTGACCTCGCCGTTGCGGTAGCGGACGCGTATCTCGGTATCGGGCTCGACAGGGCGGGCGCCGGGGTTGTCACGGAAGGTCATCGGCTTGCCCTTTCAGTTTCTCGATAAGCTCCGACATCATCGAACCGACCTCGGCGCTTTCGTCAGGCCGGCGGCGATCGTCGGGGCGCGCGAGCCGCGGTGCGCTGCGGTTGGCCCATGCGGCTTCCTCGCGGGCGAGGCGGCGGCGGAAGATGTCAGCGACTTCCTGGCTTTCGCGGACGATGGTCGGGACCAGCTTGGCGGGGTGCTCGACGATGCGGCGGGCGGTGGTGCAGGCATCGACAAACGGCCGCGCGGGAATGTCGCGGACTTCCGCCCATGCCGCCGAGAGCCACAGCGCCCGCTCATCGCCCGACATGCCCGATGGCGCGCACAGGGTCAGGCAGCGAGTTAGCTCCCCAATTGCCGCTTGGCGATCGAGGGGCGTCGCATCCCTCCGTGCCGCCAGTAAGCTCGAGGGCTCGTTGCATGGCGTCGAGGGTTGTTGGTTTCCTGAAAGGCTGGGCTGACTGGCCATTTCCCTGATCCTTGATTTCGAAGAGTCCTTGGTAACTATTGAAAATCGACTGGTTCAGGACGTCGCCGGGAGGGTGGCCGTCCTTGGCAAGCTTCGCCAGCTTGCCGACGGCGAGGTATTTCGCCTCATCGGTCATCGGTTTTCGGATCTTGACCCGCATTGCGACGTAACCAGTCCACGGCTCTGCCGGTATCCAATCGGGACGAACGAAAGGCTCAGCCTTTTTCCGGCGCGCGGCACGCGCGGTAGAGGGAGAAGCTTTAGCTTCTTCCTCTATGGTTATATGGTTCCCTTGTTCTTTAGTTGTCCGATCGCTGTCCGATCGCTGTCCGGATGGTTGTCCGGTTTCCTGTCCGGTGTCCTCGGCGATATCCTGATATTTCTCGTAATTACATATGGTTATGATCGAGCGCCCCTGTCCGGTAGCCCGTCCGATCATCTGTTCGGTTTGCAACCGGGTCAAAAACCGCTCGACGGCGCTTTGCGACCATCCCCATGCGGTTGCGAGCTGCGACCGGGACACGCAAAGCTGCCCGCGCTGGATCGTCATCGTCGATCCGGACACGTTGAATTTTGTCGGCTTCCAGCATGCCTTCAGGACGAGCCAGGCCCACGCGCCAAAGCGCGAGCTATCTCCCGCAAACAGCGGGTGGTCAGTCGCTTCGCGGTAGAGGACGGCAAACCCACTCACGCAGCGGCCGCTCCTATGCTTAAGCGCCACCGGCGCATCTCGACCTCATTCTGATCTTCGATCAGCGTTCGCGCCTCGGCCGCCGGGAACCGCTTGGCGCGGACAAGGTGCAAATAGTCGGCACGCAAATGCGGCGGGCACCATGCCAGCTTTGTGGCGCTGCTCGCCTTCCCAGCCCTCGCTCGCACGTCAGGCGCGCGCGAGGCGATGCTGCCCAGCTCCCAGAAGCGACCTTCCTTGAAATGCTGCGTCCGCTTGGCGTTGATGACCGGATCGTCGCCGAGGGCACGCGCGCGGCGGCGCAGGCCATCGAGAAAGACAGGATCGGTCGCGTGCTTGCGGCGGATGCCGGCGCGCTGGCGTTCTTTGATGTGCGGCTGCGCCAGGTTATACGCGGCGACGTGTCGGCGGCAGTAACCCGTCTTGTTCCCGCGCCCAAGCGGGATTGAGCATGTCCGGCAAGTCGTCATGCTGCGCCTCCGATAATTTCGACGATCACCGCACCGGGCTTCAGAGGCTCGGCGAAGTGATATTCGGGCCGGAACAGGCGATCATCCATGCCGAGCGCGTCGGCGATCCCATCTCTGAGATGCTTGAACGCGCCGATCATTCCGTCATCGTCGCGGCGAATCCGGTTCGGCGGTTGGAAGGTGACGCGCAGCGAAAGGGGTGCATTCGCGTCGGGCCGCTGAGCCGGGTTCGCGTTCATCCATCCGCGCGTGACCAGTCGGGCCTCTCCGCGCGCGCGGTTGCAATGCGGCTGGTATTTCGACCAGTGCAGGCGCCGCTTGGCGTTCGGGAATGTCATTGGGTGTGGCCAGGGCAAAGTCATCATGCGGCCTGCCACCCATATTGCTGAGAGATGAGGCGGAAGCGGCTCACACAACTATTGCGGGTGCAGCCGAGAGTTCTGGACGCGCCGCCGAATGAGAAGCCATCCGCGATCAGGTCCGCGAGCCGATCGGTTTCGTCGGCGCTCCACGGTTTTGGCGTTGGGGTTGAGTGGCGGGCGGCCATGATCAGGCCGCCACGCCGAGCGGCAATTCGATCTGGATGCCCAGCGCGCAGCAATAGGCCTGCAAGATGGCGTCGGCTTCCGCTCGGTCCTGCGGCGACATGCTGCGCAGCTTGATAGCCTTGCGCATCATCTTGGTGTCGTAGCCCTGCGACTTGCCCTCGTTGAAGGTATCGCGGATATCTTCGCCGATGCCTTTTTGCTCCTCTTTCAGGCGCTCGATACGCTCGATCAGAAGGCGCAGTTTGTCGTCGGTGGCTTCGGCCATGTCAGGCTCCTTGGTTCAGAATGTCGGGGACGGGCTTGCCCATGCGGGCGCACATGGCGCGGGCCTTGGCGCGAACGGCAGCGCGCTCGCGGTCGGCTTTGATAAGAGCGCCAGTGCGTCCGGCTTCGGCGCAGGTGGTGGGCGCGGGGCGGCGGCGGGTGAATGGCCAGCGGATCATGCCGCCACCGCGTCGAACAGGCTGCCAGCCTTCGCCTTCAATCCTTCGATGTTGCGGCGGGCCTGCGCGAAATAGGACGGCTTTAATTCGATGCCGACGCCCTTGCGGCCCATTTCGACGGCGCAATAAACCTCGCTGCCGATACCGAGGAACGGCGTCAGCACGGTATCGCCGGGGTTGCTCCATAGGTCGATGCACCGCTCGATCACGTCGAGTTGCAGCGGGCTTATGTGCTGCTCGTCCTTTTCATCGCGGCCGCCCCGATATTGCAGCGTGCGGGTCTGATTTATGTCGGTCCAGACCGGCGAGGCGTAGCGCTGCCAGACCTCGATCGAATACCAGTTGCGGCCGTCGGTCGGCGTCGTGAACTTGGACGGGTCCGGCCCATCGCCTTCGCCATGCCATTCGTCAAAGCATCCGCTCACCGGCTCGGGGTTCTCGCCTGGCTTGCGAAAGGTGACGACATAATCGGCGAGCCCCTGCCCGCTGATGCAGCTATCCTTGACGATCTGCTTGTGGAGCAGCCGGATTGACTTCGTCCGCTGCTGCGCGACGACGGGGTCTTTCCAGATGCAAACCTCGCTATGGAAAATCCACCCGGCGTCCTCATAGGCGCGGATGATCTCGCCGCGGAAGTCGCGCATGCCGATATTGCCGTGGCGGATCTTCGACATAGGCAATTGCATGCAATGCACGCTGTGGAGACGCCCTGGCATGGTGACCCGGAGCAATTCCTGAATAAGAAAGCTGTAATGCTCCCAAAACTGCGGGCCATCGTTGTTCGATATATCGCGGTCGAAGTTGCTGAATTTGTAAAGCCCCTCGAACGGCGGCGAGTGGATGCCGAAATGAATGCTGTCACCGGGGATGGCGCGGATGATCTCGCACGAGTCGCCCTGATAGATTGCGTATTGATCCGTAACGACCTGTTCGACGGCCTTGATCGTCATGCTGCGATCTCCAAAAATGCGGGAAGTTGAACAGGGACTTGTGGATCGTAATCAGGACGGTCGCGCGTCGATCCGCGCACGGCGGCGCTCGATAGGTCAGCCATGTGCATGACCATCGCAGCGGCCATGCGGTCGGCATCGGCTTCCTTGCGGCGAATGTTGGCGACGGTGGCGCCCTCCGTCTCGGCCGCGATGATGTGGCAGTTGACCGGGTTCGTTTGCCCGAACCGCCAGAAGCGGCGGATGGCCTGATAGAATTGTTCGAAGCTGTCATTGAGCCCGACAAATCCGGTGTCGGCACAATGCTGCCAGTTCATGCCGAAGCCACAGATCGACGGCTTCGTGACCAGAACGCGGATGCGGCCTTCGCTGAAATCGATCAGCTTGCGCTCTTTGGCCTTGTCGTCATCGGAACCGCGGATCTCGACAGCATCGGGAATAGCTTTCGCCAGCGCCTCGCTTTCGCTGTTGAGGTTGCACCACCATACGAAGGGGCGATCGGTCGGCGTGACCGCGACAGCCTGCGCCACGCGATCGACGACGCTATCCCGGCGCGCGGCGATGCGCTCCGATAAGGTTGCCGCCTGGATCGGAAACAGCATCCCGGTTTCCATCGACGGCGCATATTCAACCGATACCGTGTGCTGATGATAGACCAGCGGCGGCAGGTCATAGCCATCGTTGGCATAGCCGAGGTCAGAAGGCTTGCGGAGCATGACGGCCCACGAAGCCATCCAGCGCCAGAACTCGTTTTCAGCGTGGCCCTTTAGGCGCCAGTTTTGCGTCGATCCGCCATCATGGACGAAGAACGTTGCGAGCATGTCGGTGTAGGACATGACGCCAAGGAACTCGGCGTGATTGCCCAATTCCATGAAGTCGTTCGGCGCCGGGGTAGCAGTAGCGGCGAGACGGAACGGGATCGACTGGCAGGATTCAATCAGCGCCGTGCGATATTTGCCGTCGGTCGATTTGAGGATGCTGCTTTCGTCAAGGATGACGCCACCGAACCGCGACAGGTCGAAGTGATCCAGCTTCTGATAATTCGTGATGTTCGTGCCGGGTTCGCAATCGGACTGCTTGGCCACGACGCGGGCGCCGATGCCGAATTTATCCGCCTCGCGCGCCATCTGATTTGAGACGGCGAGCGGGGCAAGGTGCAAGATATCCTTACCAGTTGCATCGTGGATAGCCTGCGCCCATGCCAATTCCATCAGCGACTTGCCGAGGCCGGTGCCAGCAAACAGCGCAGCGCGACCGCGGCGAAGCGCCCATGCGACGATATCGCTTTGATGCGGGAACAGGCAGGCGGGAAGGTCGGCCCACTCGGTTAGGCCGGTTGACGGATCGTCGATCGCCTTTGCGGCAAGGAATGCAGAATAGTCCTTCACGCCGCCCGCCGTTCGGTCAGCCCGACCAGCATCTGCCCGCGCTCGATCTTCTCGCTGCCGATCGCGCGAAGTCGCTTACGATCCTCGCCGCAGAACACACCGTCCGCCGCCATCCGAACGACTTCCGCGCCTTCGGTCGCTATGTCGGCGGCAAGTTCGCCAGGCGTCGGCGCGTCCTCGTCGGGAAGGTCGAACGCCCCCTGCCCTGCCAGATGGAACCACTCGTTCGTGAATTCAGCGCCGAGGAAGCGAGCGATCGACATCTGCGCTTCAAACGGCATCGGGCGGAAATCGACGTTGCTCGGATCATGCAGCGCGCATTCGATGACGCGGTCTTTGACACCCGCCCCATTGGCCAGCTGCTTGAAGCTGTAGCGGCGCCCGCGGCCTGCATAGAGGCGGATGGCGGCTGCGAATTTGTTCCACGCCTGTTCGCGGGAGACGAGGGGCACAAAGGTCGCGGACGTATTGTCAGGCACTGGCTATCTCCAGGTCATGGATGACAGGAATGAAAATCATCGGGATATCGATCGTGCCGAAGCCGGGGTGAGCAGCGAGCTGGAGCCCGATGATGACCGCGCACGGCTGGTCGGGGAGATCGTGATCGAATTTGTCGTCGGGCTCGGACGCGATCGGGCAATGACGCCCGACGCCGTCGTCAGAATAAATGCCCCCGCCGGACGGAAAGGGGGAATGTCCGGCGGGGGTCACGCTCTGGTGCGACCCAGAGAGCGCGGGGGGAATGTGGTGGCGAACGATCATGCCGCGGCGCTTTGCTCGGCGCGATACTCCGACATGAACCCGGCAATCTTGTTCGCAGTTCGGAGCGTCAAAGACCGCTCTTTGCGCAAGTTGCCGACCAAACTGGGGTCACCGATCGCGGCGCGGCCGAATGCGGCGGTGCCGAGATTGTGCTGCTTGCAAAACGCTTCGATACGTTCGAGCATCTCCGCGTCGCTGATCAATGCATGTTTCATGAAATCCTACGTAGTCGGATATGTCCAACCAAGCAAGTAGGAAACATCATGCTTTTGGATTTATCGCCGCCGTGGGAAATATCCGACATGGCGGACCACACAGATTTGCGCGGCGCGGCGCTTTACGATGCGCTCATGCGCCTGAAGCCGAGTGACCTAGCTGAAACCGATTGGGCGTTGAAAGCCGGGATGAACCGCGGCTTTTTCACGAACCTCAAAAAGCAGGATATAAGCCCGCGATCGGACAGTCTCCGCAAACTGCTGCGCGTGGTGCAGAAAAACGAGGCCGACTTATACGACGAGAGCCCCGAATCGGCGCGGTCGGTCACGCTTCCTACGCGAAGCATCCATCTGCATGACGACGTGGTGGAGATAATTTCACTCGACCTTTCCCTTTCCATGGGGCCGGGAACGCTCATCGAGGAGTTCGTCGAGGAAGAGCCGGTCAAGTTTGACATCGGCCTATTGCGAGCGGTGACGCGGACGCCGCTGCACATGTTGCGCGCAGTCAAAGGCGTGGGCGACAGCATGGAGCCGACGCTGCGCACGAACGATCGCATCCTCATCGACACATCAGAAAAGATGCTGTCTCGAGTCCACGGCATTTACTGGATCGACCACCTTGGCGCGCATGGCATCAAGCGGCTTCGCGCGATGGGACAAGGGCGCATTCTAATAATGTCAGACAATCCCGCCGTTCCAGATTATGACGTGGACGCTGAAGAGATGAGGATTCACGGACGCGCGATATGGCTGATGCGGGACTTATAGGAGGGGGCATGAGGCGGGGGATTGTAGCGCTTGTGACCGCGCTCGGGATATCGACCCCGGCGCAGGCCTCTTGGGAAGTGATTCGAGGAGATGGCGCGTGCGCTATTTCCGCGCAGTGGGATGACGACGGTGGCACCAGGGCAACGCTGGTCGAGATGGCAGATGGCGCCGTTGCGCTAGGCCTTCAGAATAGCAATTGGTCGATCAAAGAGGGTGAAATATACCCCCTTACGGTTGCTTTTGACCGCGATCTATATTCGGTTAAAGCGACAGGGTTCTCGGACAGTGAGGGCCGCGGATTTAGATTTTCTGCCGGCCGCGATTTAGCCGTGGCCTTTGGCGCGGCTTCCAGTCTGATCATATTGCGGGATGGGGGGAATCCTACGACGGTTCTGGCTGTAAAACTAATCGGAAGCCGGGCCGCGATCGAAAGAATGAAGCCCTGCATGGCGACCGTTCGGCGCGAGAAAGCGCGAGAGCAGGCCGCCGCCGACGCTCTCCAAAGAAAGCGCGACATTGTTCCCGCCGATCCGTTCTTCGAGCCAGAGGCCGCCATTCCGATCGGGAACGCTGGCAGATGGGCGACCAATGACGACTACCCCGCAGCGGCCATGCGCGAGCGACGCGAGGGGGACGCTCAGTTCAAAGTGACTGTGGACCGACTCGGCGCCCCGACTGACTGCGAGATTATCTCGTCGAGCGGCCACGCTGACCTTGATGCTGCGACGTGCAGCCTAGTGTTGCGCCGGTCGCGCTTTAACACGGCCCCCGACACCCAAGGTTCTCGCTTCTATCGAAATAGGATTCGGTGGAGGGTCCCAGTCTACGATTCCGCGCCCCCTGCGGAGGCAAAATAGCGCGCGGTTGGAAAAATCCAATTTAGCTATTGACGTGTCGGACATATCCAACTAATCCAACTCCATCAGCCACCCCGGCTGCATGGAGACGACAGTGGCCCGCCACGATCCTGAATTGACCAAGGCCTACGAGGCGAACCGCGCGGCGATTACCGCCGCGAACCGGTTCCGCGCCGAAGAAGTGCGGATGCAGATCATCCGTCACGGTCTCTTGGCCGACCGTCCGAACCATCCCGACGCGGCTTTCAACCGCCAGCAGGCCGATAACTATCGCGCCGAGCTGGCCCGCTTGCAGGCGACCGGACTGTGACCGGCGGTTTCAGCCAGTTCATCCGCATTCTGGAATCGCTCCAGCCTGTCGAGGCCCGCGCTATCCGCGTCGACGTCCCGCTGATCCGCGATGCGACGCAGGATGCTTGGGAAGCCCTGATGGCTGCCAAGTATGGCGAGGGCTTTGAGACGCGCGACTTTTCGGTCGGTGCGGTGGTGACGGCATGACTGATCTCGCAATCAAAAACGCTGCGGCAACCGAGCAACATACTCGGCGGATCGTTGGGCCTACCATTCTCATGGGCGATGGCATGTACTTCGATTTCGAATCCCCCGACGCAAGCGGGCTGACGATCGAGGACTATGCTTGGGGTTTGGCGAGCAATGCACGCTTCCGTGGGCAGACGCGCCGCCGCCTCGTGGGTCAGCCTAACCAGATCGGGCCGCGCTGCCTCTACAATGTTTGTCAGCACGTCGTTTTGCTTGCCGAGCAAATGTGGCGCGACGGGCAACCGATTGACGCGGTTTACGAAGGACTGATGCACGAAAGCGACGAAGTGCCGTGGCCCGACATCGCCGGTCCGGCCAAACAGCTTCTGCCGTCCGAAACAAAGGCGCTGATCAAACGCAGCGGCGACGCAATCGACGAGTGGTTTGGCGTGGGTCACGAGCACAAAGATATTGTGAAGCAATACGATATCCGCATGCTCGCGACCGAGAAGCGCGATCTTATGCCGCAAGCCGGAACTGATCAATGGTCATGCACTGGCGGTTATGAGCCCTTCGATTTTACGATCGAACCGTGGGTTCCTGAATACTCGGTCCAGCGCTTTCGCAGCATCTATCAGAACGTCACCGATCACATGCGAGGTGCGGCATGATCGACATTCACGCCCACGCTCTGGAAGCGTTCAATCGAGAAACCCATTCTGACGCTCTGCGCGAATTGCAGATTGCGCCGGCGGAAGATTTGCAAGCCGAACAGTCGATCGTCGGCAGCCATGTCGGGCTTGTCGTTCCGCTTGCCTTCTTTCTCGGCGTTCTGCTGACCGTCGTGGCGGTGCACGCATGACTGATTTCGCAAAATTCCGCGCTGCGCTGGTCGCGGCAGGCGGCGAAATGCTCGCGCCCACGAACCCTTATGAGATCGTTCGTTTCCGCACTTCGCATGGCGTCGGGATCATCTATCGCAACAAGCGCGGCCGCGAAACTTGGAATGCTGAGGCGCTGCAAGCCAAGGCGCACATTGCAGATCGCAAGGGCTCGCTGGCGCCCGTGGCAGTTGTTGGCCGCCGCCGCGACGCCGCCACGGTCAATGCCCTCCTGATCCGCGACGGCGCTTCCTGTTTCTTCTGCCGCGCTCCGCTCGGCGATGACATTACAGTCGAGCATCTCGTTGCCATCGCGCACGGCGGGCCGAACCATGTCAGCAACCTTTTTCTCGCGCACGGCGAATGCAACCGTCGCGCCGGGCATCTGTCGGCACCTGAAAAGATCGCCATGCGCGACCAGTGGGAAGCTGGTCAATGACGCGCTCGGCTCGCCCTTATGCCGCCGGTGCCGCGTCGGCGCGCGTGTTCGAAGGCTTCAACACCGATATCCCGGTTGAGGGCTTTTATCGCATGAAGCTGCGCAGCGGCGGCGTGCTGGTCGGCATCCGCGTATGGCACGGCCCCCCTCTCGATCCGGTCACCGGCGAGGAAATGGATCGCGGCTGGCGCTGGCAGGCGCTGGCGAACGGCGAGCCCATAGATCTTGAGCGCGTGTGGCCCGTGTGCGCGGCCGATCCGATCGATGAGCGCGAATATCTGTTCCTAGCGCAGCGCCAAGCATGGGCTCGCGAGAATTCACCCGATCACCCGATCGCAAACCCAACCCGGCGCATCGACCCGATGACCGCCCCACCCCCGTTTTGACAGGAGACCCGACATGGCAATCGTACAGCGACTGAAACCGCAGCCCGAAATGGAAGCGAACCCGCGCGCGGTCATCGGCGCGAACAATCCGCCCCTTGAAGAGCAGATCACCATTGATCTTGCCGAGGCGCTGGAAGTCGAAGGCATCACGAAGCGGATCGGCGATTTGCTCGCCAGCGCCGGTCGCGCGCCGACGGTTATCACCGACGCGGATATGGCTGGCAGTTACGCCGATTTGGTCAAGCAGATGGTCGCCGCCGGTAAGGCCGTGGAAGCACAGCGCGAAATCCTCAACCGTCCGCTGCTCAATGCGCAGCGCGCGCTCAAGGGGCGGGCCGATGCGATCGTCGAACCGCTGCAATCCGCAGAGGCGACGGCGCGCGCGCGGATCAGGACTTTCGACGACGCCGAGCGCGAGAAAGAACGCCAGCGCCAGATTGAAGCCCAGCGGGTTGCCGACGCCGAGCGTCAGCGGCTGCAGGCCATTGCCGATGCGGAGGCCGCGAAGGAGCGCGCTCGGCTGCAGGCGATCGAGGACGCGCGCGCGGCCGCCGAAGCCCGCGAAGCGACAGTCGTCGAAGTCGAGCCTGAAGTCGTAGAGGTTGCGCCCGAGCCCATCGTTGAGACGGCAGCACCCGTCGTTCGCGGCGACTACGGCGCCAAGGTTGTCCGCACGACCACCTATAAGCACCGCATCGTCAGCGTCCGCCAGCTTCCCGACAGCATCTTGAAACACGCCAAGGTCGTCGAGGCGATCGACAAGGTGATTGCGGCGCAGGTGCGCGGAGGCACGCGCGAACTCAAGGGTTGCGAAATCTTCCCCGAAACCGGGACGACAATCCGATGATCCGCGACATCGAAGCCGCGCGCGAGGCGCTCGCTGATGCCTTGTGGTGGTTCAAGGGCTTTGCAGCCGCTCGCCCCGCATCGATCGACGAAGGCGCCGGTGAGCACCTCGATCTTGAACGCAAGATCGGCGAGGTCCGCAACTTTCTGACCAGCGTCAATCAGGCGAGCATTCGCAGGATGGGCGAAGAGACGGCAGTCGTCCTCACCTTTGCCGAGTTCGAGCGCCTTGTCGACGCTGTCCGCATCCCGCGCTTGGCCGAAACTCAAATCGCGATCCAGACGATCGAACAGGTGCTGGCTGAGTATCGAGAAGAAGAACATGCCGCCCGACGCGGCGACGAAATTCCATTTTAAGGAGAAGATGATGGCCCGCCAATTCATCGCCTGCACATTCCGCCCCGGCGACACCCGCGCTTACACCTACGCCTATGACGGCGCGGAACCGTTGGCGGTGGGCGATATCGTCCTCGTCGCCGGTCGCAACGGTGAGGGCAAGAAGAAAGTCCACGTCGCCATTTTCGGAGTGCCCGAACCCGCCGACTTCGAAGCAAAGCCGATCATCGAAAAGTTTGCCCCACCGCCCGCTGATCAGCCCGACTTGCTCGGCGATGACGCCGAAGTCGACGCGCTTTTCGCCAACAAATTGCCCTTCTGAAAGGACTGAATATGAACACCGCCCGCAGCCGCGCCGTCGCTCGCGCCGATGAACAGATCGAGCAGAACGTCGCCAACATAGAAGCGGCCAAGCGCCGCACGCCCAGCGCGCTCGCGTTAATGGCTTCGCGCCTTGGCGTCTCCGAAGGCAACCTGCAGAACACGCTCAAGGCGACCGTTTTCAAGGGTTGCTCTGACGCTGAATTCGTCGCGCTGGTCATTGTGGCCAACGAATACAAGCTGAACCCGCTGACCAAGGAAATTTATGCCTTCGCGGCCAAAGGCGGCGGCATCGTCCCCCTCGTCTCGATCGACGGTTGGGTTCGGATCATGAACGAGCATCCGAAGTTCGACGGGATCGAATTCGAGGACATCGTTGACGAGAGCGGCAAGGTCTACGCGATCGAAAGCACGATCTACCGCAGCGACCGCGCGCGGCCGATCAAGGTCACCGAATATATGGACGAGTGCAAGCGGAACACCGATCCGTGGAACAAGTCGCCCAATCGCATGCTGCGTCACCGCGCGCTGATCCAGGGGGCGCGCTACGCCTTCGGCTTCTCTGGCATCTATGTCGACGACGAGGCCGAAATCCAGATGGTCGGCGAGCCCGTCGAGGCGCGCAACATCACGCCGCCGACGCGTGCCGAGATGGCCGGTAGCGATCCCGTCACCGGCGAGATCATCGATCACAAGGAGGGCCGCAGCGACGAGCAGCACGGCGACCAGCACGACGGCACCGATGAATCAGAGCCCGCGCCCTATGCCGCAACCGTCACGGATTTGATCGAGCGCATTGCCGCCGCCGGCACTGTCATTGACGCCAAGGCGGTCGAAAAGGACTGGCGCGGCCATATGGAGGCGCTGCCCGACGGTGAGAACGGGCGGATCGAAGCGGCGCTGAACACTCGCCTCGAGCAGCTCAAGGGCAACTGACGTGGGTGCGCCGGTCAATCATAAACGCATGAAGCCCAAGGCGGGCGCGGAACCGACGGCGGCCGAGCGTCGCCACTGGGATCGCGTGCGCGCGCTTGGTTGCCTCATCAGTGGCGGACCGGCGACCATCCATCACGTCACCGGCTATGCCGATCGCATGGGCCGCATCTCGCGGTCGCACCGGATCGTCGTCCCTCTGGCAGTGGAATTTCACCAGCACGATTACGGCGACAAGTGCGTCGAAAAGCTGAGCCATCAGGGCTTCTATCGCGAGCACGGCATCGACTTGCTCAAGGAAGCCAAGCGCCTGGAATACGAGAGCATGGAAATGGGAATTCTACCATGAAGGGTCACGCGCTCTTCCGCCGCGTCGGCCTGGCACTCGCTCCCGTCACCAAAGACGCACGCGAATTGCTGGCGGCCGTGAAAGATGGCGCGACGCTGATCGTTGAGGTGTGGTCGCCGAGGAATATGTCTCAGCACCGGAAATTTTTCGCGATTCTCAACAACGTCGTCGAGGCAACCGGGCGCTGGACTTCGACCGAGCATCTGCGCCGGGACATCCTGATCAGCCTTCACCGCTACGACGAGCACATCAACGAGTTCACCGGCGAGATAGTGAAGGTGCCGCACTCGATGGCCGTCGCGTCGATGCCGCGTGAGGATTTCGAGCAACTTTACCGCGAAACAATCAGGCTTCTGACCGAGGCGCTTGGGGCTGATCCCGAGATGCTTTTGCAGGAACCAGCATGACTTTCACCCCGTCGCCCTGACGGACAGTTTCACCGCGCGCGAGGCGCACAGCATCCACCGATCCACCTCGCAAGCCCCCTCTGGATCGGTGGGAAAGGATTAGAACGATGAACACCCCAACGCCAAGTTCGCCACCCGCTCTCTGGCTTATCGCTGGGCTGCTGCTGGGGCTGAGCATGACAATCGCCGCGGCGGGTAAGGCTATCACGTCCGAAGTCCGCAAGAGCAACACGCTCTATCTATGCACGGAATCGTGGAAGCTTGGCATTTACGACAACAAAACGTGCCAGCAAATTCTCGAGCCGTCGAAGAAGGCAGACGCAGCATGATCGCCCTCGCCCTCAAAGCTCTCGGCTTAATGCGGGTGAGCGAGCATGAGCGGATCAAGAACGCCGAAATCCTCCGCTACACTCGTCTGAACGACAGCCTACGAAACGAACGCAACGACGCGCAGGACAAGTTCCAGCGCGCCGCCACCGACCTCGCAGCGCTGGACGTTACCGAATGGTCCTCTCACATCGGCGATCCGCCTGACGGTGATAGCCCACTGCTCTGCGTCTATGATGCGGGCATCGGCTATGCCTATGACCGGCTGGCAGAATGGCTCGGCGTTGATGACTACGAGATGGGCGACGGCTCCGAAGAATATGCCACCGACGTAGGCCGCACTGGCGCCAACGTGCTTGTCGCCGCGGGCTTCACAAATGACGACGGCGACTTGCTTGGCGCTGCCGAATTGAACGCGATGAAGCACGACGCCCAAAAGTGGCGCGATTACCTCAAGCGTTCGAGAGATAGGAAGGCGGGGAAGAAGAATGGATAAGCCATATCTCATTTGGTCGAACGAGCATCGCGCATGGTGGTCGCCTAACCGCTGCGGCTACACGACCGTAATCGAGAAGGCGGGGCGGTACGAGCGCGTCGAAGCCATCGCTATCGCCAGTGCGGCGCGCGGTGGGTGGGTTGCCGGGAAAAATCCGCCAGAGATCGCGCTGCCCGAAGCCGATGCGCTGGATCAGGCGCTTAGCCCGAACCGTTTGGAAGCCTATTTGAACGCCCGATGCCAGTGCGGCCAGCCCGCTACCACGAAATACGACGGCGACCAGATGTGCGAGCCCTGCGCGACTTATTGCGCCCGCCGCGACTTCGAGGAAGCCGACATGCCGGGATGATTTTGAACATGACCGCCCCTCGCACCGGCTTCCTCACCCAAGGCCAGAACAACTGGCAGCCCCGTACAGCCACAAGCTGGCAGCGCGAGCGTCGTGACGGCCCCATCCTGCCGATGATCCAGCCGAAACCCTCTCTTTTCAACCGTATCTGGGGAGGTGGACGTGGGTAAGGTAACAGCAAAACAGCAAGCCGACGCTGAACTTGTCGCTGAGGCTGTCGCTCAGCGTTGCTCGACCGGCAGTAACAAAGACGGATCGCCCAAAGCCCCTACACGCCATGCCATCATCTGGCAGGCCGCTCGGCTGGGCGCGCTCGAATATGCAGCGATGACCGAATCTGACCGCACCAACAACCATGCTGAACTGGTAGAGGCGTTGCGGCCGTTCGCGGCAATGGCAAAGCATCTGGACGATACCGATCAGCGGCGAGACGGCCTTTACTGCGGCGGCTCACCCGGCATTCTCGCTGAGATCAAGGCCAGCGACTATCATCGCGCCCGCAAAGCCCTCTCCCTTTATGGAGGAGAGAAGTGACAGCCGAGCGCATCCTGTCGAAGCTTCGGCGCGCCTATCGCAACGATACCGGCGCCACCCTATCGCGCGAGCAGGTGCTTGAGCTTGTAGATTACGGGCTGCTAGATTTGCTGACCACCAGAGAACTTGAGGAAATGAAATGCCACGCGAGGGATCGCCTTTCGAATACGGCGGCTACTGGCTCGACAAGCGCCGGGACGGCAAGTCCCCCGACATCTGGCAGATCGCGACCGGCACTCGACAGGTCAGCTATCGCAGCACTCGCCAGCGCGGCATAGATGAGGCTAAGTCGGTCCTCCTTGCCTTCGTCAACGAACAGGCTGCCAAGCGCCCGCAGAGCGTCGAGGACGCGCTCGTCATCCCTACCCTGCTCACCTATTGGAAAGAGCATGGCAGCAAGGCTGTCGCGCCGCAGCAGATCGCCAGCAGCTTGCGCGCCTTCATGGGCTTCCTGTTTCAAGACGAGGCGGGCATGAGCGCCGCCGTTGCCGACCTGACCCCCGCCGTGTTTGTCCGCTTCCGCGAGTGGCGCATGGGGCCGCACAGCTATGACGTGCCGTGGGGCGGCAAGGATTATCGCCACACCAGCCCCGGCGTGAAGGGCGAGAGCGTGTCACGCAATCTCGACGACGTGCGGGCCGCGCTGAACCATGCCGAGACGAACCGCCGCTTTCTGGCTCCCAAGGTGCCGGCAGTTCCGAAGCGCCACAGATCCAAGCCGCGCGACCGCGTGCTGACATGGCAAGAGCTGGGAATGATCGCCTGGTATGCCCGCCACTTCGACGACATGGGGCGCTATGTCGCCTTGCTGATCGGAACCGCGGCGCGTCCGGTCACGCTGGCTAAATTCAACATCGACCAATTCGACGGCAGGAACATTGACCTTCACGCGATCGGTACGCCCGAAACCGCGAAGGTGAATCCTATCATCCCGGCAATCCGCCCACTGCGCCTGATCCTCACCCGCTGGACTGGAACCGGCCCTGTGGACAGCCGCAAGCGCGCATGGCGCACGATGCGACGCACGATGGGGCTGTCCGATGACGTGGTGTCGAAAACGATCCGGCACACCATCGCGACAGAGCTTTACACGAACAGCGACGTTCCCGACCGCCAGCTATCGGCTCTGCTTGGCCACGCTGGCCCGGTGAACCGCACGACGAAGAAATATGTCCACATGCGCCCCGAGCACATGAAGGCCGCAGCGAAGGCTCTCTCGGCCATCTGGCTGCGGGTTCAGCGCGAGGCAAATGCGTTCGGCGCTGTCCATACGCTGTCCATCCCTCGCAGCGAGGGCGGAATAATTATTGACAAGATGACTGTGATACGCAAGGACACTCGCGTGTTTCGTGATGGTGGGCGATGACGGGCTCGAACCGCCGACCCTCTCGGTGTAAACGAGATGCTCTACCAACTGAGCTAATCGCCCCCAGATGTCGCCATCAATGGGAGGTGCGCCCCTGCCACAAGCCGCCGCCGCTGGCAAGCGAGACGCGTCGCTCAGAGCCAGCCGATATGCTTGAAGCGCCAGAAGACCAGCCCCGAACCGCCAAAGATAAGAGCGAGCGCGAAGGGATACCCAAAGCCCCAGTCGAGTTCGGGCATGAACTTGAAATTCATGCCATAGATGCCGGCAATCGCGGTGGGCACCGCGAGGATTGCCGCCCAGGCGGCGAGCTGGCGCGTGATCACACCCTGACGCTGCTGTTCGAGCAGCGAGTTGGTGTCGAGCACCGACGCCGCAATGTCGCGAAGGCTGGCGAGGCGGAATTCGGCGCGCGACACATGGTCCCAGATGTCGCGGAAAAACGGCCGGACCGCTGCATCGATATTGGGCAGATCATCGTCGGTCGCAAGGCGGTTGGCGACGTCCTTCATCAAGCCAACGAGCCGCTGAAAGCGGATGATCTCGTGCCGCTGGCGGTAGAGATGGCGGATTTCCTCGGCGTCGAGCGGGGTGTCCATGACGCTTTCCTCGACGATCAGCAGCCGGTCCTCGATGGCATCGATGACTGGGAAATAACCGTCGATGATGAAATCGAGAATGGCATAGAGCGCATAGTCGGGACCGTGCGCGAGCTTGATCGGCAAGCTCTCCAGCCGCTGGCGCACCGCCGTATGCGTGCGCGCCGAACCGTGGCGGACGGTGACGAGGAAATGCGGCCCCGCGAAGATCGCGGTTTCGCCGGGCTCGATCGTGTCGCCATCCAGATTGGCGGTGCGCGCGATGATGAAGAGCTGGTCGCCATAGACCTCGACCTTCGGAAGTTGGTTCGCCTTCAGCGCATCCTCGACCGCGAGCAGATGGAGGCCGAAGCGCTTGGCGATACCCTCCAGCTCGCCGGGGGTCGGTTCATAGAGGCCGAGCCAGAAGAAGTCGCCGGTGTCGCAATTTTCGGGAATGATCTCGTCCGGCCCGAGTTCGCGGACAAGCTGGCCGTTATTATAGTGACGCGCGGCCATAATCGGCATTGGCGCAAACTCCTTCGATCGGGGGTTCGCCATAATGCCCCGCGACGGCAAGGGAAATGGCGAAGACGCAGCTTAAATATCGCGGCTGTCATACGCCCATTGCAGCAATGCCTGCCGCTGTTTCGGCCGGCAAAAAGGATCGCCCGGTTCGCAATGCTTGCGGATCTGCGCGGCGTGGCGCCGGAACGCGCGCCAGCGCGCGATCTGGCGGCGGTCCTCGTCCGGCATCCGCCGTCCCGAATAATAGCGGCAATACCATTGGAACCAGCCGCGCGGATCGTCGGGATGGATCCATCCTTTCTGAACCCAGACATGCAGGGGAACGCTCGCCCTGATACCGAAATAGTTGAGCGAACAGTCGGGACGTTCGGGCGAAAGTTTCGCGTTCTCGAACCAGCTCGCCGGAAATTCGTCGGTGCAGTCGGTCATATATTTGCCGCAGAACACACCGAGCTCCAGCATTTCGGCGGGCGTGAGTTCGGGTTCGAAATCGGGATCGAACGCTTTCCCCATTGGGGCAGTCCGTCCGTAGCGATAGCCCCGTTGCATCCGGTCGTTCACGACCACTTCTTCGACGTCCTTCATGGATCGAAACCTACGCGCCCCGATCGATGCCCGCCACGTCTATTCGTCCAGCGCCTCGAAATAACGGCCGAGCGCGTCGCACGCGCCTTCGGCCAAAGCGATGAAGATGCGGCGGCCATCGTGCGGGTCGTCCTCGCGCAGGAACAGGCCGGCGTCGGTCATCGTCTTGATCCAGCGAAGCGCCGTCGTCGCGGGTACAGCGGCGGCGATGCACAGGCTCGACACCGAAACCGGCTGACGCTCGAGCCGCGCAGCATAAAGGTCGAGCAGCATGTCCCATGCCGGATCGGCGAACAGGTCGGCAGGAAAATATTGCTCGCGCATTCGCCGCTGGCGCAACATCCGGCGCACCGCCTTGGCGCGCTGCCGGTCGAGCATCCGTTCTTCAGGAATGAAGCTGCGCGGGATAGTGGCAAAGTCGCGCGACGGTGCGCGTACCTGTCCCGTATGTTCGGTCGGATCCTCGGCGCGCGATGCAAAGCCGGTCGGGGTACCGGGAAGCCCGCCCCTTTGCCCCGCGAGGTCGCCGAGCAGGCGCGAAATGCGCGCCACTTCTTCCTGTAGCCGGTCGATCCGCTCCATCGCATCGTCGCGCGCGATATCATGGAGCACCGCGTGCCGCGTGCGCCGCGCCGCTGCCAGGGCGACGAGCCGATCGGTCGGATCGGCATCGACAAGGAATTGTACGGGAAGCGACGCCGGGATCGTCGCGACCACGCGATCGAGCGCCGCCAGCGAGGTTTCGCAAACAAGATTGCAGCTCCGCTCGCCCACGGCGGCGCAGATGTCGCCCAGCATTTCGCTTTCGATCGTGTCCACCGCCGCCAGCCAGACGATATCGAGCGTGTGGGTTTGCCGGATCGCCCCCGCCGCGCGCGACGGGGGACGCGTCATAGCGAGCCGCACGTCGGGAAGCGATGCCGTATCCGGCGCATCGGCCAGCGAGCCGACGAACAGCAAGGGCGATGCGACGTTGGCGCGGATCGGCCCGCCTATTGTGCGTGGCGGCGACGCGAGATCGGTCCCAAAGCCATTCAGCAAAAAGGCCGACGTGTCGCGCCCGATCGATGTTTCATGGTCCATCATGATGCCTACCCCGTTCCATCGCTCCACCCTGGCGTAACCATGCCGTCATTTCGGCGATATTCACCTTTTGTTCACTCCCATTTGCCGCCAATTCGGACTCAAGCTCGGTTTCCGCATGAGTTGCCGCGTGTCGGCCGGGAGGGAATAGGTCCAATTTGGACATGGTTTGTTCTCTCCGTCAATCATTATTTACGATTGCCAAGCTGGCGGCGGCGGGCCAGTCGAGGCGCGATGGGTACGGGCTCCTCTTCGCTTGCACGGCTGCGCTGGCGGCGACGTTTCCGGCCGCTGCTGGCGCTGCTGCTGCTCGCCGGGCTCGCCTTTGTCGCTTGGGCGTGGTTGCCGACGCCCGCGCTTTCCGTGCCGCTGGTCCATGTCATCGACGGCGACAGCCTGACAGTGCGGCAGGACGATGCCCTGCTGACGATCCGCCTGACCGGAATCGACGCCATCGAATATCGGCAAGATTGCACGCGCGGCACCACCCGTTGGCCGTGCGGGCGCGAAGCGCGCGCCGCGCTCGAAAAACTGGCGGGCCGCGGGCCGCTTCATTGCGAGGTCGCGGCAAAGGATCGTTACGATCGCACGCTCGCCGTATGCCGCACCGCCCCCTTTCCGGGCGGCATCGACCTCGGCGCCGAAATGGCGCGACTCGGCTGGGCGATCGCAACGGGCGATACGTATATGGTCGAGGAAGCCGAGGCGCAGGCGAAGCGGCGCGGCATCTGGCAGGGCGACTTCGTCCGCCCCGAAAACTGGCGCGCGATGCACGAGCGCCCGTCCACCGCGCTGACGCCGCCCGATGCATGAAGCTGCATCCGCTATGCCTCGCCGGCATTTCCGGCTAGGGCGAGCGTCATGAACAGTCTGTTTCCCGTCATGATCGGCGGCGCGATCGGCGCCGGCGCCCGCCATCTGGTTGGCCAGGCGATGCTCGCGCGGCTCGGCCCCGGCTTCCCCTGGTGGACCCTGTCGATCAATATCGCCGGTGGCCTTCTAATGGGGCTGCTTATCGGCATGCTCGCTCGCGGTAGTGACGGCGGCGAAACTACCCGCCTCTTCATCGGCGTGGGCGTCCTCGGGGGCTTCACGACATTTTCCTCTTTCAGCATGGAATTCTGGATGCTTTTCGAACGCGGTCAAAATGCTCAGGCAGCCGCTTATGTCCTCGCGTCGGTGATCGGCGCGATTGCCGCCTGCGGCCTCGGCCTCTTCGTCATGCGGCAGCTCCCGGCATGAGCGACGCCAAGCCCAATCTCGACGGCGCGATCATCACCGAGGAGGATGACGGCATCCGCCTCGACCGCTGGTTCAAGCGCCACCGCGAGGGAACGCCGCACGCGCTGCTCGCGCGCTGGGCGCGCTCGGGCCAACTGACGCTCGACGGCAAGAAAGCCGACGTGTCGGACCGGATCGCGACCGGGCAGAAACTCGTGATGCCGTCGCCGCCGGTCGAAACCGTGGCGCGCCCCGCGCGCAAGGGCCGTCCGCTGACCAACGCCGATGTCGAACTCGCGACCGGCATGATGATCCACCGCGACGCCAGCGCGATCGTGCTCAACAAGTTGCCGGGGCTTGCGACGCAGGGCGGTACCAAGACCGAGAGCCATGTCGACGGCCTGCTCGACGCGCTGAAATTCGATGGCCCGACGCGGCCCAAGCTCGTCCACCGACTCGACAAGGATACGTCCGGCGCGCTGCTGATCGCGCGGACGCCGAAGGCCGCGGCCTATTTCGCCAAGAGCTTTTCGAACCGCAGCGCGAAGAAGACCTATTGGGCGATCATCGTCGGCGTTCCCGATATCCAGCAGGGCGAGATCGACCTGCCGCTCGCCAAGCAGCCCGGATCGGGTGGCGAGAAGATGCACGTCCACGATAGCGGCCTCGCGTCGAAAACGCGTTATCGCGTCATCGAGCGCGCGGGGAACAGCGCGGCATGGGTCGAGCTGCAACCGCTGACGGGGCGCACGCACCAATTGCGCGTCCATATGGCGGCAATCGGCCATCCGATCGTCGGCGATGGCAAATATGGCGGCAAGGGCGCCTTCCTGACCGGAACGATCAGCCGCAAGATGCACCTGCACAGCCGCCGCCTGCGCATCGACCATCCCGACGGCGGCACGATCGATATAAGCGCCGAGGTGCCCGACCATTTCGCCGCGAGCCTCGACGCGCTCGGCTTCGACCTGCTACTCGGCGAGGTCGGGATCGACCCGTCCGAAAAAGGCCCGCCGCCCAAATCGGCGCTGAAGGCGCAGGCGAAGGCGCATAGCAAGCAGATCCGCAAGGCGCGGCGCGGCGAACGGCGCGGCCGCACCGCCGAGAGCAAGCCGACCGATTTCGTCGGAAAGCCGAAACCCAAGGCGAAAGCGAAACCGGGCAAGCCCGGCAAGCCGGCGCCCGGGAAACCCGCAGGCAAAAAACCGAGCGCCAAGAAGCATCCGGCGCGCCCGCCAAAAGCGAGCTGATGCACCCGAACTCCGCCTTCCGCCCGCGGCAGGACGACCTTGCCGAATTGCTCGTGCGCGAGATCGGCTTTGCCGCGATCTTTGCCAGCACCCCCGACGGGCCGCGCGTCGCGCACGCGCCCGTGGTCCTGAGCGACGACCGGACGACGCTGCAATTCCACTTGGCGCGCGGCAACGCGCTCACCCGCCACCTGCGGGGCGCGAATGCGCTCGCCGTCGTGCAGGGGCCCGACGCCTATGTCAGCGCGAGCTGGTATGCCGACGCCGATCAAGTGCCGACGTGGAATTATGTCGCGATCGAGATGGAAGGCGTAGTGCGCAAACTCGAAGCAGCGGAATTGGTCGCACAGCTCGATACATTGTCCGACCAGCACGAGGCGCGCGTCGGCGCCAACCCGCCATGGACGCGCGACAAGATGAACCCGGCACTGTTCAGCAAGATGACCGGCGCCATCGTCGGCTTCGAAATGCGGATCGCCGCGTGGCGCCCGACGATCAAGCTGTCGCAGAACAAGTCCGCCGAGGAACGCGCGCGCGTGATTGAAGGGGTCGAGGCGACCGGCCATGGCGCGCTTGCGCAGTTGATGCGTCACCTTGGCGGCGATAAGGCGGGCGCATGACCCAAGCTGACGACGCGCTCGCCAAGAAACGTTTCTTTGCCCTCTCGATCATGCGGCTGATGGGCGTCGCATTCGCTATGATCGGCTTCATCCTGATCAGCGGCGGTTTCAACCTGGCGGGCCAGCCGACCGACCGCTGGATCGGCGCCGCGATCGTTCTGGTCGGCGCGTTCGATTTCGCGGTCATGCCGTTGCTCCTCGCCCGCCGCTGGCGCTCGCCCAAAGACCTGTGACCGACCTGTGAAGCGGTTCTGGAAAGAGGTTGCCGTCGTCGCAGAGGATGGCGGCTGGGCCATCGCGCTCGATGGCCGACCGGTGCGCACGCCGCAGCGCGCTCTGCTCGCCGTCGCCAGCACCACACTCGCCGAAGCGATCGCCGCCGAATGGAGCGATGTGGGCGAGACGATCGATCCCGCAGCCATGGCGATGACCGGACTGACGAATGCCGCGATCGATTTGGCAACACCCAACCCCGCCGCTTTCGCCGCGCCGGTCGCCGCTTATGCGCAGAGCGACCTCTTCTGCTATCGCGACGCGCGCGATGCGGCGTTGCAGGCCGAGCAGGCGGCGACGTGGAACCCGCTGCTTGCCTGGGCCGAGACAAGCTACGGCATCGAATTTATCCTGACGCAGGGGGTATTGCCGGTCGACCAGCCCCAAGCGACCGTTGCGACGCTGCAGGCCGTCGTGCTGGCGCAGGACGCTTGGCGAATCACGGCGCTGACTCCGCTGGTGACGATCGGCGGATCGCTCGTCGCGGGCCTCGCCCTGCTCGAAAACGCGGTCGATGCCGACGCGTTGTGGGAGGCCGTCAGCCTCGACGACCTCTATCAGGAACGCCGCTGGGGCGCCGACAGCGAAGCGCAAAAGACGCGCGCCGCGCACAAGCGCGACTGGGACAATGCGGCGCGGTTCTTGCGCCTGCTTTGAACCCCAAACCCGTTCGCATCGCGCGAAGTCGAGATGTCTCCCCGATATTGCGCAATCCCGATGAGTTTCTCGACTTCGCTCAACACGAACGGAATTACAAGTCGGCTTAGTCGACGAAATTCGGCTTCCGCTTCTGCATCCCCGCCATCACCGCTTCCATCTGGTTCGGGGTACGGATCACCTTGACCTGCTCGTCACTCTCGCCCTGCAAGATTTCCGCGTCGCTCGCATCTGCGAGCATGTTGCACAGCCGCTTGGCACCGCGGATCGCGTGCGGATTCTTGTCGGCAATCACCGCCGCCAGTTCCATCGCCTTTTCCAGCGGGTCATCGGAGACATGCGTCGCAAAGCCGAGCAGCTTGGCTTCCGATCCGTTAAATTCGCGGTTGGTATAGATCATCTCGCGCAGCACATCGTCGGCGACCTGCGTGCGCCACAGCGCCATGCCCGCGACGTCGGGAACAAGACCCCAGCGCATTTCCATGATCGCGATGCGCGTGTCGGGGTGGACGATGCGGATATCGGCGGCCGCCATGATCTGGCTACCCGCACCAAAGGCGACGCCGTGCACTGCAGCGATCACCGGCACCGGCAGTTCGCGCCAGCCCCACGCGGCATATTGGGCGTTGTTGGCGATGCCCCGCGTGCGGTCGGACAGGCTGCCCCCCGCGCTGCTCGCCCCCGGATCGCGATCATTGCTGAGGCTGGAAAGGTCGAGTCCGGCGCAGAAGGCGCGGCCTTCGCCCGACAGCACGACGACGCGGAGGCCAGCGGTCGCCTTCAATTGATCGATCGCTTCAGCGAGCGCTTCCCACATCGCGGGATCGAGCGCGTTCATCTTGTCGCTACGGATCAGCCGAACATCGGCGATCCCGCCGTCGAGCATGGTGATCGAAATACGGTCTTTCACGGGCGAATCCTCTTCAGCGTTTCAAGGCGGCCTCGACGAGCGGAAGCTGGTCGTTGCCGAAATACATGTCGTCGTGATCGACGAAAATCGTCGGCGAACCATAGCCGCCGCGCGCGATGACTTCATCGGTATTCGTGCGCAGCCGCGCCTTCACCGGATCGCTGCCGGCCGCGGCGGCCAGCGTGGCGCCGTCGAGTCCCTCGGCATCCGCAACCGCCGCGAGCACGGCGGGGTCGTCGAGATTCTCCTGCCGATCAAAATAGCTGGCAAATGCACCGCGCGCGAAATTGACCAGCGTCGCCTGATCGTCCTCAAGTGCGCAGCAGAAACGCATCGCGGTGATGCTCTTGGCGGGGTGCCACTGCGACGGGAAATTCATCGGCACGCCCGCGAGGCTCGCCCAGTCCTTCAGCACCTTCCAGCTATGCTGAAGCCGCCGGTTGTCGGCCTGCTCGCGCGCCCCATAAACCGCCGGGTTGACCGCGTTGAACACGCCGCCGACAAGGATCGGCCGATACACAGCCGTCGCGCCCGTGCGTTCGAGCACGCCCGGAAGATTGTGGAACGCTAGGCAGGTCCACGGTGAGGAGAGGTCGAAGAAAAATTCGACACTTGCGGTCATCGGATCAGGCCTCCGCCTTCGCCTTTTCCCAATATTGGTCACGAAGCAGGCGCTTGTAGAGCTTGCCGGTGTCATGGCGCGGCAGGGCTTCGAGGAAGTCGATGCGGCGCGGGATCTTCACCCCCGACAATTTTTCGCGCGCATAGGCAATCAGCTCGTCGCGCAGCGCGTCGCCGGCCTCGGCCATGTCGGCGGGCTGGACGACGGCGATCACCTCCTCGCCCATTTCATCGTGCGGTCCGCCGACCACCGCGACGTCGGCGACCTTGGGGTGCGTGACGAGGTGGTTCTCGATTTCCTGCGGGTAGATGTTCACCCCGCCCGAGATGATCATGAAGCTCTTGCGGTCGGTGAGGTAGAGGAAGCCATCCTCGTCGACTTTGCCCACATCGCCGAGGGTCGACCAGCCCTTCGAATTGCGGCTCGACGCCGTTTTTTCGTTATCGCCATGATATTCGAAGACATTCTCGCTCTCGAAGAAAACCGCACCTTCTTCGTCCGCGCCGAGTTCGGTTTCATTGTCTTCGGCCATGATATGCACGGCGCCAAGGATCGGGCGGCCGACGCTGCCCCTGTGCGTCAGCCAGTCGGCGCTGGAGATGAATGTCATACCATTGCCTTCGGAGCCGGCATAATATTCGAACAAGACCGGGCCCCACCAGTCGATCATCGCCTGCTTGACCGGCACCGGGCACGGCGCGGCGGCGTGGATCGCGACCTTCAACGACGAGGTATCGTAACGAGCGCGAACCTCGTCGGGCAGCTTGAGCATACGCACGAAATGCGTCGGCACCCACTGGCTGGCGTTAACGCGATATGTTTCGATGTACGAAAGCGCCGCTTCGGGGTCGAATTTCTTCATCAAGACGACGGTGCCGCCAAGGCGGTGGATCGTCATCGACCAGCGCAAGGGCGCAGCATGATAAAGCGGCGCAGGCGACAAATAGATGCTGTCCGAATTGATCTGGAACACCGCCGAGGCGAGCATAACCAGGCTGTTCATCGCGTCGATCGCGGGATCCTCGGGCAACGGCACGCGCACGCCCTTCGGCCGCCCGGTGGTGCCCGACGAATAAAGCATGTCGACCCCGGCGCGCTCGTCGGCCACCGGCGTCGCGGGCATCGCGGCGACCGCATCTTCCCATGAGTCATAGCCGGCGATCGTCCCGCCCATCGCGAAACGCTTGATGCCGGTGGTCAGTTGTTGCGCGGCACCGGCAAGGCTTGCCGAAACGACAAGGATCTGCGCGCCCGAATTTTCGAGAATATAGTCGGTTTCGTCCCGCGTCAGCCGCGACGAAATGCAGACATAACGCAACCCCGCGCGCTGTGCGCCCCAGGTCAGCCCATAATAATGCGGCGTGTTGTCGAGCATGAAGGCAACGACATCCTCATGCCCCAGCCCGTGCGAGCGGAACAGCTGCGCCGCGCGGTTCGAGGCGGCGTCGAGTTCGCCATAGCTGATCGCCTCGCCGGTTTCGGCGACGATGATCGCGGCTTTGTCGGGATTGTTACGCGCGTGGACTGAGGGGTGCATCGGGCATCATCTCCGGGAATCATTGCTTTCTTTATGTCGAAGATGAGTAGCAACCTGAAACTTTTGGTCAAGCAGGGCGGGCGCGGCGACAGCATCGTCCCGCCGCGAGCGCAGCGTGTAGCCCACGCCCTTCACCGTGTGCAGCATCGGCCAGTCGAACCCGCGATCGACCTTGGCGCGCAACCGCGACATATGGACCTCGACCCGATTGGTGCCGGGATCGAAATCAAGCCGCCACACCGCGCGGAGCAGCGCGTCGCGCGACAGCGGCCGGTCGGGCACGCGCGCGAGATTAGCGAGCAGGTCGAATTCGCGGAGCGGCATGCGGATGACCTGACCCGCGCGCTCGACGCGCCGGTCGATCAGGTCGATCCGCAGCTCGCCCTCATCAAGTTGCCCGGCGGCGATCCGGCTGCGGCGCAGCAGGCTGCCTATCCGCGCGACCACTTCGGGGAGGTTTCCGGTCCAGCCAACCGCATCGTCGGCGCCTGCACCGAGCGCCACCATCCGGTCATCGAGCGAATCGCGGTCCGACAGCGCAAGCAACGGTCGGCGGCCGACGGCCGATCGCGCCAGCCGGACGATTTCGAAAGGCTCCTGCCAATCGAGGAACGGGTTGACGATCAGCAGGTCGAAACAGCTGTCCATCCAGGGGCGAAGACCGTTCACATGCGGCGGCAGGAATCGCACTCCCATACCCGCCGCCTCAACCGCCGCAGCCAGCACATCGGCCCGCGCGGGCACGGGGTGGTAAATGGCGACGAGCAACTTCCTGTCGCATTTCCCGGCACTGTCCGATGATGCCATCCCCACTCCCCATCGTCGACGTAACATCTTGTCGCCCGCGCCATTGCACCGTCTTTCGGCTGTGCTAACCCATGGTCATGACCAGTATCGAAATGCTTGACGGCGAGTTCGCCACCCTGCCCGACCTTGTCCGTGCCCATGCTGCGGAGCGTCCCGATGCCGTAGCGGCTGCCGATGCACAGCGGCGGCTGAGCTGGTCCGAACTGGATCAATTGACCGACCGAATCGCGGCGCGGCTACAGCAGGACGGATTTGCGAAAGGCGACCGCACCGCGATCGCGGGCCTCAACAGCGTCGAGCAAATGGCGGTGATCCTCGGCACGCTGCGCGCCGGGGGGGTTGCGGGTCTCGTCACCAACAGCGCGACGGGCGAGCAGATGGCGGCGATGATCGCCGACACCGGGGCGCGCCATCTGTTCCTCGACAATGCGGCGAAGGCCAGCCTCGAAGGCCATGTCATCACCGCGAGCGACCTGATCGCGATGGACGGCAGCGATGCCGGAACGCCGCTCGATGCCTGGTTGTCTCTGGCGGGCGCGAAGCCAAGGCCGGTCGAGATTTTGCCCGAAGACGGCTTCAACATCATCTATTCGTCGGGCACCACGGGCACGCCGAAGGGCATCGTCCACAGCCATGCGATGCGCTGGCAGCACATCATTCGCGGCGCGCCCGCTTATGGGCCCCATGCGGTGACGATCCTGTCGACCCCGCTCTATTCGAACACCACGATGGCTAGCTTCATGCCCACCGTAGGCTCGGGCGGGCAGGTCGTGCTGATGAAGAAGTTCGACGCGCGCGGTTTCCTGGAACTCGCGGCGCGCGAGCGCGCGACGAACACGATGTTGGTCCCGGTGCAGTATCGCCGGATCATGGCGCTCGACGATTTCGGGGACTTCGACCTGTCGAGTTTCGTCGTCAAATATTGCACCTCGGCGCCCTTCCCTGCGGCGCTGAAGGCCGATGTGCTGCAACGCTGGCCCGGTGGGCTGATCGAGATTTACGGCATGACCGAGGGCGGCGCCGCCTTCATCCTCGAGGCGCATCAATTCCCCGACAAGCTCCACACGGTCGGCAGGCCCGCGCCGGGGCATATCGCGAAGGTGATCGACGAGGATGGCAACGAATTGCCGCAGGGGTCGGTCGGCGAAGTCGTCGGCCGCAGTCCCGCAATGATGACGGGATATAACAACCGCCCCGACGCGACCAAGGCGATGCACTGGTATGACGGTGAGGGAAATCTCTTCTATCGCCACGGCGATATCGGACGGATCGACGAGGACGGTTTCCTGACGCTGATGGACCGCGCCAAGGACATGATCATTTCGGGCGGGTTCAATATCTTCCCGAGCGATCTGGAGGCGATTTTGATCGCCGACGACCGCGTCGTCGAGGCGGCGGTGGTGGGTATGCCGAGCGAGGAATGGGGCGAGACGCCGGTGGCGTTCGTCGTGCTGAAATCGGGCGCCAATGCGGAAAGCGTGCGCGCCGACTGCAACGCCAAGGTCGGCAAGACGCAGCGGTTGAGTGCGATTACGGTGGTGGAAGAGCTGCCGCGCAGCCCGATCGGCAAGGTGTTGAAGCGCGAGTTGCGGGAGGCGTATGCGGCGTAGCGGCCGAGCTGTCGTTTAACGACCGGAGGCTGCCCTACCTACCCCGTTCGCATCGAGCCTCGACTGCCTTGCAGGCGCTCAGGATAAACTTCGGCCTTTGGCCGAAGTCGAGATGCCCCCGTCGTGGCGCAAGGTCGATGGGTGTCTCGACTTCGCTCGACACGAACGGAAATAGAGGGGACCGTCTGGAACCCACCCCAACGCCGCAATCCGCCTCTAAAAAAGTGCTTTCCTACATTATTCGGCTGTGACAGCCTTCATTTCAGCTCTTTCAAATTGCAGGCAAAAGCGGTCGCTGCCCGGATGCCGGATTCGGCCAGGGTCCGGCTGCCATCTGTCTGTCGAGCGCGACAAATGGGGCACTGCAATAGGCTGAACTTTCCTGAACTTTGACATGATGGCCCGGCGCGTGCGCTGAGCGGATCGCGGCCCCGGCTCGGAATAACCGAAAACGACAAGGGCGGCTCCCACCCCATCTCGGCCGCTCGCTATGGCTCGGATCGGCATAACCGGAATCAACCAACTGCCGCCGTTGGCGATTTACTCGCGCGGCGCTAAAAGCGAAAATAACTGATTTACTGGGGGTGATTACCATGTCGTTGGAGAAGTCGGAGTGAGCCTCGCGGCGGATGAACAAGCGTTTCTGGATTATGTGGCTGATGACTGGTATGGCCTATGGGAAGTCGACTGGTGGCTTAATAATGTACACCCCGGATGGTCGTTCGCCAGCCGACTGGCGTTTTTGTCTGACCTCGTGCAGCGCGGACTGGTTGAGATATTCTTCGGTCAACTTGGCGTCGAGAGCCCCGCTCTTAAAAAAAGCGCAGCGCTTGATGCAATTTCCCAACCGACCGCTTGGCTGCCGCGTACGGAAACCAACGATTCGGTCCACTGTATCTCGACAAGCCTGAATGGACGCGCGGAGCTTGCGGGATCCGTAATTCTACAATGATTTCCGGATGCAGGCCGTCCGCTTCCCACGCCAAAGCGGACTCTCACGCGCCGCGTGGCTTGTCAGGCCAGTCCCGCCGCCTCAATCGCCGCCAGCGCATTCGCCAACCGCGCATCGCCTTCGCCTTCGACCCACGCCCATTTAAGCTTCCGCCGGTCGAGTTCGCCGATCGCGACCTCCATGAATTGCACCCGCGCCAGCTCGCTTCCGAACAGGCGCGTACCATCCTCCTCCCACGGCAAATCCATCGCAGGAACGAGGTAGAGGTCGGCGACCGCGTCCCATTGATCGATCTCGGGCAGGCGGCGGCCGAGCAGCATGATCGCCCATGCCTGGGTCATCAGCGGATCAGTGTCGGACACCAGCCACTCGGGCCGCTGCGCGAGTGCTTCGCAGGTCGCGGCGCGATGCCCGTCGAAAATCGCGAGCAGGTCAACCTCGTCGAGGTCGGTGCCGTTCGCCTCGGCATAGGTGCGGCCATATTCGGGCACGACGAGCCCGCCGAGCTGGAGCGCAAGGCGCGGCGCGAGGGTCGACTTGCCCGTGCTTTCGGCGCCGTGGAGGCAGATATGGCGGGTCATATCGCCACCCTGCCGGTCGCCGCCGCGCGTCGCCACTGGAGCAGGCCGTCGATCGACAGGCCGAGCAGCACGACATAGACCGCGCTGGTCGCATAAAGGCCGCGCCATGCGAACAGCGGCACCGCGATCAGGTCGACCGCGATCCAGAGGAACCAGCTTTCGACCCGGCGCCGCGCGAGCAGCCATTGCGCAGTGATGCTGAGCATCGCGATCGCGCCGTCGACCCACGGCGCGATCGCGTCGGTGTAGCGGTCCATCGCGAAGCTCCACGCGATCCATGCAACGATCGTCGCGAGCGCCCAGCCGAGCCGCGCACGCTCAGTCATCCAGCCGACGGGTATGCCGCTGTCGTCCCGCGCGCGCATCCAGGCGGCCCAGCCGTAAAGATTGAGCACGAAGAAAAAGCCCTGGAGCAGCATGTCGCTGTAGAGCTTCGCTTCGAAGAAGACGAAGGCGTAGAGCGTCACTGCGACGAGCGCGAAGGGATAGTTCCACACGCTGCGCAGCGCGACGAGCGCGACATTGACCAGTACGAACGCCGCGGCGGCCCATTCGAGATAGCTCATGCCGCCGCCTCATGGCGCGGCCGGGTCCACAACCCGTCGCGACTAATCCGCCGCTGTAGCGGACGACGCAGCACCGACCAGCCCGCGCGCGCGACCCAGCCGAGCTTGGCGAGAAGCGATGAGCCCGCGCGGTGGTCCCACGCATGGTCGCCCCGCGACCGCACTTCGCGCGCGATGTCGCCATAAATGCCCGCCGCCGCGAGCACCGCCCAGCGGCTGCGCGGTGGCAGCTTGCGCGCCCCCCAGCGCGCAGATGCCTCATATTCCTCGGCCATTTCGGACAGCCATCTGGCCATCACCGAAAGACGTCCGCGAAAGGCGGGATGCATATGCTGGCCGGGCGGAATATCAAGTTCGACCATCCATTCGACCGGCAGATAGCAGCGGTCGGCGGCGGCATCCTCAGCCACATCGCGCGCGATATTGGCGAGTTGGAACGCAATGCCGAGATCGGAAGCACGGTCGAGGGTCGTTTCATCGGCGGGGGCGATTCCCATCACGAGCGCCATCGCAACCCCGACGGCGCCGGCGACATGATAGGAGTAGCGCAGCAGATCGGCTTCGCTGCGCGGGCGCCAGTCCTTTGCGTCTAGTTCGAAGCCCGAGATAATATCGTCGAGAACCCAGCGCGGGATTGCGACCTCCGTAAGCAGGAAGCCGAGCGCGTCGAACGCCATCTCGCCGGTCGGCTCGCCAGCGAAGGCCCTATCGGTCTGCGCCCGGATATGCGCGACGGCGGCGACCGGGTCATGGCCCTGCTTCATCGCGCCGCCATGATCCTGCCCGTCGGTCAGGTCGTCGGCGGCGCGGCACCAGGCATAGAGCAGCCAGACGCGTTCGCGCGTTTCGCGGTCGAACAATTGGCTGGCCAGCGCAAAGCTTTTCGATCCGCGCGCGATGCTGTCGTGCGCGAAACCATGGAGGGCATGTGCATCATAGGCCCCCTCTTCGGTCATTACAGATTTTCGGCCTTCATCGCAAAGATCGTCTGGTGCGGCACATAGGCCGCCATCTTGTCGAGCAGATCGTCGAGTCCCGCATCGACGATCATGATCCCGGCGTGCGCAGGGCGAATGAAGCCGACCTCGACCATGTTGCGGTTGAAGGCGATGAGATCGTTGTAAAAGCCCGCGGCGTTGAGCAGCCCGACAGGCTTGCTATGATAGCCAAGCTGCGCCCAGCTGATCGCTTCCCACAGCTCGTCCATCGTTCCGACGCCGCCGGGGATGGTAAGGAAACCGTCGGAAAGGTCGGTGAACATCTTCTTGCGTTCGTGCATGCCGCTGACGACGTGGAGCTGCGTGCAGCCGCGGTGCGCGACCTCGGCACCGACGAGCGCTTCGGGGATAATGCCGATGACTTCGCCGCCCGCTTCCAGCGCGCTGTCGGCGACCGCGCCCATGAGGCCGAGCCGGCCGCCGCCATAGACGACGCCGATGCCGCGTGTCGCCAGTGTTCGCCCGACATGGCGCGCGGTTTCGATATAGATCGGATCGTCGGGGGTCGCGGACCCGCAATAGACGGCAAGGCGTTTCATTACTCGATGGCTTTCACAAAATTCCGTTCGGGCTGAGCTTGTCGAAGCCCCGTCCTTCTATCCTCGCCTTTGAAGGAAGAACGCCCCTTCGACAAGCTCAGGGCGAGCGGTTGTTTTCATTCAAGCATCAGCGCAGCGGTCGCCTTCGCACTGCCGACAACGCCGGGAATCCCGGCTCCGGGATGCGTGCCGGCGCCTACGAAATAGAGATTCGAAATCACGTCGTCGCGATTGTGCGCGCGAAACCACGCGCTTTGCCACAGCACGGGCTCAAGGCTGAAAGCGCTGCCGAGATGCGCCGACAGGTCGCGGCCGAAGTCGGCGGGGGTGTAGTGGAAGCGCGTGACGAGGTTGGCGCGGAGCCCAGGGGCGACACGGCGCTCGACTTCGCCCAGGATCGCATCGGCAAAGCGCTCGCCGAATTCGCCGTCCCAGTCGGCCTTGGCCTTGCCGAGATGCGCGACGGGGGCGAGCGCGTAGAAGGTCGAATGGCCGGAGGGCGCCATGCCGGGGTCGGTGATGCTGGGATGGTGGAGGTAGAGCGAGAAATCTTCGGGCACGACGCCGCCATAGATATCGTCGAGCAGCCCCTTGTAGCGCGGGCCGAAGAGGATGCTGTGATGCGCGACGTCGGGATAAATGCCCTTCGCGCCGAAATGGACGACGAACAGCGATGGCGACCAGCGTTTGCGCGACAGGCCCTTGGCAACCTTTGCCCCGCGCGGATGGTCGGCGAGGAGCGTCCGGTAGCTGTGCATGAGGTCGCCGTTGCACGCGACCATATCGGCGTCGCCGTGCCAGCCGCTTTGCGTCGTAACGCCCGTGGCGCGGTCGCCCGCGGTGTCGATTTTTGTCACCGGATCGCCGAGACGGAGCGTGCCCCCCAATCGCTCGAACAGCCGCGCCAGGCCGCCGACGAGCTTGTTGGTGCCGCCGCGCGCGAACCAGACGCCGCCGTCCTTCTCGATCGTGTGGATCAGCGCATAGATGGCGCTCGTCGTCATCGGGTTGCCGCCAACGAGCAGCGTATGGAACGACAAAGCCTGTCGTAGCCGCTCATCCTGCACATAAGAGGAGACGATTGAATAAACGCTGCGCCACGCCTGATATTTCATCAGCGCGGGCGCCGCCTTGATCATCGCGGCGAAGTCGAGGAAGGCGACCGTGCCGAGCTTCACATAGCCCTGCTCGTACACGCCCTTCGAATAGGTAAGGAAGCGGTCGTAGCCTTCGACATCGGCGGGATGGAGCTTTGCGATTTCGGCGCGCAGCGCGGCCTCGTCGTTCGAATAGTCGAAGTTCGTCCCGTCGGGCCAGTTGAGGCGGTAGAACGGCATCACCGGCATCAGGTCGACGTCGGCGGCCATATCCTGCCCGCTCAGCGCCCAAAGCTCTTCGAGACACGGCGGATCGGTGATCACGGTCGGTCCGGCATCGAAGGTGAAGCCGTCCTTTTGCCAGTGATATGCGCGCCCGCCGGGCTTGTCGCGCGCCTCCACGACGGTCGTTTCGACACCCGCCGATTGCAACCGGATAGCGAGGGCGAGGCCGCCGAAACCGGCGCCGATGACGATTGCGGTGCGCGTCATTTCCAGTCCAGTTTCGATAGCGCTGCGATCGCCCGGCCGATGGGCACGGGCGGCTTGCCGGTAAGGAGGCGCAACTTGTCCGCCGCCGTCGACCGACCGGCATAGAAGCGCGCGATCAGGCCCGGCGACAAGCGATAGAAGCGTTCAAAGATGCGATAGCGGGTCTCAGGCTCCGAAGCGCGGAACAGCATCGCGCCGAGCATGCGATAGAAACGCTGGCGCCGCCACGACGCCGCCGCGCGGCCGCGAAGGATGGCGGGAAGGTCGGCGCGATCGACAAGGCCGGGCAGCGCCGACGCGGTGCGAACGGCGGCGGGGAGCGAATAGCCGGTCATCGCGTGCGCCATTCCCGCGCGCGCGCCGATCCGCGCGGTGTGATCGGAGGCGAGCCAAAGCCGGTCGAAATCGCCCGCGATGACCACCGGCAGCACACCGCTTTCCTCGCGCGTGGTCGCGTCGGCCTCCCACCCCTGTGCCGCGGCATAGGCGGCGATGCGCTCGCGCACGGCGGCCGCGTCGAGGGTGGCATCGTCGCTATAATAGGTGTCCTCGACGAACAATGTCTCGGCATCGAACGGCAGCAGATAGACGAAACGATAGCCGTCCACCTGCTCGACCGTCGCATCCATCACGACAGGCTGTTCGACGCCGTGGCCTCCCTTGACCCTCAGCGCCTGCCCGACGAATTTTTGCCAGCCGTTGGTCAGCGCCGGGAATTTTCCAGCGCCGCGCGCGTCGATGACATGCTTCGCCGACAGCCGCCCGCCGCGCGCGAGGAGCAGATGGTCGGGCGCGACATGCTTCGCGCGGTCGACGATGACGTGCCCCGCTGGCAGCGCCGCCGCGACCGCTTCGGCAAGCGCTTCGCCGGTGATGCTCTTGTACCCCATGCGCAGCGTCCGGTCGTGCGAGGGGAAGCGGACGTCGTAGCGCGGCCAATGATGGCGGACGAGCGGCGCAACAAGCCAGCGGTCCCTCTTCGCGATGTCGCTGTCGAAAAACGACCAGACATGGTTACCGCCGATCGGCCCCGGCTCGACCAGCCGCACGTCGAGATCGGGCCGCTTCGCCGCGAGCGCTAGCGCAGCGAGGCCGCCGGCGAGCCCGCCGCCGACGATTGCGATATCGCATTTATCGATGTTCGGCCCCACCATCCCCCCGCCTTAGCCAAGCAAGCGCGCGCACGCAAAGCCATTGCAACGCGGAGCCGAGCGACTAGCCTCGCGCGATGACCGGCTGGCCGATCCTTTTTTCCGCACTCGCGATGACCGCGATCGTCGGCGTGCGCTATCTGATTACCAGCGGCGCCTTTGCCTTTGCAACAAAGCTGAAGCACCCTCGCCTCTATCGCGGCCTCGAAAGGCAGATGCGCCGGGAGGTGGGGTGGAGCCTTGCGAGCGCCGCGATTTACGGAATTCCCGCAGGCATCGTCGCATGGGGATGGCAGGCGCATGGCTGGACGCGCATCTATACCAACTGGGACGCCTTTCCACTTTGGTATCTTCCGCTTAGCCTCCTCGCCTATCTACTCACTCACGACACATGGTTCTACTGGACCCACCGTTGGATGCACCGGCCACAGCTGTTCCGCATCGCACACAGCGTCCACCACGAAAGCCGCCCGCCGACCGCCTGGGCCGCGATGAGTTTTCACCCCGTCGAGGCGGTCACCGGCGCGGTCGTCATCCCTGCGCTGGTGTTCCTGATCCCGATCCATGTCGCCGTTCTGGGGCTGGTTTTGGCGATCATGACCGTGATGGGCGTCGGCAATCATATGGGGTGGGAGATGTTCCCGCGCGCGCTTGTTCATGGACCGGCAGGGCGATGGCTGATAACCGCGACGCATCATGAGCAGCATCACGCCGCCTACCGGGGGAATTATGGGCTTTATTTCCGCTTTTGGGACAAGGCGTGCGGCACTGATATCGGCCTTGGCGATTTTTCCGCTGCTCATCGGCGCCGCGAGCATGCCGCCGACGCCTGCTCCGACCGTTGAGGTCAGCGTCACCGGACTGCGCAGCGCGAAGGGGCAGATCCTCGTCTGCCTGACCCCGAACCGCAAGGCCTTCCCCGACTGCAGCAAGGATGCGGACTCGGTGCGTATGGCCGTAAAAGCGGCTGACGCAGGAAATTTCACGGTCCACGCCCCCGCTATCGGCACCTATGCCATCGCGGTCGTCCATGACGAGAATAGCAACAACAAGATGGACACCGCGATCTTCCTGCCGAAGGAAGGCTTCGGTTTTTCTCGCAACCCGACGATCACCGTCGGCCCGCCAAGCTTCAAATCGGCGAGCTTTGCGGTCGCAGGCGACATGCGCCAATCGATCAAGATGAAATATATGCTCTAGTGGGCGTGGCGACGGACAGCTAATAGAGCGCGCGTGACCGCGACCTCTCCCCGCATCGCCGCTTTCGCCGACCGCTGGCCAAAGCTTGTCGCCCTGTTGCTCGGTGCCGTTTCGGCCACCGGCTTCGCGCCGCTGAACCTATGGCCGCTGACGTTGCTTGCGCTGGCGGGATGGATGGCGCTCGTTGCGCAGAGTCCGAAAGGCTGGCGCGCGTTCGGGCTCGGCTGGGCTTTCGGCGTCGGCCAATTCGTCGCCGGCCTCAACTGGATCGCGACGGCTTTCACCTATCAGGCGGCGATGCCGGCGTGGCTCGGATGGATCGCGGTCGTGCTCCTGTCGCTGTATCTCGCGATCTATCCGGCGCTCGCGGCGTGGGGGGCCTGGACCATGAGGCCCATAGGCGGAGCGCATTTTGCCGCACCGTCCTACCTGCTCGCCTTCGCCAGCCTTTGGGCGCTCACCGAATGGCTGCGCAGCTGGATTTTCACCGGCTTCGCGTGGAATCCCCTGGGGGCGATCGCGGTCCCGCACATTGCCGCGCCTGCCCGCTGGATTGGCACCTATGGCATGAGCGCGATCGTCTGCCTGCTCGCAGCCGTCCTGATGCTGGCGTGGTTCCACCGCCGCATCGCCGCCACCGCGCTATTCGGCAGCCTGTTCGTCTTGTGGGGCGCAGCATATCTGTCGCAAATCGGCGGCGGCGCCGATAGCGCCGTCCGGTCCAAAGGCACGCAACGCATCCCCATCACCGTCGTCCAGCCGAATGTCGGGCAGGAAGACAAGTGGGAGGGCAGCAAGGCCGACGCCAATTTCGCCAAGCTCGCGCGGCTGACGACACCGAAGGACGACACGCCGCGCCTGATCCTCTGGCCCGAGGCGGCGGTGCCCGATTATCTCGAGGCGGGCTATCCGGCGCCCTATTACGACCGCTCGCCCGTCGAGGCGCGCTTGCGGCTGATCAAGCTGATGAACCGCGACGACCTGATGCTGCTCGGCGCGCTCAAGCTCGAGCTCGACAAGACGGGCGACGTCGTCGGTGCGCGCAACGCGGTGATGACTGTCCACGCCGACGCCACGCTCGGCCCGCGTTACGACAAGGCGCATCTTGTCCCTTATGGCGAATATCTGCCGATGCGCCCGATCCTGTCGGCGATCGGCCTGTCGCGGCTTGCCCCCGGCGACATCGATTTCTGGCCCGGACCCGGCGCCCGCACCCTCGACCTTGGCGCCTTTGGCCGGGCGGGGCTGCAAATCTGTTACGAGATCATCTTTTCGGGACAGGTCGTCGACCGCGCGCACCGCCCCGATTTCATCTTCAACCCGTCGAACGACGCCTGGTTCGGCGGCTGGGGTCCGCCGCAGCATCTGGCGCAGGCACGGCTGCGCGCGATCGAGGAAGGGCTGCCCGTCGTCCGCGCCACCCCGACGGGGATCAGCGCGGTGATCGACGCCGACGGCCGCATCCTCGAATCGCTGCCGATGCATAGCGCGGGCCGGATCGACACCACGCTCCCGCGCGCCCATGCGCCGACTCTGTTCGCCCGATATGGCAATATTCTGCCCGTCGGTTTTGCGTTGCTGCTGCTCGTGCTGGCCATTGCCTTTCGCCGCCGCGGGCGTTAACAGCGCGCCCACATAAAGCTTTCTTTATATCCGATTCCCCTCTTACCCGTTCAAGAAGGTCTCCCATGCGCAACAGCTTCCTCTTCACCTCCGAAAGCGTGTCCGAAGGACATCCCGATAAGGTGTCGGACCAGATCAGCGATTCGATCGTCGACCTGTTCCTGTCGAAGGACCCCGAAGCCCGTATCGCGTGCGAGACGCTGACCACGACCCAACTCGTCGTGCTCGCCGGTGAAATCCGCTGCAAGGGCGTGTTCGAGAATGACGAATGGGCTCCCGGCGCGCTCGAGGAAATCGAAGCGACCGTGCGCAACACGGTGCGCGAGATCGGCTATGAGCAGGAAGGCTTTCACTGGAAGAGCTTCCGCTTTGAAAACAACCTCCACGGCCAGTCGGCACATATCGCGCAGGGCGTCGACGAAAGCGGCGACAAGGACGAAGGCGCGGGCGACCAGGGCATCATGTTCGGCTATGCGTCGGACGAAACGCCCGATCTGATGCCCGCGACGCTCGATTACAGCCACAAGATCCTCGAGCGCATGGCGGCCGACCGCAAGGCTGGCATCGCGCCCTTCCTCGAACCCGACACCAAGAGCCAGGTCACGCTGCGTTACGCCAACGAGCGCCCGGTCGAGGCGACCGCGATCGTCGTATCGACCCAGCATGCGCCGGGCTATTATTTCCACAATGGTGAAGGCGACGAAGCGAAATATACCGAGCTGCGCAAATATGTCCTCGGCGTGATCGCCGACGTGCTGCCCGCCGAGCTGCTGACCGCGAACACTGTCTATCACATCAACCCGACCGGGCGTTTCGAGATCGGTGGCCCCGACGGCGACGCCGGGCTGACCGGCCGCAAGATCATCGTCGATACCTATGGCGGCGCCAGCCCGCACGGCGGCGGCGCGTTCAGCGGCAAGGATCCGACGAAGGTCGACCGTTCGGCGGCCTATATCACGCGCTATCTCGCCAAGAATATCGTCGCCGCGGGCCTTGCGCGCCGCTGCACGATCCAGCTGAGCTACGCGATCGGCGTCGCCGAGCCGCTGTCGATCTATGTCGACCTGCACGGCACCGGCACCGTCGATGAAGGCAAGATCGAGGCGGTCATTCCGCAGCTCGTGCGCCTGACGCCAAAAGGCATCCGCACCCACCTCGGCCTCAACAAGCCGATCTACAAGCAGACCGCGGCGTACGGCCATTTCGGCCGCACCTCGGAAGGCGACAGCTTTCCGTGGGAACGCACCGACCTCGTCGACAAGCTCAAGGCTGCGCTCGCCGATTAATCCGTGTCGCGGGCGCGCTTGGCGCGCCCGCCTTTGACCGCCGTGCGCTTGCGGCCTCCGCGCTGCGCGGCTAGGGCGCGCGCCATGACTGCTTACAAACCCGGCGACCCGACCACGATCAACCGCCTCTATGGCCGTTCGAAGGGCAAGCCTTTGCGCGCGGGCCAGCAGGATCTGGTCGATACCTTGCTGCCGCAAATCGCGGTGCCCGCCGAAGGCGAGGTCACCGCCGAAGCGCTGTTCGGTTACGACCGGCCGCTGCATTTCGAGATCGGCTTTGGCGGCGGCGAGCATATGGCAGGGCGCGCCGACATGCTGCCCGACCATGGCTTCATCGGCGCCGAACCTTTCCTCAACGGGGTTGCGCAGGCGCTGGTCCATGTCGCGGGCGATCATGGCGAGCGGCTGCCGCTGGGCAATGTCCGCATATATTTCGGCGATGCGCTGGAGGTGCTGCGGCGCATCCCCGACGGGGCGCTGAGCTTCGCCTATCTGCTCCACCCCGACCCCTGGCCCAAGGCGCGCCATGCCAAGCGCCGGATGATGAACGACGGGCCGCTCGACCTGATTGCGGCAAAACTGAAACCCGGCGGCGAATTCCGTTTCGGCACCGACCACCCGATCTACCTTCAGCACGCGCTAATGGTCATGCGCCGCCACCGCCATCAGTTCGAATGGCTGGCGCAGGATTCGAGGGATTTCCAGCTCCGCCCCGGCGGCTGGCCCGAAACGCGCTACGAAGCCAAGGCGCGCACGCTTGGACATGAAGTCTGGTATTTCCGCTACCGGCGGATCTAGTCGGCCCCCTCGCGCTTTGCGGCGTTCGCTTCCCGCAAGCGATTTTCGCGCATCGTCAGCTCTACGTACCGGCACAGCGGGACCGCGACCTTGGCGGCCGGCCGATCGGGGGGCGTTTCGCGGCGGGGTTTTTTGCCGGACATAATGGGCAGCGCCCTAACCATGCGCCGCGCGCAAACAAATGGGCGGCCAAGGCCGCCATCGCGCGCGAACGTGCGATGGCGGCCTCGATTAGCGGTCCGGTCAGCCCTGGATAAAGGCGAGGATGTCGGGATTGATGACTTCGGGATGCGTCGTGCACATGCCGTGCGGGAAGCCGTCATAGCTTTTGAGCGTGCCGTTCTTCAGCAGCTTGGCCGAAAGCGGGCCCGAATCGGCATAGGGGACGATCTGGTCGTCGGTGCCGTGCATCACCAGCACGGGCACGTCGATGGCTTTCAGATCGTCGGTGAAGTCGGTTTCCGAAAAGGCCTTAATGCAGTCGTAGTGCGCCTTGGCACCGCCCATCATGCCCTGACGCCACCAGTTGTGAATCGTGGCCTCCGAAATCTTGGCGCCCGGGCGGTTGTAACCGTAAAAGGGGCCAGCAGCGAGATCGTGAAAGAATTGCGACCGGTTGGCATTCTGTGCGGCGCGCAGCTCGTCGAAGGCTGTGATCGGCAGGCCGCCGGGATTTTTGTCGGACTGGACCATCACCGGCGGCACCGCACCGATAATCACCGCCTTGGCGACGCGGCCCGGCTTGGCGCGCGCGACATAATGGACGGCCTCACCGCCGCCGGTCGAATGGCCGATGTGAATCGCGTCCTTGAGGTCGAGCGCGTCGGTCAGTTCGGCGACATCGGCTGCATAGGTGTCCATGTCGTTGCCGGTCCAGGTTTGGCTCGATCGGCCGTGGCCGCGGCGGTCGTGCGCGATGACGCGAAAGCCCTTTTCGAGGAAGAACATCATCTGGTTATCCCAATCGTCGGCCGAAAGCGGCCAGCCGTGGTGGAAGACGATGGGGGTGGCGTCCTTCGGGCCCCAATCCTTGTAGAAGATTTCGGTGCCGTCGGTGGTTTTGATGAAGCTCATGTCACTGCCTTTCGTTGCGGGGCGAATGGGATGCTGTAATAGCGATACCCGCTTTCGGCCTCGGACGCGGCGGCTTAAATCATCCATAGGTTTAAGAGCCTGGCCCTTCGGCAAGGCAGGGTCGCGCATTTCATGGTCGTTTTGGTGACATGCGCTGCGTGCCTGGAGTTCCGGGGCGCGGCGGCACAAAATAAGAGGGGCGGCCCGTTCAGGAGCCGCCCCAGTTATGTGGATCCGTCGGGGAGAGGGAGAGGACGGTCCGGAGATTGGTGTATCGGTACGTCTTAGCGCCCCGCCTTAACGGGAGGCCATCTGGCTGTCGGTGTCGACTTCGGCGACGCCGGCGATCTTCAGCGCGGCGCGGAACTGCTTGGCGGCGGCGCGTTCATTGCCCGCTTCGCACAATTTCTTGCCGGTCGAGACGAAGCGTTTGGCGCTGGCCTGCTTGCCGCCTTCGACGCCGCCGGCGGCGACATGCGCCTGCTCGGCGAGGCCCGAGCAGCGATAGTCGCTGGCCGACTGGGCGTAAGCGGGGGTTGCCGTTGCCATCAGGCCGGCGAATGCAAGCGTCGAAGCGGCGACTATTGCAAAGGCAGCAGGAAAGCGGCGGAATGAGGAGAGCTGATAGGCCATGGGAGAGGTTCCTTTCGTTTCGTTGTGCAACCTTTTTAGTCGCGGTTGCGCACATAGATAATCCTCTATAATCTGCAAGTGCTTTGAAGCAGGATTTAACAATCCCCCATGGGGTGCTCGACGGGATCGAAGCTTTCCTGCGTGTCGCGGAACGGCGGAGCTTTTCCGCCGCCGCGGTCGACCTTGGCGTTTCTCCGTCCGCGATCAGCCAGATCATAAAGGGGCTGGAAGCGCGCGTCGGCGCGCCGTTGTTCATGCGAACCACGCGCAGCGTCGGGCTGACGCAGGCGGGCGAAATGTTCCTCGAGCGCGCCGCGCCTGCCTATGCGGGCCTCGGCGACGCCTACGAAGCCGCGCGCAATCTCGGCAACCGGCCCGCAGGGCGGCTCCGCATCAACCTGATGCGCGGCGCGGTGCAGCCCTTGTTCGAACCGATCATCGCCGGCTTTTGCGAAACCTATCCCGAGATCGAACTCGAAATCTATGCCGAGGATGCGCTCGCCGACCTTAGCGCCGGCGGTTTCGACGCCGGGGTGCGGATGGGCGAATCGCTCGACGCCGATGTGATCGCCGTCCGCCTGACCGGCCCGTTCCGCTTCGTCGCCGTCGCGACCCCGGGCTATCTGGAAAAGCACGGGCGTCCGGAAAGCCCCGACGAACTGCGCAACCATCGCTGCGTGCGCATGCGCCTGGGAAGCGGCGCGCTGATGCCCTGGACGTTCGAGAAGGGGAATCGCGAGATCGAGGTCGGGGTGACGGGTCCGGTGATCGTCAACGACTTTACCGCGATGATGGTCGCCGTTCACGCCGGCGTCGCGATGGGCATGACCGCCGAGCCGGTGGTCAAGGCACAGGTCGCCGCGGGCGCGCTCGAACTGGTGCTGGGGGATTTTGCCTGCTCGACCTCGGGTCTGTTCCTTTATTATCCCAGCCGCAAGCAGGTGATGCCTAAATTGCGCGCTTTCATAGACTATGTGCGCGATTACCTGCCCGACGACGTGACGGGCTAGGTGGGCATCGAGCGTTCGATTGAGCGCGGAAACAAATCCCTCTGACGCCAGCAGAAAAATTGCGCTGGCGAATCCCCGGAAAACGCGGCAGCGCGTTGTCAACTGAACCGGTTGGGATGAAGAGATGATCGATTTCGCGTCTATCGATTTTACGGCGTTGATGCCTTTCATCCTCATCGGCTTCGCGGCGCAGCTGGTCGATGGCGCGCTCGGCATGGCGTTCGGCGTTATCTGCAACACCCTGCTCGTCGCCGTACTGGGCGTCCCGCCCGCAACGGCGTCGGCGCGCATCCATGTCGTCGAAATCTTCACCACCGGCGCATCGGGGCTCAGCCATTTATTCCATCGCAACATCGACTGGCCGCTGTTTTGGCGGCTGTTGATCCCGGGGGTCATCGGCGGCGTTCTGGGCGCCTATGTCCTCTCGTCGCTTCACGCCGACGTCGTGAAGCCTTTTGTCCTCGGCTATCTGGTGCTGATCGGCGTGTGGCTGCTCATTCGCGGCCTGCTCTATCCCCCCAAGATAGCAAAACCCAAGATCGTCGCGCCCCTCGCGGTCGTCGGCGGCTTCCTCGACGCGGCGGGCGGCGGCGGCTGGGGTCCGGTCGTGACCTCGAACCTGCTCGTCCAAGGCGGCGAACCGCGCAAGGTGATCGGCACGGTCAACAGCGTCGAATTCTTCCTCGCCCTCGCGGTGTCGGCTGCGTTCATCTGGAACCTCGGCTTTGCCGAGATCTTGGGGCCCACGCTGGGGCTGATCATCGGCGGTGTGGCGGCCGCACCGCTCGGCGCCATGATGGCCAAGCGCTTCTCGCCGAAAGTGATGTTGGTCATGGTCGGCATCGTGCTGACCGCGACCAGCGCGTTCGGGCTGTATCGGGCGCTGGTGTAATATTGGCCTGAAGGCAGGTTACGACCGGTTGCGGACCTACCCATCATCGTCATCCCGGACTTAATCCGGGATCCACAGCTGCACCGTCGTCATGGATCCCGGATCAAGTCCGGGATGACGAAAGACAGTCAGCGAACGTCGGCTTCCCACCCCAAAGCGGACGATTCAATTCGCGGGTCGGGTCTCGTCGATCTTGTCGACCCACTCGGGATAGAAGCTTGGCTCGCGTGCCGACCAGCCCGGCGCGGTCGCCGCGGCTTCGCTGATCGTCTGGAGGAGCAGCTTGCGCTTGTCGGGATGCAAGTGCGGCAGCGACGCTGCGGCACAGAAGGCGCCGGGCAGCCAAGGCCGCGCATGCGCGCCGAGCAGCCGTTCATAGAGGAAGCGGTAAGGGGCAAAGGCATGCAGCCGGTCCTGCCCGAGGTCGAACGCCGAAACCGCGATCAGCGGCGCCATGAAATGTTCGAGCGCGTCGAGCCCGCTGTCGTCGGGAATATGCCCGCGGATTTCGACGAGCCGCTGATAGACGCGCGCCTGGACGCGGATCGCGGTTTCCTCGACCATGTCGCGCGACCAGCGCGAAATGGCATCGTCGCGTTCGAGCCCGATGTCGAGCGAGCGGCGGATGTACCGCTGCGTCGAGGCAGGAAAGCCCGCGAATTCCTTGATTTCCGATATCGACAGATCGCCTGCTGCCGGTCCCGAACGCGTCGCCATGGTCATGCTCCCGCACGGCGCCCGAGGAGCCATCCCCCCGGAGGCCTGCATCAAACAGTCTGCCACCAAAATGGTTAGTGGCGGGTTAACCATGGTGTCGGACATTGTTCAGCAAGCTGTGGGGCGTTGCGCAGCGCCGCGACGGAGCCTAATCAGCGTGTCTTGAAACTGTAAGACACATGAGAGCCACCATGTCGCATTCACCGCAGCCGGTCATTTCGTCGACCGGCCTCTTCACCCCCGCCGAACGCATCTCCAACGAAGAACTTGTCGCCAGTTTTAACGCTTATGTTGCGCTGCACAATAGGAAAAATGCAGACGCCATCGCGGCGGGCGAAATTGCCGAACTCGCGGAATCGAGCGTCGAGTTTATCGAAAAGGCGAGCGGCATCGGGTCGCGCTTCGTCGTCGACAAGGCGGGCATCCTCGACCCCGAGCATATGGCGCCGCGCATCGCGGAGCGGAGCAATGAGGAGCTGTCGATCCTTGCCGAAATCGGCGTTTTGGCAGCGAAGGATGCGCTCGCGCGCGCAGGGCGCGATGCGGGCGAGGTCGACGCCGTGCTATGCGCCGCGTCGAATATGCAGCGCCCCTATCCCGCGATGGCGGTCGAAATTCAGGACGCGCTCGGCATCGACGGCTTCGGTTTCGACATGAATGTCGCCTGCTCGTCGGCGACCTTCGGCATCCAGACCGCCGCGGACTATATCCGCGCGGGGCATGCGAAGAGCGTGCTGGTGGTGAACCCCGAAATCTGTTCGGGGCACCTCAACTGGCGCGACCGCGACAGCCATTTCATCTTCGGCGACGTCGCGACCGCGATCCTCGTCGAGGACAAGCATATCGCGCCGGCCGGGCATTGGGATATCCTCGGCACCAAGCTGAAGACGCAGTTCAGCAATAACATCCGCAACAATTTCGGCTTCCTCAACCGCGGACATGGCGGGATCGACCAGTCGGGACCGAAGAGCGACAAGCTGTTCGTCCAGGAAGGGCGCAAGGTGTTCAAGGAAGTCGTGCCGTGGGTCGCCCATCTGATCGTCGAACAGATGGAGGTGCTGAACCTTAAAGGCAGCGACATGCGCCGTCTGTGGCTACATCAGGCAAACACCAACATGAACCGGCTGATCGCTCAGCGCGTGCTGGGGCATGAGGCGAGCGAGGATGAAAGCCCGACGGTGCTCGACACCTATGGCAATACGTCGAGCGCGGGGTCGATCATCGCCTTTCACCTGAACCATGAAGATATGGTCGCGGGCGATACCGGGCTGATCTGTTCGTTCGGCGCGGGCTATAGCGCAGGGACGGTGTTCGTGCGGAAGACGTGACCCCAACCTGGCCGCGGGAGCAATAAATAGGGACTGTCCCTATTTATTGAACCCCGGCGTTGGCGAGGTCACGGCACGAACGTCGTGAACAGGTAGATCGCGAACAGCATCAGGTGAATCACGCCCTGCAGCACCGTGGTGCGTCCGTTCGCCAGCGTCTGCACCGACACGATCAGCGACAGAAAGAGCAGCACGGTCGACTTGGCATCAAGCCCCAGGCTGATCGGCATGTCGGTCATGATCGACAGGATCGCGACCGCCGGAATGGTGAGGCCGATCGTCGCGAGCGCCGATCCGAGCGCGAGGTTGAGGCTGGTCTGGAGGCGATCGGCTTTTGCGGCGCGGACCGCTGCCAGGCCTTCGGGCGCGAGGATCAATGCCGCGATCAACACGCCGAGTACCGCCGGCGGCGCGCCCCAGTCCGAGAGCAGAGCGCCCATGACCGGCGACAGATTCTTGGCGAGCAGGACGACCGCAAACAGGCTGGCGAGCAGCAGCGCGCCCGAGATCGCGGTGCGCTGGACGGTCGGCGGCGCAGCGTGGTTGTCGGGCTCGCCGTCGCCATCGGCATCGACATCCTCATCGGGCAGGAAATAGTCGCGGTGGCGCACCGTCTGCACCAGCGCAAAGGTGGCGTAGAGGATAAGCGATACGAGCGCGACGAAAGCCAGTTGCGTGGCCGAATAGAAGGATCCCGGCGCGCTGGAGGTGTAATTCGGCAGCACCAGCGTCACCACCGTCAACACGGTCAGCGTCGCGAGTGCGGCGCCGATCCCGGTGCGCTGGAACCGCTGTTCGTGATGGCGGATCGCGCCGCTGAGCAGACACAGACCCATCAGCAAGTTGAGGATCACCATCACCGCTGCGAACACCGTGTCGCGTGCCAGCGTCTGCGCCTTTTCGGGTTCGGCCTGCATCAACGTCAGGATCAGCCCGACCTCGATCACCGTGACCGCGAGCGCGAGGATCAGCGTGCCGAACGGCTCGCCGACGCGGTGCGCAATCACCTCGGCATGGTGAACCGCCGCGATGATCGCGCCCATCAGAATGAACGCGACCAGCCAGGGATTGAGCGGCATCGCGAGGCTCGCCATTGCGGCAAGGAAGCCGAGGACGGGAAAGAGGTCGTGGGTGCGGTCGGCGATGCGCAATCTTGAAGTCATGCAGCTTCTATTGCAGCCCCCTCCCCGCGTGGCCACCCCAAGCCGGAATTTTAGTGCGCGCGGACAGGCAATCCGGCGGCAGCGAGCCGCGCATGGGCTTCGGCGATCGTCGCCTCGCCGAAGTGGAAGATGCTCGCGGCGAGTACCGCACTGGCGCCGCCTTCGAGCACACCCGCGACGAGATGGTCGAGATTGCCGACCCCGCCCGAGGCGATCACCGGCACACTGACCGCGTCGGCGATCGCTTGGGTGAGCGCGAGGTCATAGCCGTCCTTCGTGCCATCCCGGTCCATGCTTGTGACGAGCAATTCGCCCGCGCCGAGGGTGGCGAGGCGGACGGCGTGTTCAAGTGCGTCGATCCCGGTCGGCTTGCGCCCGCCATGAGTGAAGATTTCCCAACGTCCGTCTTCGACGCGGCGCGCATCGATGCTGCCGACCGCGCACTGGCTGCCGAAACGGTCGGCGATGTCGGCGACGAGTTCGGGACGCGCGACCGCGGCGCTGTTCACCGCAACCTTGTCGGCGCCGGCAAGCAGCAGCGCGCGCGCATCGTCGGCGCTGCGCACCCCGCCGCCGACGGTGAGCGGCATGAAGCAGACTTCGGCGGTGCGGCTAACCATGTCGAGCAAGGTGCCGCGCCCCTGATGGCTCGCGCTGATATCGAGGAAGCAAAGCTCGTCGGCGCCCGCGGCGTCATAGGCGCGCGCGGCCTCGACGGGGTCGCCGGCATCGCGCAGATCGACAAAATTCACGCCCTTCACGACGCGCCCGTCGGCGACGTCGAGGCAGGGGATGACGCGGACGCGGACGGTCACGCCGCCCCCGCCGCAATCGCTTCGGCGAGATCGAGCCGGCCGTCGTAGAGCGCACGACCGGTAATCACGCCTTCGATCCCGTCCGCCACATGCAGACGGAGCGCGTAGATGTCCCCGATGTCCGCTACGCCGCCGGACGCGATCACCGGAATGGCAACCGCCTGCGCCAGAGCGACCGTCGCCTCGACATTGCAGCCCTTGAGCAGCCCGTCGCGGCCGACGTCGGTGAACAGCAGCGCCGCAACCCCGGCATCCTCGAACCGGCGCGCGAGGTCTTTGACGCGGACGTCGGAGACGTCGGCCCAACCCTCGGTCGCGACCATGCCGTCGCGGGCATCGACCCCGACGACGATCCGGCCGGGCAGATCCCGCGCGGCCGATTTTACGAACTCGGGATCCTTCAGCGCCGCGGTGCCGATGATCACGCGCTCGACGCCGAGCCCTAGCCAGCGGTCGACCCCGGCGCGATCGCGGATGCCGCCGCCGACCTGCACCTTGCCCGGAAAGGCGGCGATGATGCTCTCGACCGCCGCGCCGTTGACGCTCGCCCCCGCGAAGGCCCCGTCGAGATCGACGACATGCAGGTGCGATGCGCCCGCCTCAGCGAACAGCCGCGCCTGCGCCGCCGGATCGTCGCCATAGACAGTCGCGCGCGCCATATCGCCCTCGGCGAGCCGGACCACCTGCCCACCCTTGAGGTCGATCGCGGGGAAGATGGTCAAGGCCGCCATGCGAGAAACCTTTCGAGCGTCGCGAGGCCGTAAGCCTGGCTTTTTTCGGGATGATATTGGACGCCGACGATATTGTCCTTGGCCACTGCGGCGGTGAAGGTCGCGCCATGGCTGCTGGTGGCGGCGACATCGATCGCATCGGCAAAATGATAGCTGTGCAGATAATAGGCCTCACCCGCCGCGATCACCGGGTGCGGCGCAGCGGGGATAACGTCGTTCCAACCCATATGCGGGATGCGCAGGCCCGGCGCCGGATCGAACGCCCGCACCGTGCCGGCGATCCAGCCGAGGCCGGCGTGTCGCCCATGCTCCTCACCCGCGTCGGCGAGCAATTGCATGCCGACGCAGATACCAAGGAAAGGCGCGCCCTCGCCGCGCACGCGCTGCTCCATCGCCGCAATCAGTCCGTCGATCGCCGACAGCCCGTTCATGCACGCGGCGAACGCCCCGACGCCGGGCAGCACGATCCGGTCGGATTTCGCGACGACATCGGGATCGGCGGTCACGGCGACATTGTCGGCGCCCGCGGCAACGAGCGCATTATGCACCGAGCGAAGATTGCCCGCGCCATAGTCGATCAGGGCAATGCTGCTCATTTTCCGGCCCTAGAGGACACCCTTGGTCGAGGGAATGGCATCGCCCTTGCGCGGGTCGATCTCGACCGCCTGACGCAGCGCCCTGGCAAGCGCCTTGTACATGCTCTCGGCGATGTGATGGTTGTTCTCGCCATACAGCATCTCGATGTGCAGCGTGATGCCCGCGGTCTGCGCAAAGCTGTGGAACCAGTGCGGGAACATCTCGGTGTCCATCTCGCCGAGCCGCGGCTGCGAGAAGCTGGACTTATATACGCAGTGCGGGCGCCCCGAAATGTCGAGCACGCAGCGCGTCAGCGTCTCGTCCATCGGCGCATGCGCCTCGCCATAGCGCGCGATGCCGCGCTTGTCGCCGAGCGCCTTCGCGACCGCCTCGCCGAGCGCGAGCGCGCTGTCCTCGACCGTGTGATGCTGATCGATATGAAGATCGCCCTTCACCTGCATCGAAATGTCGATCAGCGAGTGGCGCGACAATTGCTCGACCATATGGTCGAGAAAACCGATACCGGTGGACACCGAATATTCGCCCGTTCCGTCGAGATTGACGGCGATCGCGATATCCGTTTCCTTGGTCGTGCGCTGGACATTGGCGGTTCGCATGGGATGCGCCATAGCAGCGACTTTTCGCGTTGCAAGGTAACTCTCCCCCCTTGACCGGCGTGCGGCGCGCGTTCATCCCCTCGCCCCATGAGTGACGATGTACGCGACAGCCTGATTCCCTATGACGAAATCGTGCAGGATGCGCTGCGCGCCGTGGTCGGCCGCGTGCTCAGCCAGATCGTCGGTTATGACAGCCTGCCCGGCGAGCATCATTTCTACATCACCTTCAAGACGCAGGCCGTTGGCGTCGATATTCCGGCGCATCTGATCGCCAAATTCCCCGATGAAATGACGATCGTGCTGCAAAACCGCTTCTGGGATTTGAAGGTCGAGCAGGATCATTTCAGCGTCGGCCTGTCGTTCAACCAGACACCGTCGATCCTGACCATCCCCTATGCGTCGATCACTGCCTTCGTAGACCCGTCGGTCGATTTCGGACTGCAGTTCCAGGTCAGCGACGACGACGACACGCAGCCCGAGCCGCACGACGAAGCCGACAACGACCGTCCCGAAGTCATCAGCGAGGATGGATCGAACGTCGTGACCGTGGATTTCGGCAAGAAGCGATAAGATGGCGGGCCCGCTCTGGCCCCCGAGCCGTTTCTGGCAATATTGGTCGCTCGCGGGCATGGTCGTGCTCACCGCGGCCTTCTGGTGGGGGGTCGAGGGCTATGCCCTGGCACAGGGCAATGCGCCGCGCGGACAGATCGCCGACGGGCTGCTTCGCTTTACTGTGCTGATCCTGACCCCCGCGCTCGTCATCGTGTGGCTCGCCGCCGCATGGCTGCGTCGGCGTGTCGGCGAAGGCGGCTATTGGCAGTTGCTCGGCCTGGTGGCGATGATCTGGGCCGGGTCGGTGCTGGTGACGAGGATGCTGGTGACATGAGCACGCGAATTGAAAGCGACAGCATCGGCGAGATCGAGGTTGCGGACGACGCCTATTGGGGCGCGCAGACCGAGCGCAGCCGGCACAATTTCGCTTTTCCAGCGCACGAACGCATGCCGATGCCGATCGTCCACGCGCTGGCGCGGATCAAGGGCGCGGCGGCGCGGGTCAATCGCGCGCACGGGCTCGATGCCGGTCTGGCCGACGCGATTGCCGCCGCCGCCGACGCGGTGATCGCCGGCCGCTACGACGACCAGTTCCCGCTCGCGATCTGGCAGACGGGCAGCGGCACCCAGTCGAACATGAACGCGAACGAGGTGATCGCGGGTATCGCAAACGAGGTGATCGCGGGCACGCGCGGCGGCAAATCGCCCGTCCATCCCAACGACCATGTCAACATGGGCCAGTCATCCAACGACAGCTTTCCGACCGCGCTGCACGTCGCGGTCGCGGTCGAGACGACGGAACGGCTGCTACCGTCGCTGACCCTGCTGACCGACGCGCTCGAAGCCAAGGCGCGGGCATGGAACGATATCGTCAAGATCGGCCGCACCCATTTGCAGGACGCGACTCCGCTGACGCTCGGCCAGGAATTTTCAGGCTATGTCGCGCAATTGATCGCGTGCCGCGCGCGGATCGAGGGGGCGCTGGCCCATAACATCTGCAAGCTCGCGCAGGGCGGTACGGCGGTCGGCACCGGACTCAATGCGCCCGCCGGATTCGACGTCGCGATCGCCGCCGAGCTGTCGAATAGCACCGGCATCGCATTCGAGTCCGCGGCCAACAAATTCGAGGCGCTGGCGTCGAACGACGGGCTCGTCTTCTTCTCGGGCGCGCTCAATACGCTCGCGGTCGCGCTGACCAAGATCGCCAACGATATCCGCCTGCTCGGTTCGGGCCCGCGCGCGGGTCTGGGCGAACTCGACCTGCCCGCGAACGAACCCGGCAGCTCGATCATGCCGGGCAAGGTCAATCCGACGCAGTGCGAGATGCTGACAATGGTCGCCGCGCAGGTGATCGGCAATCATCAGGCGGTGACGGTTGGGGGCCTTCAGGGCCATCTCGAACTCAATGTGTTCAAGCCGCTGATCGGCTCGAATGTGCTGCGCTCGATCGAATTGCTCGCGATCGGCATGGCGGGCTTCACCGAACATTGCGTCGTCGGGATCGAACCTAATCTTGCCCGCATCGACGAGTTGATGAACCGCTCGCTGATGCTCGTCACCGCGCTTGCACCCGAAATCGGTTATGACAAGGCCGCGAAGATCGCCAAGCACGCGCACGAAACGGGCAGCACGCTGAAGGAAGCCGCGCTCGATCTCGGCTATGTCGACGCCGCGACCTTCGACCGCGTCGTCGATCCGCGCACGATGTTGGGACCGGAACATTGAGCGGGAACCCGTAGCGCCCCGGCGGATTGATACGGGGAAGGAGATTTTTGCATGATAGGCAGGATCGTAGGCGGCGTCCTTGGCAGCGCCGTCGGAAAAGAAAAGGGCAATCACCCGGTCGCGGGCGCTGTGATCGGCGCGGGCGCTCTGTTCGCGGCGCGGCGCCTTTTCCCGCAACGCTATGCCGCGCTCGCGGCGTGGGCGGCGGCGGGCTATCTCACCAAAAAATGGGCCGAACGCGCCGAGGCGCGCAAGGCGGCGGAAGAGGCGCATGCAATCGACCCCGAACTCGCAAATGCGGGCGTGGTCGACACCTATACCGGAACGGCGGAGCTGCCAACCGATGGACAGACGATCGGCGACGCGTTGCCGCCAGCGATTCCGCTGGAAGAAAACGGGCGCAGCAGCGCGATCCACTAGCCGCCGGATTGCCACTCCTTCACCGCCTCGACGGGCGAAACCAGCATCAGGACGTTGAGCGTCAGATTGTCACGGATCGCCCATAGGGTGAACAGCTCAAATATGATCGCGATCGCGACCGTGACCCACCAGCGCATCCGGCTGGCAGCGATGAAGCCGATCATCATGAAGATGGCATCGCTCACCGAATTGAGGATCGAATCGCCCGAATAGCCATAGGCCATCGTCACTTCGCGGTAGCGGTCGATGATGATCGGCGAATTTTCGAGGATTTCCCACGCGGCCTCGATCCCGATCGCGATAGCAAGCGGCACCCAGAGAGGGCGGTGCGGCAGGATCCAGCGCAGCACGCCATAGAAAATGAAGCCGTGAATGACATGGCTGAAGCTGTACCAGTCCGAAATCTGCTGGCTGTTCTGGTTCGACTGCACGACGCCGTGCCACAGGCTGATTGTCCCGCACGGACAGATCGGCGGGCGCCCCATCTCGAAGAGGATCGCGGCAAAGACCGCGAGCAGCCCCGCGGCGACCAGCCAGCCCGTTCGTGAAATTCCTGCCATGCTCCGCTCCCCCCTGTTCCACGGACGTGGAACCTGCATACGACGCTTGACCACTGGCGCAGCTTTGGCGAATAGCGCCCATGGCTGAAAGCGTCCACCTGAACCGCCGCGGCGTGTTGTTCGTCCTCTCCTCGCCCTCGGGCGCAGGCAAGACCACCATTTCGCGCATGATGCTCGAGGCCGACAAGGATATCGCGCTGTCGATATCGGCGACGACGCGGCCACCGCGCCCCGGCGAAATCGACGGTGTCCATTATCATTTCGTCGACACCGACACCTTCAAGAAAATGGCTGCCGACGGCGAGTTTCTCGAATGGGCGCATGTATTTGGCCACCGCTATGGCACGCCCCGCGCGAGGGTCGACGAACTGCTCGATGCGGGCAAAGACGTGCTGTTCGACATCGACTGGCAGGGCGCGCAGCAGCTTTATCAGGAGGCGGGCCCCGACGTCGTGCGCGTCTTTGTCCTGCCGCCGACGATGGAAGAACTCGAACGCCGCCTGCGCTCGCGCAAGACCGACAGCGACGAGGTGATCGCCGCGCGCATGGAACGCGCCGCGAACGAGATCAGCCACTGGGACGGCTACGACTATGTGCTGATCAACGACAATGTCGAAGGCTGTTTCGACGAGGTCTGCGCGATCCTGCGCGCCGAACGGCTGAAACGCCGCCGCCAGATCGGCCTGATCGGCTTCGCGCGCGACCTGATCCGTTCGGTCCCCGACGCGGACAAGAACCTCTAAGCGGGTTTAACGAGTTTTTCTTCGAGTTCGGCAACCATCGCGGCGCGGAGCGGCTTCGCCTGACCATCGGTGCGGCACACGACTACGGTATCGCAGGCGGCTATGCAGCGTCCGTTCTGGAACATCGCCTGCACGATCGTCCAGCTCGACGTGCCGAGCCGGCCGATGCCGGTCGCGATCTCGACCGGATCGGGGAAATTGCCCTCGGCGAGATAGTTGATCTCTACCGCCGCGACCATCGTGCGCTCGTTCGAAGGGCGTTCGTCGAGCGGACGCACCTGCCGGTTCAGCAGCACCCGGCCGCTCTCGAACAGCGCGGCAAAGGCCACATTGTTGAGGTGGCCGTTGATGTCCATGTCCTGAAAACGTGTCTGGAACTCGGCCACGACGGGGTAGCTGGCGGCGTCGAGCCGCCAGCTTTCCGGTTTGGGCATATCAGCGCGGCGCCATGCGGATGCCGCCGTCGAGGCGGACATCCTCGCCGTTGAAATAGCCATTCTCGATCATGCACATCGCGAGATTGGCATATTCGTCGGGGATGCCGAGGCGCTTGGGGTTGAGCACCGAGGCGCCGAGCGCGTCGCGCACCGGCTGCGGCGCGCCGGCGAGCAGCGGGGTGTCGAAGATGCCGGGCAGGATCGTGTTGACGCGGATATTCTCGTTGCCGAGGTCGCGCGCGATCGGGAGCGTCATGCCGACGACGCCGCCCTTCGACGCTGAGTACGCCGCTTGGCCGATCTGGCCGTCCTCGGCCGCGACGCTCGCGGTGTTGACGATCGCGCCGCGCTCGCCATCCTCCATCGGGTCGAGCGTCAGCATGCCCGCCGCCGACTTGGCTATGCAGCGGAAGGTGCCGACGAGATTGATCTGGATGATCCAGTTGAACGCATCGAGCGGGAAATGCTTGATGCTACCGTCTTCCTTGCTGCGGCTCGCGGTCTTGATCGCGTTGCCGGTGCCCGCGCAGTTGACGAGGATGCGCTCCTGCCCATGCGCTTCGCGCGCCTTGGCAAAGGCGGCATCGACGCTGGCGTCGTCGGTCACATTACATTCGCAGAAAACGCCGCCGAGTTCGGCCGCGATCGCGAGGCCCTTTTCTTCCTGCAGGTCGAAGATCGCGACCTTGACACCCTTCGCGGCGAGCGCCCGCGCGGTCGCCGCGCCGAGGCCCGAGGCGCCGCCGGTGACGACGGCGGATACGGTGGAATCGAGTTTCATGGTTTTCTCCGTTTAGGCCCTCCCCTTCAGGGGAGGGTTTGAGTGGGGCATGTTAGGGGCTGGGCTACCAACAGGCCCTCCCCCGACCCCTCCCGCAAGCGGGAGGGGAGAAAAATTAAAGCCGCTCGATGATCGTGACGTTGGCCTGGCCGCCGCCTTCGCACATCGTCTGAAGGCCATATTTGCCGCCCGTGGCGTCGAGCACGCCGAGCAGGGTCGCCATCAGCTTGGTGCCGCTGGCGCCGAGCGGGTGGCCGAGCGCGATCGCGCCGCCATGCTGGTTGAGCCGGGCATGGTCGGCACCGAGATATTTGAGCCAAGCCAGGGGCACGGGCGCGAACGCCTCGTTGACCTCATAGGCGTCAATGTCCTCGATCTTCATGCCCGCACGCTTCAGCGCGCGTTCGGTCGCGAACAGCGGCTCTTCGAGCATGATCACCGGGTCGCCCGCGGTCACCGAGACATGATGAATGCGCGCGCGCGGGGTCAGGCCATGATCCTTGAGCGCCTGTTCCGACACAACGAGCGCCGCCGAGGCACCGTCGCAGATCTGGCTCGATGTCGCCGCAGTGATCGAGCCGCCTTCCTGCAGGATCTTGACCCCGGCGATGCCTTCGAGCGTCGCGTCGAAGCGGATGCCTTCGTCGACCAGATGGGTCTGACGGCCGTCGGGCGTGTCGATCTCGACGCCGACGATCTCGCGCTGGAAATGGCCCGCCTCGGTTGCCGCCTTGCCGCGGCGATGGCTCTCGAGCGCATAGGCGTCGAGGTCGCCCTTGGTCAGGCCGTATTTCTTGACGATCATCTCGGCGCCCATAAACTGGCTGAACATGATGCCGGGATATTTTTCCTCGAGCCGCTCGGACTTATAATGGCCGAGGCCCTCCTTCATGAACAAGGTCGCGACGCTGCCCATCGGGACGCGCGTCATGCTTTCGATACCGCTCGCCAGGACGATGTCCTGCGTGCCCGACATCACCGCCTGCGCGGCGAACTGGATCGCCTGCTGCGACGAGCCGCACTGGCGGTCGATCGTTACCGCTGGGATCGAGTCGGGCAGTTTCGAAGCGAGCACCGCGTTGCGGCCGACGTCCATCGTCTGCTGTCCGCCCTGGCTGACACAGCCGGTGATGACGTCGTCGATCGCCTTCGTGTCGAAGTCGTTACGATCGGCGATCGCGTCGAACACCGCGGCGCCGAGGTCGACGGGGTGGACACCGGCAAGCCGGCCGCCACGCTTGCCGCCCGCGGTGCGGACGGCGTCGACGATATAAGCAGTAGGCATGGGAGAATTCCTTTCCTGCGATTTCAAACGATCAGAGCTTCCGCCCGATCAGTTCCTTCATGATCTCGTTCGTGCCGCCAAAGATGCGGGTCACGCGCGCGGCGCGCCAGGCGCGGGCGATCGGATATTCGTTCATATAGCCTGCGCCGCCGTGCAGCTGGAGGCATTTGTCCATCACTTCCCATTGCAGTTCGGTGTGCCACAGCTTCGCCGCAGCGCCCTCCTCGGGGGTCAGTTCTTTCTTCAAATGCCGCGCCAGCGCCCAGTCGAGATGCGCCCAGCCGACCTGCAGCTTGGTCTTCAAATCAGCGAGCACGAAACGCGTATTCTGGAAATCGAGGATCGGCTTGCCGAAAGCCTTGCGATCGCGGGTGAACTCGACCGTGTCGTCGAACGCGCGCTGCGCCGACGCTTGCGCCGACACCGCAATCGAGAGGCGTTCCTGCGGCAGCTCGCTCATCAGATAGATAAAGCCCTTGCCCTCTTCGCCAAGGCAGTTGGTGATCGGCACCCGGACGTCGTTGAAGAACATTTCCGACGTATCGGCCTCGTCCTGCCCGATCTTGTCGAGGTTGCGCCCGCGCTCATAGCCTTCGCGGTCGGCCTCGACGAGAACGATCGACACGCCCTTCCACGCCGGCTGAACCTCGGTGTCGGTCTTGACGCAGACGAGGATCAGGTCGGCGTTCTGGCCGTTGGTGATATAGGTTTTCGAGCCGTTGATGACATAATGATTGCCATCCTTTTTCGCGGTCGTGCGCATCCCCTGAAGGTCGCTGCCGGTGCCGGGTTCGGTCATCGCGATCGCGGTGATCACTTCGCCCGCGACCATCTTGGGCAGCCAGTACTTCTTCTGCTCTTCGCTGCCATATTTGACGATATAGGAGGTGACGATATCCGACTGGAGCGAGAAGCCCGTCGTCGCGCGGCCATAATAGGCGCTCTCTTCATCGACGATCGCGTTGTAGCCGAAATCGAGCCCGAGCCCGCCATATTCCTCGGGCACCGTCGGGCACAGCATGCCAAGCTCGCCCGCCTTCGGCCAGATATCCTTCGGCACGATGCCGTCCTCGGCCCATTTTGCCGCGTTCGGCGCGATTTCCTTTTCGAGGAACTGGCGCACCGTGGCGCGAAACGCCTCATGGTCTTCGGAGTAGGCGGAGCGCGACAGATTATCGAGCGACATAGACATTCCTTTTCCCGGTGCGCGGCCGAACGCAAACGGGGAGCCGGCCGCACCAAAATGCCGCGCGCTTTCGCGTCGGCTTCGCCAAGCACCTGACCTTACGTTTACGTGCACGTCAAGCAGAAATGCCGCTACGGCACGAAAGGCCGCAATTCGGCGCTGGCGCGACGCGGGCAAGCCGGGCTAAGCGCGGGCGATGGTCGACCTTCTTCTCGATGCCGGAGCCCTGCTCGGCGAATCGCCGCGCTGGAGCGCCTCCGAGTCCCGCCTTTACTGGGTCGATATCGATGCCCACCGCATCCACCGCACCGACCCCGCGACCGGCACCGACGAGGTTATGCAGCTCGACGGCCCGGTCGGCTGCGTCGCCCCGCGCGCGGGCGGCGGACTGATCGCCGCGCTCAAGACCGGCTGCGTGCTGATCGACGCCTGGGGCGCCGCACCGCGCCCCTTTGGCGAACCCGTGCTGGCGGGTCTGCCCGATCAACGCTTCAACGACGGCTGCGTCGATGCCGCGGGCCGGCTCTGGATCGGCAGCCTGACCGCCGACAAGGCCAATCCGCACGCCACCCTCTATCGCGTCGATCACGATGCGACGCTGACGCCGATGATCGGCGGACTGATGACGAGCAATGGCGCCGCCTTCAGCCCCGACGGCCGTACCTTTTACCATGCCGACACGCCGACGCACCGCATCGACGCGTACGACGCCGATCCCGCGTCGGGCACGCTCAGCGGCAAACGGACCTTCCACCAGTTCGAGTTCGGAAACGGCCGCCCCGACGGCGCCGCGGTCGATGCCGAGGGCTGCTACTGGTCGGCGATGTGGGACGGCTGGCGCATCGTACGCTTCTCCCCCGCGGGCGAACTCATCCAGACGGTCGAGCTGCCGGTGCAGCGCCCGACGATGATCGCGTTCGGCGGGCCGGACCTGAAGACCGCCTTCGTCACCAGCGCGGGCAAGAATCTGACCGACGACGAGCGCTTGGGCCAGCCGCACGCGGGCGGTATCTTCAGCTTCCGCGTAGATGTGCCTGGCCTGATCCAGCAGGATTTTGGCGCCTAAGCGGCTTGCACCGCGCTGTCACATCTGATTAAACCGCTCCCAACAAGGTTTCGTCCGAAACCTTTTCCCCAGGGAGATTTGTCGATGTCGCGCACCGCGCACCCTTTTGTCCGTCCTTTGTCGATCCTGCTTGCATCCACTGCGATGATGATGGGTTATAGCCAGATGACCGCAACCGCCGCCGAACCGACCGCCGCCGCCGCCCCCGCGGGCGAGAACCCGATGCTCGCGCCCTGGACCGGCCCGTTCGAAGGGGTGCCGCCGTGGGACAAGATGGACCCCGAGCTGTTCCCCGACGCCTTTGCCAAGGCGATGGCCGAGACCAAGGCGCAGGTGCAGGCGGTGATCGATAACCCGCAAGCCCCGACGTTCGAGAATACGCATGTCCCGATGATGCTCGCAGGCGACACCGCCGACCGGCTGTTCGCCTTGTGGGGCGTGCAGTCGTCGAACAAGTCGAACGACCGCGTCGAGGCGATCGATGCCGAGTGGAGCCCAAAAATCTCCACCTTCTATACCGAGCTGTTCCTCGAGCCGAAGCTCTTCGCGCGCTACAAGGCGGTGTACGACAAGCGCAATTCGAGCGGGCTCAACGCGCAGCAGATCCGCATCGTCGAGCGCAGCTATGACGAGATGGTGCGCGACGGCGCGAATCTGTCGCCCGAAAACAAGGCGAAGCTGGTCGCGATGAACGCCAAGCTGGAAGGCCTGTTCTCGAGCTTCTCGTCGAAGCTGCTCGGCGACGAAAAGCTCTATACCTTCGTCACCGACAAGGCCGAGCTTGCCGGGCTCGAAGCCGGCTTCGTCGCCTCGCTCGCCGCGGCCGCCGAAGCCAATGGCAAGCCCGGCCAATGGGCGATCAAGAACACCCGCTCGTCGGCGCAGCCGGTGCTGCAGAACGCCACCAACCGCGCCCTGCGCGAAAAAGTTTGGAAGGCCTTCGTCAGCCGCGGCGACAATGGCGACGCCAACGACACGAACGCGACGATCGCCGAGATATTGAAACTGCGTCAGCAGCGCGCCGAATTGCTCGGCTTCGCGACGCACGCCAATTATCGCATGGCCGACACGATGGCGAAAACGCCGGAAAATGCGATGGGCCTGATGATGAAGGTCTGGCCCGCGGCGGTCGCGCGCGCGAAGGAAGAGGTCGCCGACATGCAGGCGATCGCCGACGCCGAAGCGAAGGCCGGCAAGGGTCCGAAGCTGACGATCGAACCCTGGGATTACCGCTATTATTCGGAGAAGGTCCGCAAGGCGAAATACGACCTCGATGAAAGCGAAGTGAAGCCCTATCTTCAGCTCGACAAGCTGACGCAGGCGATGTTCTGGTCAGCAGGCCAGCTTTATGACCTGGGTTTCCGCGAAAACACCGGCACTGTCCCGGTTTTCGATCCCAAGGTGAAGACCTTCGAAGTCTATAACCTCAAGACGAACGAGAATGTCGGGCTGATCTATCTCGACAATTTCGCGCGCGACGGCAAACGTTCGGGCGCGTGGATGACGACCTATCGCAGCCAGCAGACGCTGGGCGGCGAACGCAACGTGCTCGCCTCGAACAACAATAATTTCACCGAAGCGGCGAAGGGCGAGCCGACGCTGATCAGCCTCGACGACGCGACGACCTTGTTCCACGAATTCGGCCACGGCATCCATTATCTGCTGCAGCACATCAACTATCCCGCGCTCGCCGGGGTGCCGCGCGATTTCGTCGAATTCCCGAGCCAGGTGAACGAGAATTGGCTGATGACCCCCGAAGTGCTGTCGAAATATGCGACGCACTACAAGACGGGTGAGCCGATGCCCCAAGCGCTGGTCGACAAGATCCTCGCGTCGAACAAGTTCAACCAGGGGTTCGAGACGGTCGAATATCTGTCGAGCGCGATCGTCGACATGAAGATCCACGACCGCAAGGTGCCAGTGACCGACGTCGACAAGTTCGAGCGCGAGACGCTCGCCGAAATGGGCATGCCGAAGGAAATCGTCATGCGCCACCGCCTGCCGCAGTTCGGCCACCTGTTCAGCAGCGACGCCTATTCGGCGGGCTATTACAGCTATCTGTGGTCCGAAACGATGGACGCCGACACCTGGGCGGCGTTCACCGAAGCAGGCGGGCCGTGGGATCGCACGGTCGCCGACAAGTTCCGCACGATCCTGTTGATGACCGGCAACGAAACCGACCGCGCCGAGGCGTATCGCGCCTTCCGCGGCCGCGATCCCGATGTGAAGGCGCTGCTTAAGAAGCGCGGTTTTCCGACGGAGTAAGGCGCAATCCACCGGGGAGGCAAAGGGGGCGATTTCGCCCCCTTTGTTTTGGAAGCGGTTGCGATCCCGGGAGGGGATCAGCGCGCGCCGCTAACGCGTGGCGGGCTGCTCACGTATCTGTATTTTCAGGATGAATGGTGCTTTGACCTTGTCCCCGGCCGTTGAGATTGCGGGTTTAAAACGCGCGTTTTTGACAGACAGCACGCAGACCTTTGTGTCCACTTCGGCGGACCCGCTTGGACTTAACGTATGGCACCCAACGGCTTTACCGGTCTCGCTCACGTCCAAACGGACGGACATCCAGATTTTGCCTTTCTCCGCTTTTCCGATCCAAGCATCATCGTATAAATGCCAGGTGTGAAGATCGAGGGGGTCGGGTGCGGTCTTGAGATTGCGAATATCGGCAGGGTCGATACCCCAGCCAGTCAACAGGTCATCGTAGCAAGAAGCAAGCGCAGCGAGCGGTTTTTCGAGATTGCCGACGGCGAACACCAGCGGTTCTGCGCCATCAAATTCCATGACAAGCCCACGCGTCGACGCGATTTCATCGGGCCTGAGCGCATCGTCCGCCAAGAGCTGAAATGCCGATTCGCCTGTAGGAAGACGATACCACGCCACCATTAATTTATACGCGCGCTCGCCGGGCCGAAGTCCGAGCGTGCCGCTATGATTCCAGTCTCTTATTTTAAGCGACTGTCCCGCGACGACATATTGCACGCCCTTCAAATTCGCTCCCCGGATGATCCGAAGGGTGTAGCCGTCGGCGCCGGCACCGAATGTCCTGGAAAGCCTGCATTCGGCCTCGGCATAGTCGACATTCCAAGGCGATGACGGGAGCAGCCCTTGCTGCGGCGCACCGCCATTGTCCGCGGGGGCAACCGCGGCGGCGGCCGATAGAGCAAGCAGAAGAAGATTTGTCATGGGCGTTCGAAACTAGCTGCGCGGTTTCGCACTTCAACCGAAATCGGCTGTCGTCCGCAACAGGGCGGATCATCCGTACATCGTCATCCCGGACTTGATCCGGGGTCCATGACTTCGGCGCCGCGATGGATCCCGGATCAAGTCCGGGATGACGAAGGGCTGGGAACGGCCGATTTCGGTCATTGATCCTCCCTGTGGCGCAGCCATGGGGAGGTGGCAGCGCCCTTCGACTGCCTTGCAGGCGCTCAGGATAAACTGCGCCTTTGGCGCCGCGCTGACGGAGGGACGATGACGCGACCGCCGCGGCCCCTCCACCCCCGCCTGCGGCGGCGGTCCCCCTCCCCATCGCTTCGCGACAGGGAGGATATGCCCATTATCGTCACGCCGGACTTGATCCGGGGTCCATGACCTCAGCACTGCAGTGGATCCCGGATCAAGTCCGGGATGACGAAGGGCTGGGAACGGCCGGAAGCGGACGCCCGCTTCTAATACTTCGTCATTCCCGCGAAAGCGGGAACCCAAGGCTAGGCCAGCCGACGGACGCTCTGGGTCCCCGCTTTCGCGGGGATGACGAAAATGGGGGTGGCAGCTTCCCACCCCTAAGCCGTCCTCCGCAATCGCCACGAAATCCCGATTGACCGCCGCCCGATTCGATATAAATATGGTATCATCTTTATATCAAATGATTCGGAGGGCAACATGGTCGAGGGAGCAACACCGGCGCTGAACCGCAGCCGGGAGACGCGGGCACTGACGCAGAGCGGTTATTTGATGCTGTTCATCTGGCTGCTGCTGCTGGGGGTTGCCGCGTGGGCGGCGATTACCAACGCCAATGCCGACATTCAGGTCGCGTGGAAATGGGCCGTCGTGGCGGGGAGCGCGGTGGCCGGCTCGCTGATCCTTTGCGGCTTCTACCTGATCAACCCCAATGAGGCCGCGGCGATCCAGCTGTTCGGCGCTTATAAGGGTACCGACCGTGAAAGCGGGCTGCGCTGGGTGCTGCCGTGGCTGTCGCGCAAGAAGATCGCGGTGCGCGCGAACAACGTCATTTCCGACAAGATCAAGGTCAACGACCTGCGCGGCAACCCGATCGAGATGGCGGCGCAGGTCGTGTGGCGCGTCACCGACACCGCGCAGGCGCTGTTCGACGTCGACGATTACAAGGAATTCGTGATGGCGCAGATCGAGGCCGCGGTGCGCTCGATCGGCTCGCGCTATCCCTATGACGATATCGAGCATCAGGAAATCACGCTGCGCGGCAACCATGACGAGGTCGGGGTCGAACTGCGCAAGGCGCTGATCGAACGGCTGAGCGTAGCGGGGATCACCGTCGACGAATGCGGGCTGACGCACCTTGCCTATGCGCAGGAAATCGCCGGTGCGATGCTCCGCCGCCAGCAGGCCGAGGCGGTGATTTCGGCGCGCAAGAAGCTGGTCGAGGGCGCGGTGACGATGGTCGAGATGGCACTGAACCTGCTGTCCGAAAAGGGCGTCGTCGAGCTCGACGACGAGCGCAAGGCGGCGATGGTGTCGAACCTGATGGTCGTGCTGTGCGGCGAGCGCGACACGCAGCCGGTGGTGAACGCCGGGTCGCTTTACTGAGTTCGCCCGGTGGCTGCATCGTCGAAAAAAGCCTTTGCCCTCCGTCTCGATCCCGCGCTCTATGCGGCGATCGAGCGGATGGCGGCCGCGGAACTGCGCAGCGCCAATGCCGAGATCGAGATGTTGTTGCGCGAGGCGCTGGGGCGGCGCGGCGTAAGCGTCAAAACACCGGTTCCCGCGAAGCGCGGTCGGCCACCGAAAGAGGAAGGCTGATATGCTGCACCTGTTCATGCGAAAGAGTTCCTGGTTTCGCGCCAAGCGCCGCGGTTATGGGACCGGCCTGCCGTTCGTCTGGGAAGGCTGGTTTTTCCTGGCGCTGCACATCGCGATGATCGCCGGGCTGGCCGTCGCGCTTCAGGGTCGGCCGGTGGCGATGACGATCGCGGTTATACTCGGGGCGCTCGCCCCGATGCCGATCTATCGCGCCAAGACCGAGGGCGGCTGGCGCTGGCGATAGCTTATCCAACCCTACATAGGCGCACCCCCGCGAAGGCGGGGGCCCATCTCCGGAAGGCGCAATTGAGCACGGGCAGAAGATGGGTCCCCGCCTTCGCGGCGACACGGCAGTTTATAATTCGCAGCGAAGGCATAAATAGCGCCTCCGCCCCGCTTGCCCCCGACTCGCTTGATGGTTAAGGCCGGTCCATGACCGCCGCGCCATCTCCCGTCCGTATCGCCCCTTCGATCCTGAGCGCCGATTTCGCGAAGCTGGGCGAGGAAGTGCGCGCGATCGAGACTGCGGGCGCCGACTGGGTCCATATCGACGTGATGGACGGCCATTATGTCCCCAATCTGACGATCGGCCCGGCGGTGGTGAAGGCCTTGCGCCCACACTCGACCCTGCCCTTCGACGTGCATCTGATGATCTCGCCGGTCGATCATTTCCTCGACGCCTTTGCCGCAGCGGGCGCCGACATCATCACCGTCCATCCCGAAGCCGGGCCGCATATCCACCGCACCGTCCAGCACATCAAGTCGCTGGGCAAACAGGCGGGCGTGTCGCTCAACCCGGCGACGCCGGCGAAGATGCTCGACTATCTGATCGACGACATCGACCTGGTGCTGATCATGAGCGTCAATCCGGGTTTCGGCGGTCAGAGCTTCATCACCAGCCAGCTGCGCAAGATCGAGGCGGTCCGCAAGATGATCGACAAGACCGGCCGCGATATCCGGCTGGAGGTCGATGGCGGCATCGACGCGGGCACCGCCCCGCTGGCGATCGCTGCGGGCGCCGATGTGCTCGTTGCGGGCACCGCGACCTTCAAGGGCGGACCCGACGCTTACGCCGACAATATCCGGCGGCTGCGCGGCGCCTGATCGATGAAGGGGAGACCGTTGACCGCTGCCCCTGCCGACCCGCCGCTCGATCCCGGTGACGATGCCGCGACGCTCGACGACACGATCGAGCCCGGCAAGCGCCTGATCCGTCTCCCTGCCGACAAGGGCCTCTCGCTCGGCGACCGGGTCGCCAACGCGATCACGCGGCTGACCTGGCGCACGCCGCTCCACGCATTGCGGCTGAAGGGACGCTTCCCGCTCAAGCTGCTAGGTGTTCCGACCGATCCCGTTCCGGGCGACGCGCGCGCCGGCACCGCGATCCGCGCGGGCCATTTCCTGCACCGCGGGTTAAAGCTGCCGCTCGGCGAGCTCGACTTCGCCGCGCTCAATGTCGCGCCGACCTTTGCCGACTATCTGCACAGCTTTGCCTGGCTGCGCGACCTCGCCGCGACCGGCTCGCGCGCCGACAGCACCCCGATCGCCGAGGCCGTCGTCCGCCACTGGCTCGGCACGCATGGCGAGACGGTCAACGAACCCGCATGGAAAGCCGACAATACGGCGTGGCGCATCCTGTTCTGGGCGAGCCACGCGCCGCTGATCCTGTCGTCGAGCGACCTTGTCTATCGCTCGGCGGTGCTCAACCACCTCGCGCGCGCGGCGCGCCACCTCGACCGCGTCGCCGACAAGACGCGCCCCGGCACCGGCCAGATGGTCGCATGGGTCGGCATCGTCGCCGCGTCGCTGCTGATGCCCGGCGGCGAGCCGCGGCAGGTCTTCGGCGAAGCCGGCCTCCGCAAAGTCCTCGAAACCAGCTTCTACGCCGACGGCGGCAATATCTCGCGCTCGCCGCAGGCACAGCTCGACGCCGTCATGGCGCTGTCGATGCTCGTTAAAATATACGACATGCGCCGCATGGAGGTGCCGCCCTTCATCCAGGAAGTCCTGGCGCGCGCGGTTCCGGCGCTACTCGGCCTCATCCACAGCGACGGCGGCATGGGCAGCTGGCAGGGCAGCGGCGCGACGTCGGCCGCTTATGTGCAGGCGATCGTCGATGCCAGCGGCGTGCGCACGCGGCCGCTCAAGCAGGCGCGCGACTGGGGCTATCAACGGCTCGTCGCGAACAAGGTCGTGCTGCTCGCCGACGCCGCACCGCCGCCGATCGCCCGGGTGACCGAAGCGGGCTGCGCGTCGACCCTCGCCTTCGAACTCAGCGATGGCGCCGAGCGGATCGTCGTCAATTGCGGCGGCGCCGCGCTGGCCGGCGCGACGATCCCCGCCGATCTCGCGCGCGGGCTCCGCACCACCGCCGCGCATTCGACTTTGATCCTCGCCGACAGCAATTCGACCGCCATCCTGTCGAACGGATCGCTGGGCAAGGGTGTGACCGAGGTCGAGCTCGACCGACGCGAGACGCCGCAGGGAAGTCGGCTGGAGATGAGCCACGACGGCTATGCGCGGCGCCACGGGCTGATCCACCGCCGCCTGCTGATTCTGTCACCCAACGGGCGCGAGCTGCGCGGCGAGGACATGTTGCTTCCCGCCCCGCGCACGCGGCGCAAGGGCGACAAGGGCTTTGCGCTGCGTTTCCACCTCGGCCCGCATATCTCGGCGAGCCTGACCGCCGACAAATTGGGCGCGCTGCTGCGCGTGGGCGGCGGCCCGCTATGGCAGTTCCGCACCTCCGAGGGCGGGCTCGACATCGAGCAGAGCCTGTGGGTCGACGGCGAGGGCCGCCCGCACCCGACCGAACAACTCGTCGTCACCGGCACCACGCCTGCGGGCGGGGCGAGCATCGGGTGGATTTTCAAGCATATCGGCTGATGGCCGCGACGGCTCGATCGTCAGAAAAATTTACGATTACAGTTTCGACACAAGTTCCGGTGCAATCCCTTGGGCTTGACCGACACCGTTTTCCTTCTGTTTCAATAGTGTGACACCTCCGTAACACAGCGGTCACAGACCGCTGCCAGTGCGCCCTCGACTCGCCGGGAGCCAAGAGGACCCGGCGATTTTCTCGCACTCCTCGGGGGACTTCCATGCACCGACTTCGTACCGTCCGTTCGCGCATCCTGATCGGCACCTGCCTCTCGCTCGCCGCCGCCGTTCCGACCGCGGCCTATGCCGGCGACCTCACCGGCACGGTGACCGACGCCACCGACACCCGTGCGCTCCAGGGCGCTCAGCTGCGCATCGTCGAGCTGAACCGCGTGGCTGAGGCCGACCGCGACGGCACCTTCCGGTTCGCCGACGTTCCCGCCGGTACCTATACGCTCGAAGCCCGCTATGTCGGTGCCGAACCGCGCACCCAGACGATCACCGTGCCCGAAAGCGGCAATGTGACCGCAAAGGTCATCCTCGGCACCGACGACAGCATCCTCGTCATCGGCCAGTCGGCGAACCAGGCAAGCGCGCTGTCACGCCAAAAGGCCGCCGACGGCGTCGAAAGCGTGCTGACGCGCGACGCAGTGGGCCAGTTCCCTGACCAGAATGTCGCCGAATCGCTGCGCCGCCTGCCCGGCGTGAACATCCTGAACGACCAGGGCGAGGGCCGCTTCGTTTCGGTCCGCGGTCTCGACCCCGAACTCAACGCGACGTCGGTCAACGGCGTCCGCCTGCCCGCCCCCGAAAGCGACGTCCGCTCGGTCGCGCTCGACGTGATTTCGAGCGACAGCATCGAATCGATCGAGGTCAAGAAATCGCTGACCCCCGACATGGACGCCGATACGATCGGCGCATCGATCGAGATCCACACGACGAGCGCGTTCGAACGCCGCAAGAATTTGCTGACCGCGAAGATCGAGGGCAGCTACAATGATTATTCGGAAAAGCTGACGCCCAAAGGCAGCATCGATTTCGCGCAGCGCCTTGGCGACAATGTCGGCGTGTCGGGCGGCATTTCCTATTATCAGCGCAAGTTCGAAACCGATAATGTCGAAGCCGACGGGTGGAATGAAGACGACGGCCAGATCACGACCGAAGAGGTCAACTACCGCGACTATGACGTCGAACGGAAGCGTCTCTCGGCGAATTTGAACTTCGATTTCCGTCTTGGTTCGTCGACCAAGCTCTATGCGCGCGGCCTCTACAGCCAGTTCGACGACCAGGAATATCGCCGCGAAACGAGCCTCAAGCTCGAGGATGCGGGCGAGGTCACCGGCGACGGCGCCGACCTGGTCTACAGCGACGCCGACGGCGAATTGCAGGTCCAGCGGTCGCTCAAGGATCGTTTCGAGCGTCAGCGTATCCGCAGCCTCACGCTGGGCGGCGAGACCGACAGCGATGGCTGGCACGCGAAATATTCGGTCAGCTACGCCAAGTCGACCGAGCGCGAGAACGGGTCCATCGACCCCGCCAATTTCGAACAGAGCTTTGAAGACAATGGCCTGCTCCTCGGCCTCGATTTCGCCGATCCGCGGCGGCCGCTCTACACGGTCGGCGGCGATGCCGGCGCGATTGCCGATTTCTCCGACCCCGACGCCTATGAACTCGACAGCATCCAGGTCACCGGCCTGTCGGACGCGCAGGACGAGGAATGGGGCGCAAAGCTCGACCTCGCGCGCGAATTCGCGATGAGCAATGGCACTTTCACCGTCCAGGCCGGCGCCAAGGGCCGCTGGCGCGACAAGAGCTACAACCTCGAAACGCAATATTGGGAAATGGACGATCTGACGCTCGCGGACTTCGTGGGTTCCCAGACCTATCGGCTCACCGATATTTCGCCGGTTCCCGACAAAAAGAGCGTGCGCGCCTTTTTCAACGCGAACCGCGACGGCTTTGAACTCAACGAATTCGACTCGATCTTCGATTCGAACGTCGAAGATTATTCGGTCAGCGAAGACGTCATGGCCGGCTATCTACTCGGCCGCTGGGACAGCGATACGCTGCGCGTCATCGGCGGCGTGCGCTACGAGCACACCAAGAACGACATCCGCGCCAATACCGTGACGGTCGTGACCGAGGATGGAGAATTGTCCGATGGTTCGATCGCCGACGATGACACGGTCGACAGCATCGTGCCCAACCAGTTCAAGCGCAGCTATGGCGACTGGCTGCCGAGCCTGACGATCCGCTGGGAGCCGCAGCAGAACCTCGTGCTGCGCGCCGCAACATCGAAGAGCCTGGTTCGTCCCAAGCTGTCGAAGCTGGCGCCGCGGTTCAGCATCGAGCAGAATGAAGACGGCGAGCGCGAAGGCGAATTCGGCAACCCCGATCTCAAGCCCTATGAAGCGTGGAATTTCGACGCGGGGGTCGAATATTATCTGCCGAACAATGGCGCGCTGTCCGCGGGTATCTTCTACAAGGACATCAAGAATTTCATCGTCGATACCAATTTGGAGGATGCGGGCGAATATAATGGCATCGCGTTCGACGAGGCGACGATCCCGATCAACGGCGACAGCGCCAAGATTTGGGGCCTCGAACTCAGTTATACGCAGGCGCTGCGCTTCCTGCCTTCGCCGCTCGACGGGTTCCTTGTGAACGCGAACTACACCTATACCGACGCGACCGGCGACGTGCCGACCGACGGCGACATCACCGACCTGCGGAAGATCAACCTGCCGGCGGCGTCGAAACATACGTTCAATGCGGCGCTCGGTTATGAAAAAGGCCCCATCTCGCTGCGCCTCGCCGGCACTTATCGGTCGAAATATCTCGACGAGCTGGGCGATACGGCGGAAGAAGACCGGATCATCGACAATCACTTCCAGCTCGACCTGTCGGCCAAATATGATGTCACCAAGCAGGTTCAGGTCTTCTACGAATGGGTAAACATCAACAACGCCAAATATTACGCCTATAACAATGTTGGCGCCCGCCAAAACCTTCTCCAGTTCGAGCAATATAAATGGACGATGAAGTTCGGCGCGCGGGTGAAGTTCTGATGCGTTACCGGATCGCCCTGCTGCCGTTGGCAGCAGGGCTGGCCCTTTCGGGCACGCTTGCGGCGCACGCACAGGCAGAAAGCGGCCCCATCCCGCGTTCGCCCGGCCTTCCCTACGCGCCGAAAAATCTGCCCGACCGCATTGTCCTTTCGCCCGGGGCCGACCCGGCGCGCGAGATGGCGGTCGCCTATCGCACCGACACCGCGCAGGCCGAGTCCCAGGCCCAGCTCGCGGTGTCGGTCGATGGGCCGACGCTGGAGGAAAAGGCGGTGCTGGTCACCGGCAAAGCGATGCCGGTCGCCAGCAGCTATGGCCCGGCGCTCTATCACCAGATCCGCTTCACCGGCCTCGCCCCCGACACCGTCTATGCCTATCGCGTCAAGGGTGCGGCGGGCTGGAGCGAATGGTATCAGTTCCGCACCGCTGCGGCAGAGGCCAAGCCTTTCCGCTTCCTCTACCTCGGCGACATCCAGAATGGCATTCTCACTTACGCCAGCCGCGTGATCCGTCAGGCGTTCCACGCCAATGGCGATATCCGGCTTGTCGTCCATGCCGGCGATCTCGTCGCCCAGCGCGACGACCTCGACCATGATGACGAATGGGGCGAGTGGAACCAGGCCGGCAGCTATAATTATGCGATCGTCCCGCAGGTGCCCGCGACGGGCAACCATGAATATGTCGATGTGCTGAAGGCGGACGGCAGCGAAAGCCGCAAGCTCGGTCCCTATTGGCCCGCGCAGTTTGCACTCCCCTCCAACGGTGCCGATCCGGTCAAGGCGACGACCTATTACACCGATTATCAGGGCGTGCGTTTCATCGTCCTCGACGGCACCGCCGCGATCGACCTCGGGACAATGAAGGCACAAACCGACTGGCTCGACGCGACGCTCGCGTCGTCGAAGGCGAACTGGAACGTCGTCTTGTTCCACCAACCCGTGTTCACCTGCGCGCGGCCTAACGACACCCAGGAAATCAAGGCGGCGTGGAAGCCGGTGTTCGAAAAGCGTAAGGTCGATCTGGTGCTGCAGGGCCACGACCATTGTTACAGCCGGCTGACGTCGGACGCGGGGCGCGAGGCGAGCGCCAAGGCGCGCGCCGACGGCAAGGTGCAGGGCCCGGTCTATCTCGTGTCGGTGACGGGGTCGAAAATGTATGCGCTCAACGACCGCGCGGCGACGCAGCCCGACAAGGTCGCCGAGGCGACCGAACTCTATCAGATCGTCGATGTCGAGCCGCGGCGGATCAAATTCCGGACATTTACCGCCTCGGGCAAACTCTACGACGGCTTCGATCTCGATCGAACGGCGCAGGGCAACAGGCTCAGCGAGATCGACGAACCGACGATTGCCGCCAGGCGCTGTTCGGGCGAAATCGGCCCCGATGGCGGGCGTTGCGTCGCCCGGGGCAAATAGAGGTCAAAAGGGGTAATGATGAACCGCATTTCGAAACTGCTCACCGCTGCGGCACTCGCCGCAATGCTTTCCGGCTGCGCGGCCAGCGAGCCGGTCATCACCGGCCTGCCGCCGACGCAGGTCACCGCCAGCGGCGAAACGCAGCCCGTCGGCACCAACCGCGCCGACGCCGCCGACGATCCGGCAATCTGGATCGATCCCGCCAATCCGAACCGCGCGCTGATCGTCGCGACCGACAAGAAGGCCGGGCTGCACGTCTATGACCTGACCGGCAAGGATATCACCTTTACCCAGGCGGGCCTCGTCAACAATGTCGACGTCGCGGGCAACATCATCGTCGCGAGCGATCGCAACGACGGGGTGAACGCGCACCTCGCGGTGTTCCGCCTCGACGCCGACAAGCCGGCGATCGTCGCACTCGGCCGCGCGGCGGCGGGCACTGGCGAGGCCTATGGTCTCTGCCTCAAGAAGACCGCGCCGGGCGAACCAATCACCGCGGCGCTGATCGTCAAGGACGGCACGGTGCGCGTCGGCACGCTGACCGTCGACGGCACGCCGAGCTTCGCCATCGAGTGGGAATATAAGATCCCGACCCAGTCCGAAGGCTGCGTCTTCGATGGCGACACGCTCTATGTCGGCGAGGAAAATGCCGGCGTCTGGGAATTGAAACCGAACGGCAAGACCGCGACCGCGCGCATGGTCGCGCCGGTCGACAACCAGCGCCTCGTCGCCGATGTCGAGGGCCTTGCGACGATCGATCACAAGGGCCAGCGTTATCTGCTCGTATCGAGCCAGGGTGACAATGCCTATGCAGTCTTCAAGCTGCCCTCGATGGATTATGTCGGACGCTTTGCCGTTGCCGCCGGCGCCTTCGGTGCAACCAGCGAGACCGATGGGATCGAAGCCGTCGCAGGCAATTTCGGCGCAGCCTGGCCCGACGGCCTCTTCCTCGCGCAGGACGGCGACAACGGTGCGCAGGCGCAGAATTTCAAGCTGGTGCGCTGGGACCAGATCGCGGCGGCGCTGGGGCTTTAGATAGAGCGCAAATTTGGAGCATCGTGTCCCCGCGAAGGCGGGGACACATCTCCGGCCGGCTCTATTTTGCACAGGCCGGTGATGGGCACCCGCCTTCGCGGGTGCACCGCGCTTTTAAGGTTCGACGCCGCTTGCGATAGCGCGCGCACCCGCCTAGGGGGGCCGCGTCATCCCATCGCCAGCCGAGGCCCTCCTCCATGACCGACCTGATTCCCGTCCGCCGCGCCCTTCTGTCCGTCAGCGACAAGGCGGGGCTCGCCGAGCTTGCCGCCGCGCTCGTCCGCCACGGCGTCGAACTGGTATCGACCGGCGGCACCGCAAAGGCGCTACGCGAAGCGGGGCACACGGTCCTCGACGTCTCCGACCTCACGGGCTTTCCCGAGATGATGGACGGCCGCGTCAAGACGCTGCACCCGACCGTGCACGGCGGCATCCTCGCGGTGCGCGACGATGCGGCGCATGTCGCGTCAATGGCGGAACATGCCATTGGCGCGATCGATTTGGTGGTCGTCAACCTCTACCCCTTCGCCGCGACGGTCGCCAAGGGCGCGGCGCGTGATGAGATCATCGAGAATATCGACATCGGCGGCCCGGCGATGGTGCGCTCGTCGGCGAAGAATCATGCCTTCGTCGGCATCGTCACCGAGCCCGAGGATTATGCGGCGGTGATCGCGGAGATGGACGCCAATGGCGGCGCGACCACGCTGGCGTTGCGCAAGCGCCTCGCCGCAACCGCCTTCGCGCACACCGCGACCTATGACAGCATGATCGCAAGCTGGTTCGCCTTTGCCGACCAGGGCAAGCTGTTCCCCGACACGCTGCCGCTGACCGCGAAGCTGGCGACCGAGCTGCGCTATGGCGAGAATCCGCACCAGAAGGCAGCGCTCTACCTGCCCGCCGGCCCCGCGTCGCGCGGGATTGCGCAGGCTGAACAGGTGCAGGGCAAGGAACTCTCCTACAACAATATCAACGACGCCGATGCCGCGCTGGAACTGGTGTCCGAATTCCGCGAGGCCGATCCGACCTGCGTCATCGTCAAGCACGCCAACCCCTGCGGCGTCGCGAGCGCGGCGACGATCGCCGAAGCCTATGACGCGGCGCTAAAGTGCGACGATGTCTCGGCCTTCGGCGGCATCATCGCGGTCAACCGGCCGCTCGACGGCGCGACGGCGGAACTCATCAGCGGCATCT